>JANOPS010000098.1:0-3209 GCA_031421995.1 Gemmatimonadaceae bacterium
CTCTTTGGCAGCGACGACGTGGCGATCGTCCGACGCCCGCAATCACATCCCGCGGCCTTCACGCGCGGTGCAAAGCAGTACGCCGGCAATTTGCGCGATCACCTGCTGATCATCCACGGCATGCAGGACGATGTCGTGCCATTCTCGTCAGCCGTTGCACTGGCAGAGGAATTCATGCGGCTCGGCAAGGACTTTGACTTCGCGTTCGCGCCTGCTGCCACGCATGGATGGACGCAGCGGCCGTACTATGCGACGTATCTGCTCAACAAATTGGTGAGCCATTTTGACCGATACGTGGGCGGCGGTCCGCGGTGATGGCGGTGCAGGACGCTGCGCGCAACGCGCCATTCGTCACGCGTTGTCGAGCGTTCTCACCCGTTGTCACCCGACGTCACGCGTTGTCACGCGACGTCACGCGTTGTCACGCGCTAGCGGCGAAGCAGAAACTCGAGCGGGCCGTCAACCCGCACGCGCCACGCTCGTTCGGAGTGGTCCGCGCCTTCAAACACACGCGTCATGAAGTGCTCTTCGTCGCGATACTTGGCGTTCCGCAAGATGGCGTCTACCCGCACCTGATATGGCGCGTACAGTGAATCGAGCGTCGCGGTTCCGTGGTCGAAGTACAGTCGATGGTCGTCGGCCTTGGGCACGTTGCGCTGCAGATACTCCACCATGGCCCCGCGACCGGCCGGCCAGTGCGTGGACAGGCAGGCCGCCCCACCAAACAGTCCGGGCAGTTCGCTGATCGCATACAGAGAAATCAGGCCACCCATGCTCGATCCCATCAGGAACGTATCGTCGCGACGTGGCTTGGTTCGATAGGTGCGATCAATAAACGGCTTGAGCTCGCTGCCCAAGAAGCGCACATAGGCGTCGGATTGTGAAGGACCCGGTACCACTTCTCCACTCGGACGACCAGTAAAAATGACGCTGTCGTTGTTGAGTGCCTTGCGTGGCATGTACTCCTGAAAGCGCATCGGCGAGTTCCAGATCGCCACGACGATCGCGGGACGAATGCGCTTCTCGGCGATCAGCCGCGTCATCGTTTCGTCGATGCCCCAGTCCACGCCGCCAAACGACGTGGCTGGGTCGAACGCGTTCTGGCCATCCTGCACATACAGCACGGGGTATCGAGCGTCTCCTTGCCAGTATCCCGGTGGCAGCCACACGTCGATGGTGCGGCTGACGACGAGCTTGGAGGGAAAATTGCGATGCTGCTGAAAGAGACCGGTCTTGCCAAGCGATGGGCCCGCGACTGGCGCGCTGACTGTTGCAGGAGCCGACGACACGCTCTGCGCCAACACCAACGTGGGGCCGCTACCAAGGAGGCCCAAGAGAGAACAGGCGCCGACCAAGCGTGCATCAAACACGCGAGCTGGGTTGGTTGACGTGGTCATGAATGCTGCCTCAGCGATGTCTTCGTGATGTCGTTTACCGACGCGTGTCGGCTGCCCGTCGCAATGCGCGTCCGGGATAGCGCTTGGTGGGTTTGCCTGACTCGAAAACCAACGCCCCATTCACCCATACACGCTGAATGCCGACAGCCACTGCTTGTGGCGCATCAAAGGTCGCGCGGTCGGCAACTGTCGCGGGATCAAACAACACGAGATCAGCAAAGTATCCTGGCGCTATGATCCCTCGCTGTGCGATGCCCACATTGCTGGCCGCGAGGCTCGTCATTTTCCGCACCGCTTCCTCCACCGAGAACAGGTGACGGTCACGCACGTATGGGCCAAGCACTTTGGGAAAGCTGCCAAAGCCACGCGGATGCAGGCCGCTCGACATGCCATCACTGCAGATGTTTGTGAACGGCCACTGCATGAGCTTCCCGACATCCGCGTCGTCCATGCCCTTCGCGACCACACCAATGCCCGAACCATTCGGCTCGGCCAGCAGGTCCATCATGGTGCGTGCGGGCGTGGCGCCCCGCGTCTCAGCGACCTGCGCCAGCGTCTTGCCGCGATACTCGGGATGACCCGACACGCGATTCAGAATGATGTCGCTGGCAGCCGTCAGATGCGCAAGCACGAACGCGGTTTCGGCGCTGTCGGAGAAATTTCGCTTCGGATAGAAGACGCCGAGGTTAGACTGCCAGTAGAGGTACGGATAGATGTCGGCCGTGACGTTCACGCCCGACGCGCGCGCCCGATCGAGCACCTTCACCACGCTGTCTGCCTGTCCCCACAGATCGAGCATGCCGAGCTTGATGTGCGAGACCTGCACCGGCATCTGATGCACACGCCCGATCGTGATGAGTTCGTCGAGCGCTTTCCAGAAATCACGATCTTCGCTGCGGATGTGGCTGATATAGCGGCCGCCGACCATGGCGGAGACTTTGGCCAACGCGAGGACTTCGTCGGGCGCAGAGTAGATGCCGGGGTCGTACTCCAACCCTGACGACAATCCAAGGGCGCCCGCCTGCATATCTGCACGTACGAGCGACTGCATACGAGACACTTCTGCTGTCGTCGCTGCGCGTCGGAAGTCATTCCCCATGACCGCGCGCCGTACGGCACCGTGCCCCACGTACGATGCGACGTTCACCGCGACAGGCTCCTTGGTCATCTGCGCAAAGAGCGCACCCAGCCCGATGCCGCCGCCGTCTTGCCCGACCACAATAGTCGTGATCCCTTGGCTCACCATGGCCATCGCCGAACGTTCGTCGAACAATCCGCGATCATGATGACTGTGGGTGTCGATAAATCCGGGCGCGAGCGCTAAACCCTGTGCGTCGATCACGCGATCACCGCGCGTGGGGGTGAGCGCGCCAACGGCGACGATACGACCGCCTCGCACGCGAACATCCCCGCGCTGTGCGGGCGTACCTCTTCCGTCGATGATCACGGCGTTCTGGATGAGCGTGCTGCTCTGCGCCAGCATCGTGCCTGGATTCGCGATGCCGTGCAGGAACAGCGCTGTCACGGTGCGCGTACGGGCCACACGGAGGAGCGGCGGCATCAGTCTCAGGAAGATACCCGTTACGTGTGACGCGTCGGCTATTGTGGGCATCGCATCAATTCCGTGGCGCGGCGGCCAGCGCGCGAGCATCGGCATCAACGCTGCGTTGCCACCCCCCCAGCGCCAAATACAGCTCACGGGCGATGGTCGGCTGTCGCGCTGCCACGTTGTTGCGCTCCATCAAGTCGTTGCGGAGGTCAAAAAGCATGGTGTGTGTGCCGTCGACCAGCAGTTTCCAGTGCCCCTTGCGC
>JANOPS010000099.1:0-12045 GCA_031421995.1 Gemmatimonadaceae bacterium
CGCGGCGCGATGCTGGACGCGTGGCGTGAACTCGCCGCCGCACATGGTACGCGTGACAATGCGGACTCTGCCGTGTTCTGGTTTCACCGGATGATCGATAGCGCTGGAACGGACAGCGCATTCGCCAGCCTTCGAGCGCAGGCGCTATCGGCCCTGGGGTCTCAGTTCCTGCGCATGCAGCGGCCCGATAGCGCGATGGGGTATTTCCGGCAACTGGAACAGCTCGCTGCCACACCGAGCCTGCGCAGTTGGAGTGCGGAAGCGCGTGCTGGAGTGGTGAGAGTGTATGTGGCGCGTGGCGACGTTGACTCCGGTCTCGTGCACTTCTCACAACTGGCTCGCGTTTCATCCGGGCTTGCTCGAGCGGGCGCCCTTTCCCAACTCGCCGACGTGGAGCTCTCGGTCGGCCGTTTAGACTCGGCGCTAGTACATCGGCGACAGTCGGTCGATCTGTACCATGGTCTTGTTTCCACAATTCTAGAGGCCCGCGGACTGCTGGGGCTAGCTGCGGTGTACCGTGAGCTTGGGTTGATGGACTCGGCGCTGGTGTACGATCGGTTGGCGCTCACGATCAGCCAGGAGGATGGATATCGCAGCTTGATGAACACGGCCAGCCAGTCGTTGGCGATCACCCATTCCTACGCGGACAACACGGACTCGTCGTTCGTGTATCTTCGGCGCGCGCTGCAGATTGCGAACGGGATGGACTCACCGACGGGTCGGGCCTTTGCGTTCAACAATATTGGTATGGCGTACCTCTCTGTCGGGCAGCGTGATTCGGCGCGGACGTACGTCGAGCGAGCGTATGCGCTCTATCGCGCCAACAGGTCGGTGGCCGGCGAGTCACAGGCGTTGATCAACCTTGGCTCGATCCGCTTGCAGACAGTGGCTGACGATTCGACGTTTGCCTTACTGCAGCGCGCCCTCGCGGTCCAGGTAGAGGCGCAAAGCAAAGGGGGCGAAGCGGTACCGCGGCTCCTGTTGGCGCGCGCATTCGCGGACGTAGGTCAGGCGGATTCTTCGCTGGTCTACGCACGCCGAGCGGTGGCCTTGGCGCGAACGGTGCGCAACCGCCAAACGGAAGGTCGCGCGCTGGCCGAGGTCGGACGCGCGCTCGTTTCGGCCGGTGCCATTGATTCCGCTCGCACGTACTACTCGCAGGCCGTGACCGTCATGCGCGCGGCGGGATTCGCTCGCGGCGTGCGCGCCGCACTTGCGGACGTGGCAGAACTGTTCCGATCCACACCCGGCGCAATCGACCTCTCACGCGCCACCGCCTATTACGACTCCGCAGCGGCCGTTGTTGACAACGCACGCCGGGGCGCCGGCGGCGAAGCGAACGAGCTGGCCTTTGGCGAAACGCAGGTGGATGTATTCGGGGGTTGGGCCCGAGCGTGGGTGGGGCGCGCGGGTGAAGTGGGCGCACCGCGCAGCGCGGCGTCGGCCTTAGCCGCGGTGGAACGGGGACGCGCGCAGTCGCTGATCGACATGCTCACGCGACTGCAGTCGGCGAAGCGGGCCACGGCGCTCGCCCAATACCGTGCGCCGGTGGGCAGCGATCTCGTGGCCGAGTCTGATAGCTTGCTCTCTTCGCTGCGGGCGCAGCACGTGGCCGCGCTCACGTATCTGATTGCCGGGGATACGCTGTTCACGTGGTTGCTTTCACCAGACGGATCGCTCGCGCTGCAAACGCCGGTCGCCATCACCGAGGCCGAACTCAATCGCCTGGTCCGCTCCTCGCGTCGGTCCTTCGCGGCGGATGATGCGCGCAGTGTGCAACTCGATCCCGACGAATTGACCACCTCCGACTCCACGACCGTGCGCGGCAATGCCGACGACGATTGGAAACGGTTAGCGACGCTCTTGATCCCCGACGATCTGGCGGCGAAAGTGCCCGCTGGGACCCCGATTGTGATCGTGCCGCACGGTTCGATCGGGCTGGTGCCGTTTGCCGCCCTGAGGACCAGGAACGACACGGCCGCACACGCGAGAAACGGGGCGTCGGCGCGTCGTGCCGACGCGAAGGATTCCGTCGTCGCCCTCGGCAGTCGCAACCCGCTGCGCTTCGCCCCGTCCTTCGCCGCGCTCAGAGCCAGCGGGTCTCGGGCCGTCGTTGCCGTCACGCCCGAATTGCGTACACCCGCGCAGCGCGATGCTTGGCGCAAAACGCGCGGCAGCGCCGCGACGCAGACGTCGGCGACGGGAGCGGTGAGCACCGTCGCCACCGCAGCATTGGTGGTCGGCAATCCCAGCATGCCCTACGTGTACAGCGGCCGCTGGACCAACCGCGCCAAGTTGCAACCACTGCCCGGCGCCGAGGCGGAAGCGCGCACGATTGCGCGGCAGCTCGGAGCGCACGTCCTCACCGGCACAGCGGCCACCGAAACGGCCGTGCGTGCGCGCATGAGCCGCGCGCCGCTCATTCATTTCGCTACGCATGGTCTGGCCTACGGCACCGCGTCGTCGGCGCGTCGATCTTTTGTGGCCTTTGCGCCGGACTCGGCACAAGACGGCCTGCTGACCATGGGCGAGCTCATGGACGACCCGTCACTCATGCTCACCGCCGAACTCGTGGTGCTCAGCGCCTGTCAAACCGGCTTGGGCGACATGAAGAAAGCCGAAGGCAGTGTGGGCTTGCAACGCGCGTTGCTCGCGAAGGGCGCACGCAGTGTGCTGGTGAGCTTATGGAACGTCGACGACAAAGCCACGCGGCTGTTGATGGAGAGGTTCTACGCGTACTGGCTCGATCCGGCGACGGTGCGGAGCAAGGCCACGGCGTTGCAGATGGCGCAGGATGCGGTGCGGCGCACGCCGGGCTACGCGAACCCCAAGTACTGGGCGGCGTTTCAACTCGTTGGCGCGGAGTGAGCCGGCACGCCAACCCCCAACGTCGCGCTGGGCCACCGCCTGTACCGGCAGAAGCGACGTTCCTCAGCCTCGATAGTCGCCAGCGTACCGTCGCCAAGGCGCTGGGGTTTCGCGTCTAGTCGTGTAGCAGGGACAGCGGGTTGCCCAGCGCGACCTGTCGTTTGAGCTGCTCCGATCCCCCCCCATTGGCCTGAATCCCGGGCCCTCGTGCCAAATGCACGCGGGGGAGTACAGCGGATCGTCCCTGCGGTCGATACTGACAGTCGATCGCGTGCAGTCGACGCCGAAGCCGGTGCCACGTTCGACCGATCGCCTCCCCTCCGCGTCACACTGCATGCCGCCCGTCGAGTCCCGCACGCCAGTCGCCAGTCAGGCGCCGCGCCAGCGCCCATGGTGGGTCGATACGTTGCTGCTGGTCGCCTGCATCGCGGCCGCCGAACTGTGTTTGCACCACGCAATCGCGCTGGCCGATCTCGACCTCAGCGAGTTCATGCGAAGCCTGATCGGCGCCGCCGGACTGGGGCTCCTCATCGGTCCGCTGTTCGCGTGGATGATGTACCGGCGACACGTCAACGCGCGTATCGCCCTCGACCGCTTCAGCCGCTCAGGACGCGCCCCGAATAGCCCGCATCGACGCGTGCGGGTGGCCGTCCTCGGTTCGATGGGCGTGATCGCGGCGCTCTTGGCGGCATCGCTCTGGGGGCAGATCTCGGCCACCGCGCGTCTCGCGCACACCGCGGAATTGATGAACATCGCCGGCAGACAGCGCACGCTCGCGCAGCGGATTGCGCGGTACGCACCGGGTGCCATACAGAGCGTGCCTGACGCCGAGACCATCCGCGAGGCGACCAACAACCTGCAGGCTGGCGCGACGCAACTGGACTCACTCACTGCCACATTCGAAGTTGCGGCGTTCGCCGCGGCAAAGTTCGCGCGCGATGCGATCGGGGCGTCGGTGACGCCACGCGACGCGTTGATCGCCGCAACGAGGCAGATGTTTACCACGCCGGAGGGGAGTGACGCGCGCCGAACGGCCGCCATCGAGATCGTACAGCGTGCCGATGTCCTGACAGACGCTGCCGAAGCGACCGCCAGTGCGCTGCAGCGGTACTCGGAGGAGCGGGTCCGACGCAGCGTTCGGTCCTCGTGGACGATTGCGCTGCTGATGCAGATCGTGATCGGCATCATTGCGCTGCTCGTTGTCGAGCCGGTCATCCGACTGTTGAAGCAGCAGCACATCGCGGCGTCGGCCCGTAGCGTAGAGTTCCAGCGTCTCGCGATGGTTGCCGAACGCACGAGCAATGCGGTGGTGATCACCGACGCGACGGGCAGGATCTCCTGGGTGAACAACGGATTCACGCGGATGACGGGCTATACGCTCGACGAGACCTACGGACGTGACCCCGCCGAGTTGGTCCACTGCGACGAGACCGATCGCGACACGATCCATGCGCTGCGCACCGCGTTTGATGCCGGCGAATCGTTTCGCTGTGAGATCCTCAATCGCGGGAAAACTGGTCGCAAGTATTGGCTCGACACGTCCATCGAACCGCTTCGCGAACGCGGCGTCCTGACGGGCTTCATCGCCATCGAGACCG
This sequence comes from Gemmatimonadaceae bacterium, assembly GCA_031421995.1. GTDB lineage: Bacteria > Gemmatimonadota > Gemmatimonadetes > Gemmatimonadales > Gemmatimonadaceae > Gemmatimonas. Next base: position 4,467 of record JANOPS010000099.1, read on the forward strand.
ATATCACTGAGCAGGTGCGCACGCGTGAGGCACTCGAGGCGCAGCGAGCGCGCGCCGAGAACGCCTTTGCCGAGTTGCAGCGCACGGCGAGCCTGCTCGAGGAGGCGCAAACGGTGGCCAGCCTCGGCAGCTGGTCGTATGACCTCACCTCGAATCAGATCGAATGGTCACGCGCGATCTACCGGCTGTACGGGCGTGACGAGCATGCCGGCGCGCCCAGCTATCAGGATATGCTTGACGACTTCATCCCGGCGGACGCGCAGCGTTTGGACGACGCGATGCAGCGAACAGCCCGCTCCGGCCAGCCTTACTCATTGGTGCTGAGAACGGCTTCGGGAGCCAACGGGGTGCGCTACGTTCGCGGTGAGGGTCGCGCACGCACCGATGAACACGGCACGGTGATCGGGCTGTTCGGCACGGTCATGGATGTCACGGCCGCGATCGAGCGCGAGGACGCGCTGTTGCGGGCACAGGAACGCGCCGAAGCCGCCAGTCAGAGCAAAAGCGAGTTCCTGGCCAACATGAGCCATGAAATCCGTACGCCGCTGACCGCTATCCTGGGCTACACCGACCTGCTGCGCGACGCGGCGATTCGCAGCGGGGCAGATACGGAGCAGCTGAACTCCATGAGCACCATTCGGCGCGCCGGGGAACATCTGCTCGCAGTCATCAACGACATTCTCGACCTGTCGAAAATCGAGGCCGGGCGATTGGCGATCGAACGCGTGGAGACAAATCTGCCACGCGTGCTCTTCGATGTGGACAGCCTGATGCGCTCGCGTGCCGCGCGAAAGGGTGTCCAACTGCAGACCCGCCTGCTCACACCGGTCCCCGATCGTGTCTTCTCCGACCCGACGCGGCTGCGGCAGATCCTCATGAACCTGGTCGGAAACGCCGCCAAGTTCACCGAGCGTGGGCAAATCGACATTCAGGTCGATCGCACTACTCTCAACGGAGAGCCGGCGATTCGGATCGCCGTGGTCGACACGGGACCGGGGATGTCGCCGGAGCAAGCGCGTCATCTCTTCCAGCCGTTCGTGCAAGCGGACACCTCCGTGACACGCAAGCACGGCGGCACCGGATTGGGACTGACCATCTGCCGCCGTCTGGCCGGTCTGATGGGTGGCGAAGTGCTGCTCGTGCAGTCCGCGCCTGGCGTGGGCTCAACCTTCACCGTGACGCTCCCGCTGCACGAGGTGGCCGGGGCCAGCCACATCGTCGATCTCGACGCGTGCGTGGGGACCGACGTGTGGACGGGCGCATTCAGCGCGACCGCCGTTGCCCTCCATGGACGCATCCTGTTGGCTGAGGACGGCGAGGATAATCAGCGCCTGATCGCGCACCATCTGCGTAAGGCGGGCGCCGAGGTGATCATCGCCGAGCACGGACGCCGTGCGCTTGAGCTGATCGCTGCGGCAGACGCCGCCGGGCAACCTTTCGGCCTTCTGGTGTCCGACATGCAGATGCCGGAGATGGATGGCTACACGTTGGCGCGCACGTTGCGCGCGCAGCAGCACGCGATCCCCATCATTGCGCTGACCGCGCACGCCATGGCCGAGGACCGCCAGAAATGTCTCGACGCCGGGTGCGATGACTACGCCAGCAAGCCGATCGACCGCGGCATGCTGATCGCGAGTTGCGCCCGGTTGCTGCAGGCGCCCATGGACAACGACGCCGAGCGACCGACGATCGAGATCTTTCCTCAGCCCCTGCTCTACAGCGAACTACGCGACGACCCCGACTTTACGGAGCTGATCGACGCCTTCCTGGCGGGGCTCCCCGCCAAGGTCGAGCGTCTCGAGCATGCGCGCAGCACCGGCGGGCTGCTGGATCTCGCCAGACTGGCGCACCAGCTCAAAGGTGCCGCTGGCGGATATGGCTACCCGTCCATCAGCGATGCGGCGCGTCACGTCGAGCAGCACGCCCGCGCTCGCACGACCGCCGACAGCGCCTTCGACCTCGGCGTCGACCTCGCATCGGCGGTTGAGCAATTGCTCGACCAATGCCGCGTGGCGATCCGCACGATGGAACACGCGGCATGAGCATCAGCGAGTCCGATCGTTCCTTGCCACCGGAGCGCGAGTTCATCGCCAACTCGCGGATTCTCGTCATCGATGACGATGCAGACATCCATGCCCTGATCGTCGCCATGCTGCGGCCGCTGCAGGCGACGATCGTGGGCACGGGCACCGGCGCTGAGGGACTCGCCGCAGCACGCGCGGTGTTGCCCGACCTGATCTTGCTGGATCACGAGCTACCGGATAGCACCGGCCTCGATATCCTGCACCAGTTGCGGAGTGAACCGGCGCTGGCGGGCATCCCGGTCATCGTGGTCACGGGGAGCGAGAGTCGCCAAGTACTCACGGCCTGCTTCGCCGCCGGCGCGGCCGACTATATCCGCAAGCCGTTCTTCGGTGCGGAGCTTCGCGCGCGCGTCTGCTCCGTGATCGAGCGACAGCGCATGCTCGCTCAGCTTGCCCACGCGGCGCATATCGACACGCTCACCGGGTTGGCGAACCGCGCGTTGCTGCATGCCCGCCTGCAGGCTGCGATCGAGCGCACGGCGTTCGATCCCACGTACGCCTTCGCGGTCATGTTCATCGACTTCGATCGTTTCAAGATGATCAACGACAGTCTCGGCCACGATATCGGTGACTTGATGCTCTCGGAGATCGCCTCGCGCCTCCAAGAGCATCTCCGGGTGACCGATTGTGTCAGCCACGACGCCAGTGGCTCCACTGTCGCCCGGTTGGGGGGCGACGAGTTCGTGATCGTGCTCGGCAACGTGGCGTCGGCCGAAGTGGCGGCCGGTGTCGCCGATCGCCTGCTGGTGGTACTCGAGCAGCCGTACTTTCTGAAGTCGCACACCGTGCGGTCGAGCGCGAGCATCGGGATCGTGCACAGCAGCGCGGTCTACACGCAGGCCGACGACATGTTGCGGGACGCCGATATCGCCATGTACGAGGCCAAGCGCCGCGGAAAGGCGTGCCACGCCATGTTCACGACGAGCATGCGCGACGTGATCCGGCATCGCCTGGATATCGAGAACTCCCTGCGCGATGCGATTGCGCGTCACGAGCTGTATGTCGTGTACCAGCCCATCATCTCGCTTGAGGATCGCTCGATCGAAAGTGTCGAGGCGCTGGTCCGTTGGCGGCATCCCGTCCACGGCATGATTGCGCCGTCGGAGTTCATTCCGGTCGCGGAGGAAACGCGCCTGATTCTGCCGCTCGCCGATCAGGTGCTGCGTGAGTCGTGCCGGCAGTTCATGGTGTGGCAGCGCGAGGCGCCAGCCTTCGCGCCGTCGTACATCAGCGTGAACCTGTCGCGCGTGCAACTTGCCGATCCGGATCTCGTATCGCGCACGATGGGCATTTTGCGGGAAACGGGAATCGCGCCGCGTCAAGTCCAGCTCGAAGTGACCGAGTCCCAGCTCATGCAGCATCGGGACATGGCGGGGGAGTTACTGGCCGCGTTCAAGGCGGAGGGGATTCGTCTCGCCATGGATGACTTCGGGAGTGGCTACTCCTCGCTATCCTGTCTGCAGGAGTATCCGTTCGACGTGCTCAAAGTAGACCGGGCACTGACGGATAATGTGAGCCGGGGGCGTGGCTACTCGGCACTTCTGCATGCGGTGATTTCCCTGGCCGAAAACCTCGGGCTGCATGTGGTGGCCGAGGGCATCGAGACGATCGAGCAACTGGCGCTGTTGCAGGCGCTGGGCTGCCCGGCTGGTCAGGGCTACTTCCTTGCCCAGCCGATGGAACCCTCACAGCTCGCAGCGTGGTGGTTGGCGTTCACCCGCAACGCGTACGAGGCCGCATGACGACCGGTAGCCTGAACGAGCACATCGTCCAGCGCGCGGTTGCGCGACTGACCACGGTCGCGACGTTGCCCTCGAGCGCGATGCGGATCATGAAAATCGCTGAAGATCCGACCTCCACCGAAGACGATTTGCTTGCGGTGCTCGAGGGGGATCCGCCCCTCGCCGCACAGGTGCTGAAGGTGGTGAATTCGGCGTTCTACGGACGGCCGCGCCCGGTCGGCTCGACAGCCGCGGCGACGCGCCTGTTGGGGGTGAACGCGATCCGCAACATCGCATTGGTGGCAAGCCTCAACCGCCTGTTCCGTGGTGGCCGTACGGTGCCCGGTTTCGACGCGGGCGATCTGTGGACACACGCCGTCGCCGTCGGCGCCGCCGCGCGTCGCGTCGCCGAACGCTGCCACGGTGTCCCGCCCGAAGAAGCGATGCTGGCGGGCTTGCTGCACGACATCGGCCTGCTGGTGGAGATCCAGTCGTCCCTCGTGGAGTTCACCGCGGTGATGTCCGCCACGACGGCGGATGCGTCGTTGTCGTTCGCCGACGCCGAGATGCAGTGGCTGGGCGCTACCCACGAAGAATTCGGCAAGGCGCTGTGCGAGCAGTGGCGCTTTCCGCACGCGCTCGCGAACGCGTGCGGGCATCATCACGATCCGCTGTCGCTCCCGGTGGCCGAGCGGTGGTTGCCGGCGATCGTTCACGTGGCGGATGTGCTGGCGGGTCGCGCGGGCGTTGGCTTTTGCCGCAGCGTGGGGCGAGATCACCCCGCCGACGGCGTGTGCGAACTGCTGGGGCTGAGCGCGACGGATCTGGCCGAGATCGAGGCGCAACTGGGTGGTGATGTCGAGCGGACGTTGGGACTGCTCGCCGCCTAAGCGAATGCCGCGCGCGAATACCGCGCGCGAATACCGCGCGCGATTACTGCACGCGCTTACTGCACACGATTACTGCACCGCAGCTTTCCCGCCGTTGATGTGCTGGGTGATCCACGCGAACACTTCCTCGTGCCACCGCTTGCTGTTGAGCGGCTTGAGCACCCAGTGCCCTTCGTCGGGAAACACCAAGCCGCGTGACGTCACGCCGTTGCGCCGCAGCGCCGTGAATAGTTGCAGACCCTGATCCACTGGAACACGAAAATCCTGTTCGTTGGTAATGACCAGCGTGGGGGTTTTGATCTTGGCCGCCGACAGATGCGGTGAGCAGCGCGCGAAGTTGGCGCGTGCCGTGGCGCTCGTGGGCTGCCCACCAAACTCCCATTCCGAAAACCACAGCTCTTCAGTCGAGTTGGCCATCGACTCCAGGTTGTACACCCCGTCGTGCGACACCGCCACGTTGAACCGATTGGTGTGTCCGATCAGCCAATCTACTGCGTAGCCGCCGTAGCTCGCTCCAGCGATGCCGGCGCGTTTGGCGTCGACATACGGCAGTGCCGACACCGCGTTGAAAACGGCGCCGAGGTCGGTCATCACTTTGCCGCACCAATCTTGCGAGATGTCGTCGACGAACCGCTGACCGAAACCGGTGGAGCCCCGCGGATTCGGCGCCGCAACGACCCATCCCTGCGCCGCCCACAACGACGGATTCCATCGTGACGACCACGCGTCGGACCAGGCGCCCTGGGGTCCACCGTGAATCATGAAGACGACTGGATACTTTTTTGCCGGGTCGAAGTTGGGCGGCTTGAGCAACCAGTATTGCACCTTCGCGGCCGCCGCACCGGTGACGGTCAAGCTCACCGGATTCGGGAGCGCCACACTGCTCAGCCACGACGCATTCTCGCGCGTGAGCGGTTTCACGTTGCCGTCGGCCGATACGCGAAACAGTTCACTGGGCGAGACCATCGTGGACTTGGAGAACACCGCGAAGTCGGTTCCCAGTTGCATCTCACCGATCGCGCCGCCGCGGGCGATCAGCTTTGGTGTGCCACCGATTGCCGGCACCGAGTACAGGTTCACCGTGCCGTTGCTGGACGCCGTGAACCAGATGGACGTGCCGTCGGACGTGAAACGATAATCGTCGACGGAGAGATCGGGCGTCGTGAAGACCGTACGTCTGGCGCCAGAGGTGCGGTCGTAGACATCGAGATACCAACGATCAGCTTCGAACCCGGCGCGACGCTGCGCGCGCACCACGATCGATTTTCCGTCCGGCGAATACCCAGGCTGAAAATCCGCCGCCGCGTTACGCGACACCTTCTTGGCCACGCCGCCCGTGACAGGTACCGTCCAGATGTCGTGGTTGGTGGTCCACATTTCCGAATCTTTGCCATCACGCTTTGAGACAAAGGCCACTTCGCGGCCGTCCGGCGAAAAGGCGATCGCTGCGTCCTCGTAATTGTGCGAGGGCGAGTCGAAGTCGCCCGGCGTCACATCGCGCGTTGCGCCCGTCGCAATCTCGGTGACAAACACATGGTGGCGCACGGACTCCCACCATTCGTTCCAGTGACGAAACGGCAGTCGATTCAAGGTATGCACCTTGACCGGATCTTTCTCCTCTGCCAGGCGCGTGCGTGCGTTGCACGCCTCGTCGGCGCACGAGGGGTAGACATCGGACACAAACGCGACATGCTTTCCGTCGGGCGACACGATGAACGGCGGTTGCACCCCACCGGAGATCGTGGTGAGCGCTTTCGCGTTCCGGCCATCCGCGTCGGCCAGAAAGACTTGCGGCGTCCCCTCGCGCGACGAGATAAACGCGACACGCGCGCTTCCTGGAATAAAGCGCGCGGAGTTGTCGCTCTTGGGACCTTCGATGAACGGCACCGCCGGCGACGAGCCATCCGCAGGTACAGCCCAGATATCGGCGTTGCGCGTACCTGCGGGCATCGCGGTGGTGGTGCGTGTGAACACCACGCGCCCGCCGTCGCTCGACAGTTGCGGGTCGCCAACGCGAACGACGGTGAGCAAGTCGTCGATCGACATCGCGCGTGCTGCCTGCACGCGTGACGCCTGCGCGTGTGCAGCCCACGGCGTCGCGCACAGCGCGATGGTTGTCGCGGCGGCAAAAGATAGAAGTCGCATGAACACGTGATCCTGAAAGGGGAGATGGACAGAAAGGTACGGTGCGGGTGTGAGGTTGACGAGCTACCCCGAGCGGACCACGACTCCCGCTTGCGCTTTGGTCAACCGCTCTGCAACATCTTGCACGCGTGCGATGATGCAGCGAAATGGCGCAAAGTACTGTCAGGAGGGCTTCATGCGTCCGTTCCAATATCACGAAGGGCAGCGCGATGTGCAGCGCGAAGCGAACTCGATCCCCTGCGCGGATAAGCTCTCGTCGTGGGTTGGACCGGTGGTCGATTATGCGAACGAGGCCGACCTGATCGTGCTGGCCTGCGCGGTGCCGGATGCGCTGCATGTTGCGGTACTCTCGGGCCCCGCGCCGCTGGTCTCTGCCACCGCCGTAGCCGGTGAAATCGCCGTCGAATTACCGAGCGCAGTCGCCGACCAGCTACCGCTCGATCACCGCTGGGGCGGGATTGTGATCAATCCGACGACTGCCCGGCGATCCCGAGTGGCCGGTCTCCCAACACGGCAGAGTGCCGGCGTGGTGATCATGTGTGAGGTGGCGTTTACGAACTGTCGCAAGTACATGACGCCGACCAGCAGTACCGGCGAGACCACGCATTATGGCCCCACTCGGCAGGACCCAGTTGCGCTTGATGATCCGTGGATCGTGCAGACCCTCAGTGGTGGCGAGACCGCGTTCTTGGTCACGGAGACGCCGGACGGCGTGGCCGATGTATCCCATCGCGGTGGT
>JANOPS010000100.1:0-3726 GCA_031421995.1 Gemmatimonadaceae bacterium
ATCAACACGAAGCTGCGCGTGGAATCCGGCGCGCCGCTCCACGAGAGTGCTGGCGAAACATCGCGCCCCGTTTGTGCATGCTTCGCCGGCATCATGCTGCCGTCGGCGAAGGCCGGCGAGGTCAGCGTCATCACGCGCATCGGGGCGCGTCGCGCGTTTGCCGCGGCGGCTGGTGTTGCGGGTGCAGCAGGTGCCGCGGTGCGCACCTGGGCATTGACGTTGCCACCCAACCCAACGCCCATGAGCGCGAGGCACAGCAGCCGGCGCGTCACTTCAACGACGCCGGTTGCGTCTTCCGCCATGCGTCATACCTGCTGCGCAGCGTCTTGACGGGATTGAGATTCTCACCCGGTCGAATCGCGTTCGGTCCGCCCTGTTCCGGCTGTGTCACGGTGAGATACATGGCATACTTGCCGTTGTTGTGCGAGTCGCCGTTCGTGTCTTCCTTGTTCGCCATCAGGATGTAGGCGATGTACGACGTGCGACCCTCGCATGGATTGAGCGGCTTGGCGCCGCCCGCAGGCAGTGGCGGGCAGACGCAGCGACTATCGCCGCCATATTGGTCTGCCGTTTCGAGTGCCGCCATCACACGATCGGTCAACGATCCCGTGGTCTGCAGAAAGGCACGCTCGGCGTTGGGCACTACATCGCCGGGCCGAAGAATGTTGCCCTGAATCGAGTAGTAGATCTCCGTGCCCGGGACGCGTCCTTGGATGTCCTGCGACACGTAGCCGTTCGTCAGGCCAGAGTGCCCGGCTCCGCGTCCCTGCAAATCGAGAATGCCGAACTGTCGCGATTGGAAGGCGGGATCGGCGGAGAGCATCTCGATAATGCGCGCCGGCTCGGTGCCTTTTTGCAGTTCCGCATACACGAGCATCTGGTTGGCGTGTGTGCCGTCAACACCGGCCTGACAGGCGGCGACACCTTTGCCCGGCACGACGACCGCCTGAATGCCCATCAGGAAGCCGTCGTTGTTGTTGACGCAGGTGGCGGAAGCGATCACGACACGGCCGGTCGCGCGATCGATGGCGATAACAGACCAGGTGGCATGTGCAGTCGCCGGGACGCCGAGTATGAGCGCCGCGGCCAGGGCGGCGCGCTGACGCGCTCGCCGAAGGAAGGGAAGTATCATGCCGCAAACGTGCGCCGTTACTCACCCATCTGTCAACGCCAGCGCGCTGCCGAGCCCCGCCGCGTGGCGGTCAGCCGAAGGCTACCGTCCGATCGTTTCCAGCGCCCAGCGGTATACGCCCTCGTACTGCCGCGCGGCGCGCACCCAGGAGTTGTCCTCGCGCATTCCGCGTTCGCGCAGGATGGACCACGCGTCGCGATCGCGAAACGTGACCAAGGCGCGGCCGATCGCATCGGTGAAGTGCGACACTTCGTACGGATGAAAGCGGAAGCCGTTGCCCTCGAACCCTTCACGCACCGTATCGACGAGTCCGCCGGTGGCCCGGACAATTGGCACGCTACCGTAGCGAAGGGCGATCAACTGACCCAGGCCGCACGGCTCGAACCGCGACGGCATCAGGAACGCGTCAGAGCCAGCGTAAATGCGCTGCGCCAGTCCGGCGTCGAAGCCGATCTTCGCCGCGATCCGATCGGGGAACTGCTGCGCCAATCGACGGTAGGCCTCCTCGAGCTGCGCTTGACCAGAGCCGAGTACGACGAGCTGCGCGTCGGTCTGTTGGAGCAGCCAGGGGAGTGCGCCGTACAGCAAGTCGAGCCCTTTTTGCTCGACCAGTCGTGAAACGATCCCTAAGAGCGGTCGGTCGCGTGAGACGGAGAGCCCAAGTTCGTGCTGCAACTCTGCCTTGCACTCTGTTTTGCCGGCGGGCGCGTCCGCGCTGAACTGTTCGGGGAGATACGTGTCGGTTGCCGGATCAAAAACATCGGTATCGATGCCGTTCAAAATGCCGACGACGCGATCGCCGCGCGTCCGCAACAGTCCATCCAAGCGCTCCCCGTACTCGGCGGTGCGGATCTCCTGCGCATACGTGGGGCTGACGGTGCTCACGATATCGCTGAAGCGAATGCCGCGCGCCATGCAGTTGAAGCTCCCGGCGATGCGCGGACCCATGGTGTTTTCCATGAGTCCTCCCTCAGACAGTCCAGCCATCGACAGCGTTGCCGGTGCGAACTGTCCCTGATAGGCCAGGTTGTGGATCGTGAAGACCGTCGCGATATGGCCGAACGTGTAGGCGTAGTACGTCTTGAGGTAGTTCGCGACGAGGGCCGCATGCCAATCGTTCAGATGCAATACATCAGGCTGCCAGCCGTCGACTTCGCGCAGATGCTGCAACAGGGCCAGCACGCCGCGGCAGAACAGGATGAACCGTCGATGGTCGTCTGGCTCGCCGTAGGTGGCGGCGCGCTCGAAGGCGGCGGGAATGTCGAGTTGGTAGATGGGCGTGGTACTGTCGGCGGCGCGCCAGACGCGCAGCTCCTCCTGTCGCTCGCCGATGGGGAGGAACGAGGCGGCGATGGGTCCTTCCACGGGGAGCCCCCGCTCGCGGAGGGCGCGATAGCGGGGCATCACGACGCGGACGTCATGACCCAGGACCCGCAAGGCGGCGGGGAGCGCACCGGCTACGTCGGCCAACCCGCCGGTCTTCACGTAGGGCGCGACTTCGGCGGCAACGAAGAGGATGTTCATACGCAGGATTGTACGTCGTCGGGCGGTGGGAAGGCGAGGGGACCCTGGGAAAAGTCTGGTTCAGTGCGCTTGCCATTGGCGTGGCCCAATCTGCAGCTTACACAGACATGACCCAACATCACCGCGCTGGAACGCTTGCTCGTACCGCCATGGCCTATGTCCTCGCCGGCGGACGTGGCTCGAGACTCTATGAAATGACGGATCGCCGCGCCAAACCCGCCGTGTATTTTGGCGGGAAGACGCGTATCATCGACTTCGCGTTGTCCAACGCGCTCAACTCCGGCATTCGACGGATTGGCGTTGCGACGCAATACAAGGCGCACAGTCTCATTCGGCATTTGCAGCGCGGCTGGGATTTCTTCCGACCGGAGCGCAACGAGAGTTTTGACATCCTGCCGGCCAGTCAGCGCGTGTCCGAGTCACAGTGGTACGAAGGCACCGCGGATGCCGTATTCCAGAATATCGACATCATCGAAGCGTATCATCCGGAGTTCATGGTGGTCCTGGCTGGGGATCACATCTACAAGATGGACTACGAACTGATGTTGCAGCAGCACGTCGATCAGGGGGCGGACGTGACCGTGGGTGTGCTGGAGGTCGCGCGAATGGAGGCCACCGGATTTGGCGTCATGCACGTTGATGGCGAGGATCGCATATTGTCGTTCCTCGAAAAGCCCGCCGACCCGCCCGGGATTCCCGGCAATGAGTCGATGGCGCTGGCCAGCATGGGCATCTACGTCTTCAACACGAAGTTTCTCTTTGAGATGCTGAAGCGAGATGCGGACGACCCCACGTCGAGTCGCGATTTTGGCAAGGACATCATTCCGTACATTGTGGCCAACGGCAAAGCCGTGGCGCATCGCTTCAGTACGTCGTGCGTGAAGTCGAAGGAAGAGAGTGAAGCGTACTGGCGAGACGCGGGAACCATCGACGCGTATTGGGAAGCGAACATCGATCTCACGTCGGTGGTACCGCAGCTGGATCTGTATGACAAGGACTGGCCGATCTGGACGTACAGTGAGCTTTCACCGCCGGCAAAGTTTGTGCACAACGAGGATGGTCGGCGCGGG
>JANOPS010000101.1:0-2156 GCA_031421995.1 Gemmatimonadaceae bacterium
CTTTGCTTTTACGGTGTTGTTCGGTGCGTTCATCACGGTCGCGGTGAATTTTTCCCGCCAGCTGTCGCGTGAAGCCAAGGGCGATCGCCAGACGCCGTAACGGTACTTCTGGTATCGCGGTCCAATTCAGCGGTGGCCAAAAAGGTCACCGCTTTTTTGTTGCCATAGGGTGGGTGACGTGGTCGCGTGTCGCACGGACAGAAGACCGACAACGTACCGCACGTCCGCGTACCGCTGGTGTCCACCTCCCGCACCATTCGTCATGCACACCGCTCGTTGTACCCCACGCCGCAGCCGCAGTCGTATCGCCCGTCCCGTCGCCACCATGGCTTTCGTGTTGGCCGCAGCATGCGGCGATGACACCACACAAGACCCCACGACGCCGTCCACGAGCAATAGCGACCCGGTCGCGGTTGTCGCGTCGATTCCGGTGCAAACCGCCGTCGCCGGTGTGGCATTCACGTTTGACGCCACACGCAACAACACCACGTTCACCGATCCGCGCGGCACCGGTCTCACGTACACGGCGGCGTTCTCTCCCGTCCTGTGCGGACTCTCGGCGACGGCCGGACGCATCACCGGCACACCGCTGGCGCCGGGCACTATCACTGTCGTATTGACCGCTACCGATGGCACCGGCCGCAGCGCGTCGCACACGTTCGCGATCGCCGTAGCGGGTGCGGCTCCCATCGTGGTGGCGTCGGCGAATGTGGTACAGGGTGCCACCGTCGGGCAGTTGTTCGACTACGACGCCACCAAGAATGGCGCAACGTTCCAGAGCGGGAGTGGCGTCGCGATGACCTATACGGTTGCGATTACTCCTGTTGGAAGCGGATTGAGTGCGCAGCAGGGTCGTATTGTCGGGGTGCCACTGCAGCCCGGCATCGTGACTGCGACGATCGTGGCCACTGATGCGAGCGGCAACGTGGCGTCGAATGCGTTCTCGGTGGTGATGTTTGGCGCAGACCTCGTGCCACCAACGTTGACCACGAGCGCATTGAACTATTCCGACGCGACCGCCCCACTGCCGGCGCACTATCGCGTCCAGGGCGGACCGGGCGGCGCCGCGATCGCGACGGACAACACGCCACTGACCAACGCGACCACGAACGCGGGTGCGACGCTGGGACGCGTGCTGTTCTACGACCGACGGTTGTCGCGCAACGATCGCGTGTCCTGCGCGACGTGTCACCAGCAGCAGTTTGCTTTCAGTGACACCGCGCGTCTCAGTCGTGGGTTTGCCGGCGGACTGACCGGCCGCCACAGCATGGGGCTCGCCAACGCGCGCTTCTACCTGCGTGGACGGTTCTTCTGGGATGAGCGCGCCGCGACCCTTGAAGCGCAGGTGTTGCAGCCCATTCAAGACACGACCGAGATGGGTCTGACGCTTCCGGTGTTCGTGGCCAAGCTATCCGCGTCGCCCTACTACGCCGCATTGTTTACGGCGGCCTTTGGTACGCCCGAGATTACGACGGATCGTGCGGGTCGTGCGCTGGCCCAATTTGTGCGCGCGATGGTCTCTGGTACGTCGAAGTTCGACCAGGCCTTTGGCGGCGGCACGGCGCCGAACTTCGCGGCCACGTTCACGGCAGACGAACTCGCCGGGCAGAACCTGTTCAACGGTCCCGCCGGATGTGCACGGTGTCACGCCACCAACGCATTCATCAGCGACGACATTCACAATACGGGCCTCGACGCCACGCAGACGGATGCCGGCGCCGGTGGTGGTCGCTTCAAGGCGCCCTCACTCAAGAACGTGGCGGTGCGGCCACCGTATATGCACGACGGTCGCTTCCAGACGTTGGAGCAGGTGGTCGATTTCTACAACGCGGGCGTGCAGAACAACCCCAATCTGGACAATCGACTGCGTGGGCCGGGAGGCGGTGGGCCCGTCCGGTTGAACCTGTCGGCAACGCAACGCAATCAGCTCGTGGCGTTCATGCGCACGTTGACCGACACTGCGTTCCTGACGGATCCGAAGTTTGCCAACCCGTTTGCGCGGTAGTCGTCTAGATATCGAGGTTGGTGACAAACCGCGCGTTGGCCTCGATGAACATGCGCCGAGGCTCCACTTCGTCGCCCATCAGCGTCTGGAACGTTTGGTCCGCCAGCACCGCGTCGTCCATCGTGACGCGGAACATCGTACGCGTTTCCGG
>JANOPS010000102.1:0-4905 GCA_031421995.1 Gemmatimonadaceae bacterium
GTATCAACGCGCTCGTTGCGACTTCGACGGCGACGTGCACCAGCGCCGCGCCCGCGCAACGATGCGCTCCGGCACCGAGTGCGAGCTGAGCACTCGGGTTCCTCGTGACATCGAACTGCTGCGGCGCTGCGAAGTGGGCGGGGTCGGTATTGGCCGCAGCGAGCATCAGTATGACATCGTCGTCTGGCTGCATGTGTGCGGCGCCGACGGTGATTTCCGCGGCGGCGTACCGGAAAATCGCCTGTGCAGGACCGGCCAATCGCAGGAGCTCAGCGATGATCGCTGGCCATTTCGCGTCTGATTGGTTGGCCGCCGCGCGAAGTGCTGTGTATGGCGCGGGATCATGCAACAGCAGGTGCCACATATTGGCGAGTGTGGCCGGTAGCGATTGCGTAAGCGCAACAAACGTCTGCACGTCCGCGAGACACGAGTGCGCGAGTGGCGCCTCGGCGAGTGCGCGCGCAAGCAGGGCGGTGGACTGTTGTGCCTGCGCGCTGGGGCGTCCATCGGTTGACACGGCAGCCGCCAGATAGACATCGCGTGCCACCGGCGCGAGGGCGTCGGCCAGTTCGCGTGTCATCCCGGTTGCAATAGATGCAACATCACGAGACCACGGGACAAAGAGATCTGCAACCAGGTCGAACGTGCCGTGCGCCGGGAGTCGCGCGACCCGTTCGGTCGCCATCGCTTCGATACTGAGACGCCACGCGGCAAGGTGATCGTGTGTCAGGAAGTCCGTCATCGTGCGGCGCGTCTCCCGATGGACGGCGTGCGCCAATGCGCTGCTGCCGTGAGCGACGAGCATCGGATGATGGAGTGCCGCATACACGTCGTCGTAGCGGCTTAAGACCCACGCGTTGAGCGGCACATCAAAGCGGGCGTCGCACGCCGGCGGAGGGGTCATCGCGAGCCTGTGGCCTGGCGTGCTGTTGTAAATTCTTCGTACTGGTCGGTGGCGACGAAATCGACGGCCGCCGCGATTGAGGCGCGCCATCGAACGCGTGCCGCGTCGACGCTGCCGAAATTGTATCCCGACGAGTATCCACGGTTCTCGGACTCGGCGAATCCGTCAAGCGTGTAGAATCGGATCCAGTACCCACGCGTGTGGGCACGTTCGGCGAACGCCCGTAGGCGTGTCGCATCGCGCGCGGTCCACGCACCGGCCTTCGGTTGTCCACCTTCCTCAATCACGTTCCACGGAAAGTTCACCCAGCGCGCAAAATTGTCGGCCGGCTGGGGAATGTGTGCAGCGGCACTCATGCGCACCGCGCGTCGCACGCGCTGCGGCTTAGTCAGCCCGGGAATGAGGACCGGCATGGCAGCGCCGAATGCGCGCAGCGATTCGCCGACGGGGACGTCTTCGTGGAAACGGCGGCGCTGTGCGGTGTCAGACCCGCACAGAACCAGGAGCGGGCCTATCACAAACCGTTCTTGCACTGCGGGCGTGGCACTCTTCGTCGCGGTGGTCAACCACGACTCGTATTGGCCAAGCAGGGCCCACACGGCGTCGAGATGTGCCGGAATATTGTCCTTAAAATCGAGGTTGAGTACGATCAGCGGCCACTGCTCGCGCCGATTGTCGCGCAGTGCCTGTTCGACGAGTGGCCGAATGCGGGTGAAAAAATAGGCGTCAAGCGTCGGCGCGCCGTCCAAGGCGTCGTCGTCATGCGCGACCACGGACACGTATTGGTCGCCACCACGAGGCTTGTACCAGTACAGATCTTGTTCAATGGCGAGCGGCAGGCTCGTCGCGATCGCACGATCGATGCGGTCTGCCCATTGGCCGCGTTCCGGATAGGCGTTGTGGGCGTCGAGCAAGACGCGCGAGCCGGGGGACAAGACGTTCGTGGATGGTTGCGTGCTGTGCTGCGAGCTGGCGACGGCTCCCGAGAGCGCCATGGCGCCGCCGACGGCCATGGCGAGACGTACTCGGGAACGCTGCGTGCGGAAAGACATCGTCGTGAGAGCTAAGGGCGTCGTAGCGGAATCCAGTTCCGATTGACCAGTTCGCGGTAGCGCATGGGGCGTTGCAATGCAGTGTCCGCCACGAACGCGTCGAGCCGCTGCAGGAGCTGGGTGGCGTAGTACTCGGCCGTTGCTTCCGGGTGTCCATAGCCGCCCCCGAAATAGCTGCGAATGACAACGGCGTCGTTGGCGCGCGGCAGCGCCCGCACGCCAGCGAGGTAAGCGCCAAAGGTGCCATCGCGCAGCAGGTAGTCCTCAACGTTTGACAAGTACAGTGCGGTCAGGCGGTCGCCGCGCTCGTTCAGCACGCGGCCAATACCGGCCAGTGTACGCGCGTCGCCGAGGTCTCCTGTCACGGGGACAACCAAATTGCGACGCTGCAGGTCTTTCACGAACTGGAAACTCTCTTCACTCGCTAAGTAGCTGCGCAGGCGGCCGCTTGCGTCGTGCTCAAGGATGAGTTGGCGCAGAGTTGGGTAGTACGGTTGCGGTGCGCGGCCGGTGCTGGTGAACCGCAGCGACAGGCCAGCGGTAATGAAGGCGTCGTGAAATCGCTCGATGACCGTGAGGTCGGCGCCGGACAGTAGCATGCCGCTGCGCTGCAGCTCTTCGCGCACGAAGCGCTTCGCACGTTGCGCACTGACCTGGTCGAACGGGGTGCCGTCCAAGCGTGTCACCAGTTCCTGCAGCGGGCGTGGTGCGGCGCTTTCCGAATCGTCGGGAACACGACGGCCGGTCCAGAGGGCCAGGTACTCGGCGCGATTGCGCGCGCGCGCAAAGAGCGCCTTGAACAGCAGGTGCTGGAGCATGTTATCGCGACGGACGTCGGCAATGAATGCGATCCGGGGTCTCAGCTGCGCAATGTAGGTGAAATTCTGGTCGGGACCCACGCCAATGTAGGCGCCCCCGCGCAGCCCAAGGCGATCCAAGGCGCCCAGTACCTGCTGATACCCTTGCTCGTTCGAGATCAGGTTGTCGGTGTCAAACTGCCCGCCGGCGCTCGAGAGTCGGCGAACGAGCGCGGCGAAGTTGGCAACGCTATCGGAGTCGGAGCGGGCCCGCGCCGGCTGTTGGGCCGAGGCGTGCCCCCCGGGAATAACGCTCAGCGCGAGAACGACGACCGCACCGACCGCGGCATGCCGCAGCGAACAGGACATCATACGAGAATCATGCGGGGATCGTGCGGGGATCGTGCGAGAAGGCGAGGCGGGCCGAACTACGCGTCGATACGAACCACGCGCCGGGACGAAGAAATTTGGACGCATCGCGACTCCGCGAAATCGATCGTATGTTCCCCGGGACCGCTACCCCTCCGAGGACCAAGATGCTCCCTGTGTATTCCAGTCGTCGCGCCGCCACCATAGCGGCCTTCCTGCTCGCCGTACCGATGATCGCGCGCGGCCAGAGCGTGCCCTCTATCGCTCCGTTCATGTCGCCGGCGTCGCCACTCACGTTGGCCTCGGCACGAAAGGTCGACCGCATCGCGTGGATGACCTACGATCGCGGGATGCGCAACGTATACACGGCGGCGGCGCCGTCTTTTCGCGCCGTGATGCTCACGAACTTCCGTGACGATGACGGGACGGATCTGACCGATGTCGCGCTGTCCGATGACGGATCGATGGTCACCTTCGTACGAGGATCGGCGCCAAATCGCTTTGGGTGGGTGGCCAATCCGTCGCACAGTGCCGACGGCGCCGAGCGGGCGATCTGGGCCGTGCGCACGACGGGCGGACCCGCGTGGCGTGTTGCCGAAGGGGCCTCGCCGGAGCTCTCGCCAGACGGCAAGTACGTGCTCTTTATCAGGGACGGACAGATCTATCGCGCGCGCACCGCCCGCGGTGCTGTGACGTCTCCGGTAGATACCGGCGGACGTCCATTCATCAAAGCGTGGGGCCGCAACGGCTCACCACAGTGGTCACCGGATGGTCGCAAGATTGCGTTCGTGAGCGATCGCGAGAATCACGCGTTTGTCGCGGTGTACGACATGACGACGCGGAAGGTCACGTACATCGCGCCAGGCGTGGACTGCGACGGCGGCGTGACGTGGTCGCCAGACAGTAAGCGCATTGCGTTCTCGCGGCGTCCAGGAACACCGTTCGGGTTGCAGCAACAGCAGGGACAGGGTGGTATCGGGAATCCGGTCGGGCCGGCAGCGAACCCCGCGGCCCCGCGGCCTGTTGGCAATCCGGCAAGTGGGTGTGGTGGCGGGGGTGCGTTTGGTGCGGGCGGTCGAGGTGGGGCCGGCACCGACTCGCTGCGCGGCAACATGCGGCGTTCTCCCGGATTTTACTCGGCGACGTTTGCCGGAGGGCATACGCTGGCGTTGATGATTGGCGACGCCACGACCGGCGAGGCGAAAGAGTTTTGGCGCAATGCGCCGCGCGATAGCGTGTTCACGTCGGCGACGGGCCTGGTGTGGGCGGGGGAGCAGGTCATCTTCCCAGTCACCGTTCCCAACGACGAGTGGGAGCGATGGTATGCCATCAGTCTTGCCGGCGGCGCCCCGATACGTCTGACCACGACCGACGGCCTGATCGAGAACGCGACTTCGGTGGCGCTCTCGCGCGACGGTGGGAAGACGCTGTTCTATTGCACCAACGCCACGGACCTTGAGCGTCGTCACATTTGGATGGTGCCGACGGGCGGCGGCACGCCGACGCGGATCTCCAGTGGCAATGGCATCGAGACGTACCCTCAGCCGCTGGCCTCGGGCAAGCAGGTCGCCGTGATCTACATGGATGCCACCACACCGGCGTCGATCGCGTTGGTGCCGGCCACCGGTGGTCGGCCGCGCATCATCTTCCCGACGCTGGGGGCTTCGTTTCCTACGCAAGCGCACGTCGTGCCAGAAATCGTGAAGACGAAAGCCGCCGACGGGCTTGAGATCTCCAACACGCTGTTCGTCCCAAAGAATCTGGCTCCCGGCGAGAAGCGGCC
>JANOPS010000103.1:0-2668 GCA_031421995.1 Gemmatimonadaceae bacterium
CGCGCGGACTACGGGGCTGGTGGTTCCAGCGCGGGCATGGTCGACCACGCTGCGCATGATCTGCAGCACTGGGCGCTGTCGCGTCCGGAGCAGTCGAGCGGAAGGCAACGGACGAACACTGCGGTTCGATGATGGGCCGCCCTGGCGCTTCGTGCTGCGCGTGCTACGCCGCGACGACGGCGAGCATGCCCTCTCGGGAGTGTTCCAGCGCGCCGATAGCGAGATGTCGCTGTCGACGCCGTGGTTGGTGCATGGGGAGGGCGTGCTGTTCGCCAACGACACGATCGCGCGGCTCGATCACGGCGGCGTGTTTCCTCTCGTGGCAGAGCTGCGTGGCAGCCCGGAACTCTCGATTGGCCCGGATCCTATGCCCGCGCTCGAGCATTTGTATGCCTTGCCGAAGCTGCCGCCGCTCGAGCTGCCGTCGGATACTGTGATCACCGAGTCGCACGCCGATCCGGAGCCGGTCTTCACGCTCGGTCGGGACAGCGCGACTTGGCGATCGGGCGCGGCCATGGCGCCCGTGTCGCTATCGTTTCGCTACGGGGCCCTTGAGGTGAAAGGCGAGGCGGGCGCCGCCCCGCACACGCTGTTCGATCGTGCGTTGCGCACCGTGCATCATCGGCGCCCTGACGCCGAAGCGGCGGCCGCTGTTCGTCTGCAAGCACTCGGGGTCCGCGAAGATTGGAACTATACCACGCGGGCCACAGTGCTCGTGGTATTGCGCACGAAGATGGCCGCGGTTGCGCTGCAACTCGCGCGCGAGCAGTGGCACGTGCTCGTCGAGGGACTGCGCTATGTCGCGCCGGGCAAGATCTCGGCAACGGTTCGCTCCGGCATCGACTGGTTCGATCTGGCAGGAACGGTCTCGTACGGAGATGTCGACGTTCCGCTCGCATCGCTGCTTGACGCGCGTCGTCGTGGCGTGGAGTTGGTGGAGATTGCGGAGGGCACCATGGGACTGATGCCGACCGAGTGGCTGGATCGACTCGGCCCGCTCGCCGCCACCGGTGAACAGGTCGATGGCGCTACGCGCTTCCGCACGTCACAGCTGGCGCTGCTCGACGCGATGCTGGCGACGCTGCCCGATGCACACATCGACGAGACGTTCGCGCGTGCCCGCGAGGAATTGGCCGGGTTTAATCAGGTGTCTCCAGCCGATCCTCCGGGCAGCTTTACTGGCACGTTGCGCGAGTATCAGCGTGACGGCCTTGGATGGATGCATTTTCTGCGGCGCTTTCACCTTGGGGGCTGTCTTGCCGATGACATGGGGCTTGGCAAAACGATCCAGGTGCTCGCGCTGCTTGACGCACGACGCGCGGAGGGTCACGGTCCGTCACTCGTTGTGGTCCCGCGATCGTTGGTGTTCAACTGGATGCGCGAGGCCGCGCGGTTCGCACCGGCGCTCAAGGTGATCGACTTCAGCGGTACGAGCCGCGACATCTCCCAGATCGACGCCACATCGGTGAACGTGGTGATCACCACGTACGGCACGTTGCGTCAGGATGCACCGCGTCTCGCCGACATCACGTTCGACTATGCGATTCTGGATGAGGCGCAGGCGATCAAGAATGCTGGCACTGTGACCGCCAAGGCCAGCCGCCTGTTGCGCGCGCATCACCGACTGGCGCTGAGTGGCACGCCGATCGAGAATCGGATCGAAGAGTTGTGGAGTCTGCTCGAATTCCTGAACCCTGGTATGTTGGGGGCGTCGGCTGGGTTTTCCACCCTCGCGCGATTGGGGGCCGCCTCAGATTCGGAAGGATCCGACGAAGCCGCTGCCGACGGGCGCGCCATGCTGGCGCACGCGCTGCGGCCGGTCATTCTGCGGCGTCGAAAGGACGACGTGGCCAAGGACTTGCCAGCACGCGTGGAGCAGACGCTGGAGGTCGAGCTTGAGCCCAAGCAGCGCAAGTTCTACGATGGCATTCGGAAGCAGTTCCAGCGCAGCGTGCTTGAGCGCGTGGAGCGGGAGGGCATGCGGAAGTCGCGTATGCACATTCTGGAAGCCTTGCTGCGACTACGCCAAGCGGCGTGTCACCCGATGCTGGTCGACGCGAGCAAGGCGATGCTGCCATCGGCGAAGCTGGACGCCCTGATTCCGGCGTTGCGCGAGGTGGTGGCTGAAGAGCACAAGGTGCTCGTCTTCTCGCAGTTTACGCAGTTCTTATCACTCGTACGCCAGCGGTTGGATGCCGAGCAGATTGTGTACGAATACTTGGACGGTCGCACGCGGGATCGCGAGGCGCGGGTTGTGCGGTTTCAGGGCGACGCTGAATGCCGAGTGTTTCTGATCAGTCTGAAAGCCGGTGGGCACGGGCTCAATCTGACGGCGGCCGACTATGTGTTTCTTCTTGACCCATGGTGGAACCCGGCGGTCGAAGCGCAGGCCATAGATCGTGCCCATCGCATCGGACAGAGTCGGCGGGTGATCGCGACGCGTTTGGTTGCACGGGATACGATCGAATCGAAGATCCTGCTGCTGCAGGACAGCAAGCGGGCGTTGGCAGACGCAATTCTTTCGGCCGATCAGGGCGCGTTGGCGTCTATCGGGCGCGCGGAGTTGGAGCTGCTGCTGGGGTAGTGCAGGCGTTGGTGAGGCCCGCGTCGTTCGCGTTGGTGCGGCCACGGTGGTGGGCCGTGGCTATGTCGGAGATGGTCGGCTCGC
>JANOPS010000104.1:0-2158 GCA_031421995.1 Gemmatimonadaceae bacterium
CGCGTCTCACGCCACGTGGCGTGGGGCGCCTACAGACGAAGGCAGCGACTGGTCCACGACCACGGTCTCTGGCTTGTCGCAGCGCGCTGATCGTGATACGCAGATTCGCGTGTGGAATCAGGCGCTGCAAGCTGATCCCACCAGCGCATTGGTGTTGGGACAATTGGCCGCCCTGCACGCACAGCGTGCGCGCGAGGGCGGGATGATCAGTGACTACACCGTCGCGGAAGCGTTCGCACGACGGTCTTTGGCGCGGCGCACGCAGCGCAACGGAGCGACCGCAGCGACGCTTGTTTCGGTCCTGCTGGCGCAACATCGTTTCGCCGACGCGTTTCAGGAGGCATCCACGCTGCGCGCCCGGGAGTTTGATGTGCCGCAATACCGCGCGCTGTTCGGCGAGGTCGCGATGGAAACCGGCGACTACGCTACTGCACGCGCGATGTTTGATTCTTCGTGGACGGAGCGCGGCCATCTGTCGACAGCCCCCCGACTGGCGCGGTGGCTCGAGGTGAACGGGCATCTCCGTGAAGCGCATCGCACACTCGTTCAAGCGCGTGCCGAAGCCCTCATGCGTGGTGATGTCACGAACGAAACCAAGGCGTGGTTCTGTCTGCGCGTTGGGGATCTTGAACTGCGGAGCGGCCGGCCGAAAGCTGCCGCCGAGGCCTATCGCGATGGGCTCGCGATCGAACCGAACGATCCGCGCCTGCAGGCAGCGATGGCGCGCGGCGCGTCCAGCGAACAACGCTGGCGTGACGCCATCGAGTGGGGAGAGCGCGCGATCGCAGGGCAGCTCGACATCGCGACGCTCGCCGTGGTCGCCGACGCGTACCAGGCAATCGGCGACACCGCACAGAGCGCCGCGTACGCGCGCACCCTCGAAGTTACCCTCGCTGCACAGGACGGCCCGCAACACCGCGCGGGCAGCCTCTTCCTGCTCGATCGTGGACTGCGTGTCGACGAAATTCGTACAGTCGCCTTGCGCGAACTGGAGCAGCGGAAGGACATTTATGGATATGATCTCGCGGCGTGGGCGCTGTACCGGTCGGGCCAGCCAGTGAAGGCCGCTCAGTTCATGCAGGAGGCACTGGCAATGCGCACCATCGACCCGCTGCTCGCGCGACATGCAACGGCCATCGCGAGTGCAGCACACGAGCAGGCGACCGATACAGCGTCACGGCGCACCGTTGCGGCGTTGACGGTCGCGATCCACACGGCTCAACGGCAATAGCGATGTCAGACCTGCTCGCCTTCCTCACCGTAGGGTTCCGCCACATCGTTGGCCTTGATGCGGCAGACCACATCCTGTTCCTGGCCGTCCTGTCGGCGATCTACCGGCCGCGCGATTGGCGCATCGCGCTCGCGGTGATCAGCGCGTTCACCGTCGGCCACTCCATCACGTTGGTCCTCGCGGTCACGGGCCTGCTGGTGCTGCCATCGAAGCTCGTGGAGTTTCTGATACCGGTCACGATTGCGGCGACTGCGGTCGAGAACTTGTGGTGGCGTGCGCAGGCCGAACGTGGGGTGGCCATGCCCGCGCGTCCGCTCTTTGCCGCGCTGTTTGGCTTGGTACACGGCGCGGGGTTCGCGGGCTACCTGCAGAGCCTGTTCGTTGACGATATCGCGCTCCCACTGCTGGGCTTCAACATCGGCATCGAACTTGGCCAGATCGTGGTGCTTGCTGGCGCCGCCGCGGTCTACGCGCTGGTTGACGCCGCGCTCCGTGGACTGCTCGCGCAACAGTCAGGCGGTCGCCGGTTTGAGGTCCGACTGGTCACCGTGTCCACGCTCGGCCTACTGGTCGCCAGCGCGTGGGCGATCGAGCGGTTTCCGCGGTAGTGCCGTGATGACGATCCCAGTGATCATCACGAGGCGCGCTGTAAAGGCGCGAGCGCGGCTGCGAACGCGGATACTCGCGACGTGGGCTGTCGTGGCCACGATGGCCGGCAGTCGCGTCGCGAATGCACACCCCATTCACACCACCCTCACGGTCGTGACATTCGACAAGACGGGCACCCAGTTGATGCTGCGCGCCTTTGCCGACGATTTCTCGGCCTCCGTCGCTCGCTACGTGGGAAAGCCCGTGCCGAGCGATTCGGTGGTCGCTGATGCCGACGTGATGCGCTACGTGGCGGCACACGTGCTGGTCACGAGTGCC
>JANOPS010000105.1:0-8775 GCA_031421995.1 Gemmatimonadaceae bacterium
CTGGTTGCCCACCTCGCCATTCGACAGGCGCACCTCGGCATTCAGTAACGTGGTCTGTCCGAGCGAGGCGAGGGTTGCCGTCGTAGGCGACACCGTGACCGTCTGCACCGTTGGCAGGGCGACGGTGATCGCCGCCTGTCCCGTGACGGTCCCTATGGTCGCGACGATGTTCGTCTGACCGGACGCCACCGCCGTCACCACACCGGTCGTCGACACCGTGGCCACCGACGTATTCGTTGACGACCACGTTGGCACTTGCGATCCCACGGCGCCGTTCGACAATCGCACCTCTGCCGCCAGCGCGCGCGTCTGCCCGACCGCCGTCAGCGTGGCGGTCGCCGGGGTCACGGTCACCGTCTGCACCGTCGGAATCGCGACCGTGATGGTCGCCGAACCGGTCACGCCAGCGGCCGTCGCGTTGATCGTGGTCTGTCCCGACGACACAGCGGTCACCGTGCCGGCATTCACGGTGGCAACAGCGGGATTGGCTGAACTCCACGTCACCGTCTGCGTGCCGACGGAACCGTTGGAGAGGCGCACCTGCGCCGAGAGGGTGGTGAACTCACCCGCGGTGGTCAGCGTCGCCGTGGACGGACTGACCAAAACAGACTGGACGACCGGCGTCGGGTTGGTGCCGGAGTCGCCGCCGCCGCAGGCGAGCGCGCTTATCAGCACGACGCCGAGCGCGAGGGTGCGAAGTGGTAAGGTTCGAGTCATGCTGGGTGGTCCGGTGAGGGTCGTGAATGGGCTGCTACCCAGTAGGCGCCAGTTCCCGGACAACGGGCTCATTCGGTCTGTTTGCCGTCTGTTTCTAGTATCTTTGGCGTGAGTTCGGGTCATTCGAGCCCGCCCACCTTCGACCTCCTAATCACCCATGCCTGCATCCGCGACCGGTACGTTCGACGTCAAGGTTGTTCCACTGCCCACCGACGAAAAAGTCGCTGGTGTTGTTGTCGGCCGCATGTCGATCGACAAGCAATTTCACGGAGACATAAACGGCACCAGCAAGGGCGAGATGATGACGGCGATGACTCCCGTGAAGGGATCTGCGGGTTACGTCGCGATCGAAATGGTGGACGGTGTCATTCATGGTCGGCGCGGCGCCTTCACGCTCATGCATCACGCCACGATGAAGGCGGGCGGCGAGTTTGCGATGCGGATTGTGGTGGTGCCCGATTCGGGAACGCACGAGCTGACCGGGCTCGCTGGCGAGTTGGTGATCGTGATTGCAGACGGGGTCCATTCCTACCGTCTCGACTACACGCTCCCAGAGGCGGGGTAGCGGATTTCGCCAAACGACACTCGGCGTCGTGACGACTCTCACGTTCGCCGGGTACGGTATCGGTGCGTGTTGGAGCAAAGCCGAGCCCCGGATCTGGAGACCATCATGCAGCCTGAAGCACGAATCCTGCGCACCGCCTGCCAGCGCGCCCTGATTGCCCTGTGTGTCGCGGGCGCGCTTTTGGCGGGTGGCTGCAAAGATCCGGTCAGTCCGCAGGATTCAGCGCTTTCTGCTGCGGAAGCACGCTGGCGTGCTGGCAAGGTGAGTACCTCGTACCGCATGCAGCAGCGCGTTGCCTGCTTCTGCATCTGGGGCAACATCAGCTACGACGTGATCGTCACGAACGGTGTGATTACCAGTGCGCTTAGTGTTGACGCCGGTGTTCCCGCGCTTCCGTCACTGCTCGCGCAAATGCGAACGGTTGAGCAACTGTTCGCCGAGGTGCGCCGGACAACCGATCTTCCCGGCGTCCTTATGAACGTGACCTACGATGCAACACTTGGGTTTCCCACCGTCGTTTCGCTGGATCCGATCAAACAGGCGGTGGACGACGAAGTCACCTACTTCACGCAGCGCGTCGTGATGATCCTGCCGCCGTGAATCGTAGGCGTCGATCCGCGCCGTCTCAGCGTCCAAACCAGTAACTCGACTTGATCAAAAAGACGTTCTGCGGGCGCTCATTCACGAGATCGTTCCACGCGGGCTGAACGCCGAAATCACTGGGACGATCCGTGAAGGTGTCTCGCCCCTGTGTCACCACAAAGAACAGCACCGATCCCGGTCGGTACTCCCAGCGCAGCACATTGTTCGTGCGCAACTGCCCAAAGCGAAAGCCGGCCGGCGTTCCCCGCGTGGTGTACGGACGGAAGCGTTGATCAACGTCTTTCGCACGTCCGTCTCGAAGGGCGCGCCAGTTGGTATAGTCACCGGTGCTCAGAAACGGCTGTAGATAGCTCTCGAGGCTCAGCGTCGGTGTAAGCGTATAGTTGAGTCGAAACGTGACCGATGACGTGGCCTGATAGAGGCGCGCAAAGGTATATGCCGCGACCCCGCCGTCAACAAAGTTGTCCACCCACTGCTGGTCATCGATGTTCCGGCCGTAGCTCACGTTCACGCTGCCGTTCAGTTGACCGCCGGCACGGAATCGTCCGCCAACGCCCACGTTCCAGTTGCTGCCCAGCCCGTCGAGACGTCGCCCTCCTTGCACGTTGATGCTAGGCGCAACCGCCTTGCGTCCGTCCCCATCTATGCCAGACCACATTTGCAGCCGCCGCGGTTGGAAGACGGCCGGCCCACCGCGTGCATCGCGATCTGAATACGAAGCGAACACGTTGTTGATGGCCGCGCCGATGTAGCCGTTCCAGAAATTCACGAACTGCCCGTTGGCGTTGACGTTGCCGCCGTTGCCAAGCGAGAGGCGGTCGGTGTTGTACGTCGAGTAGGCATTGAAGTTCAGTTGGCCGCGCCGGAAGATGCCGAAGGGCTTGTTTGGGCGCAGCGCCATCCAGACCGATCCACCGGCTTCGTCCGCGCGCGTGCGGAAGCCGAGATCGTTGATCTCGAACCCCGGCGTGAGATACCACGCGCTGGTGCTGAAGCGCGTGATGCCACCACCCTGCTTGTCGAGCGAGAACTGGGCCATCGAGCCGCTCAACGAGGTGCGCGTGGTGTCCAGCGCAACATGCGCGGCGTCGGGACGCTGATACAGATGGACGTTCGAGCGCTGCGTGCGTGCGATGGCCGCGGCGTTCCCTGTGACACGGCTGCCGGCAAGCTGCGCGGCAAGCTGATAGCGGTTACCACCAAAACGGTGACGTGCATCGAATCCCCCCGTCCAGGCGCCGTCACGAAGAAAATCGCGGGTGCCCTCATCAAGGCGACGGGTCGTGTTCGTCACCATCAGACCAATGCCGGAGTTGCCGCCGCGAAGATCCTGCTGCAATCGTGCCACACCATAGTTGGTGAGCGGCTCGATCGTGCGTTGCTCGGTGCCCTGCACACGGTTGGTGAACGCGTTGAGCAAGCCAATCGAGAGGCCATTGCGCAACCGACCCGTCACTTTGGCGGCGCCGCCAATCGTGGACTGCAATGGCGAGGCCGCGTCGCCAAACCGCGAGCGAAGCTGCGGTGTGCGCCCGATGCGTCGTGAGTAGAAGAGCCCCGTGCACTCCCCGTCGTTGCAATCGATGTCGTAGCGAAAGATGCCGCTGCCTTCCAGAAAGAACGGCCGACGTTCGGCGAAGAACTGTTCGAAGGCGCTCAAGTTCAAGACGCCGGGATCGGCCTCCACTTGCCCGAAGTCGGGATTGATCGCGCCGTCGAGCGTGACGTTTGACGTCAGTCCGATCTTCACGTCTGCGCCGAATTGCGTCTGCGCGGCATTGCGCGGCGTGCCGTCGCCGAGCGGCTTATACCCGTAGCGCGCTACCGTGTAGGGCAGGAGTTCGACGCGCCGCGGCGCCGTGAGATTCAGAAAGCCGGGCACTTCTCCCCACTGGCTAACTGCTCCCGTTTTCGAACGACGTAACGTTGGCCACGCCACGCGCTCTCCGTTGCGGGCAGTGCGACGCATGATCATCACGCCGAACGTATTGTCACCACGGGGGACGTAGCGCAGTTGGCTGAGCGGAATGCGATACTCCGCGACCCATCCAAGTGAATCCACGCGAGCCGCGCCCTGCCAGACGGCGTTCCAGCCCCAGTCTTCTTCTCCATCATTAAAGACATAGCCGTCCGCCATGGCCCCAGCGGCGGTAAGGCGGAACATGTAGCCAGTCCGCTTGTCGTTGTACGAGTCGATGCCGATGATGATATCGTCGGAGAGCAGCTGGGCATCGCGGCGCTGCAAGACCGATAGGATGCTGTCCGGCTTGGGATCGAAGCTCCGAACCACGACATACAGGTTGTGCGCATCGTACGCAATGCGCGCTTCCGTGCGAAGCGTCGGCTCGCCGTCTTCTGTGGGCTCAAACTGCCGAAACGACGTGATCGCGGCGACCGTTTTCCATGACGCGTCGTCGTCGCGGCCATCGATTTCCGGTGCCGTCTCCACGCGAATGGGGCCGAACGTGGGCACGCGTTCTGCCGCGTGGGTTGCCCGAGGCGTTGATGGGGCTACGGTCGCTGAAGGCGCCGGTTGCGTAGTGTTCAGCGCGGCGAGTTGTAACAGCAGAGCGGAGAGCAGCATTGTGGGCGATCGAGAGGAACGTGCGCACCCTGATGTGGTGCGCATGTTGGACGCTCTCTACGCCGCGATGGTTGGAAGATGTTTCGTGTGGGACGAACCGCGCGACTTGGTCCCACGTGCTCGGGCGTCTTACCCGGGCTTGAGCACCTCACCAAGCGCACCCGTGGCGCGATCGTACTTCACAATGTGCGCCCACTCTGTCGCGTCAGAACGCGAGACCACGGCCACGACCGGCTCCGTGTCACTCAAATTGAAGACCTCGTGAGGCACGCCGGGTTCGATGTAGATAAAATCTCCGGGGCCGTTGTCAATCGATTGCTTCAGCAGATGGCCATACTCGTGGCGCACGTGCCCCTGCAGGATGTAGAGCATGACCTCGAAGTCCACATGCACGTGTGAGAAGGCGACGGCCCCCGGCGGCACGGTCGCAATGTTCATCGACAGTTGCTTAGCATTGGTGTTATTGGCCGAGAGCCCCGCCTGATACTGAATGCCGTTCCACGAACGGACGGTTGCTCCGTTGCGGATGACGGAGATGCCATCGTGGTGTTCGACAAACTGTGTGAGATCGAGTGACATGAGACGCTCGGAGGCAGAGGTGAGACGATGTACTACGACGTACTACACCGTTGAGACGATACCCAGCGCATCGGTGAGCAGCCACCAGAGCGCGACGCTGAGCATTGCCACAGGGATCGTGAAACGGATGAAGAACACAAACATCTTCTGCAACACGCTCTGATCTCCAACCTGCTCAAGCAACGCGGCGCGTGAGATAAACCAACCAGCGGTCACCACCGCGAGCAGAGCGCCGACGGCCTGCATGCCGGAGCCGAAGGTCAGGTCCCAGACGACAAACAGCTTGAGGTTGACCATGGGGACAAGGGACACCACGCCAACGATGAGCGCCATACGTCGCACAGCGCGTTGCCGTGTGAGCCCGTAGCTGTCAACAAGACCAGCGACGAGCACTTCGAAGGCGGCCACATCGGAGAGATAGGCTGCGCCGAAGAGACCGAGAAAGAAAAGCGCGCCGAAGAGGGCGCCACCGGGCATCATCGCAAACACGCGCGGAATCGTGTCGAACAGCAGGCCTGGACCACTCCCTGGCGTAAGTCCAAAGGCGAAGACGGCAGGAAAGATGACGAGGCCTGCCATCAATCCCGCCGCCGTATCACCAAAAACCGTCCAGGCCGCGCTGCCAAGCAACGGCTCGCGCTCCGACAGGTAGGATCCGTACGTCACCATGAACGTACCGCCGAGCGACAGGGAGAAGATGGCTTGTCCCATTGCGGCGACCATGACGGTGGGCGTGAGGTCGCGCCATGCAAACTTACCGAGATACCAGTGCAGCCCCGCGCCCGCTCCCGGTAGCGTAACGGAGCGCACGATCAACACCAGGAGAATGAGAAACAGCAGCGGCATAATAATGACGCTCGCGCGCTCGATCCCCTTGCGCAGCCCGCGCTCGAGCACCGCGACACACGTGAGAATGACGGTCGTGGTACACGCCACCTGCAGCAAGAACGACGTGCCGTCGAATCCACGCTCCGGCGGAAGAATAGCCGATGCGCGAATCGTCACGCCAACGGCTGACAGCATCTCGGCCAGCGCAAAGTACAGCACCCACCCAACCACGTTGGTGTAGTACGCGGTGGCTGCGACCACGACGCAAAACAGCACCTTGCCGAGCAGCTTCCCGCCCGGCAACCCGCCGCGCTCAAACGCGCCGAGCGTGCCACGTCGGGTGTGTCGACCCAGCGACCACTCGGCGACCAGCGCCGGCACGCCGACCAGAATCGCAATCGCGACATAGAACAGCACGAACGCCGTCCCGCCGAACTTTCCGACCAGATACGGGAATCGCCACACGTTGCCGAGTCCAACGGCGACACCGATCATCGTGAGGATGGTGCCAAAGCGCGACGCGAAGGTGGCGCGCGCGTCGGTCACGAGCGGAGCACCTTCGCGAGGACGTCCAACGCGTGCTCGATCTCGGCCTCGGTGTTGTAGCAGTGTGGCGCCAGGCGAATGGCGGGTCCGCGCGCCGAGGCGATGATTCCTTCTGCACGCAGTGCTGCTTCGGCGCCGTGGGCGTCGGCACAGACGATCGCGGTGCTCGGCGTTTTGGGCGCAGACAGACCGGGTCCATGCAGGGTGAGTCCACGCGCCTCCGCGCCGTTTACGATCAGGCGCGAGAGATGCTGGGTGTATTCATGGATGGCGTCGATGCCAATGTTTTGCAGCCATTCCATGGCGGCGCGACTGATGTAGGCGGGCAGCAGTGGCGGCGTTCCGCCATCGAATCGTGCGGCACTGGCCGACCAGTCGAGCTGCGCGGCGTTGAAGGCGAACGGGTTCACGCGGCCAAACCACCCGGTGATCAACGGTTCGAAACGCTCCACGATTTCCCGACGCACATACAAAAACGCGATACCGGGTGTGCCCATCAAGTATTTGAGTGTTCCCGACGTCAGGAAGTCCACCTGCATGGCACGGACATCCACCGGCACCACGCCGAGCGACTGATAGGCATCCACAAAAGAGAGCGCACCTCGGTCGCGGGCGAGGCGTGCAATCGCGGCCACGTCCTGCACCGTACCATTCTGGTAGTACGCGTGGGCCGCCGAGACGACGCCAGTGCGTTCGTCAATCGCTGCGTCATAGGCATCAAGCGGAACTGCGCCATCGCGAAGGGCGACCCAGCGCACGTGCGCGCCCCGTCGTTCCTGCGCTCGCCACACGTGTCCTACCGTTGGGAACTCCGCCCCACTGGCAACGACGACGTCGCGACCACCGTCAAAGGCGATGGCCGTCGCGACGGCGCTGGCGGCGTGCGAGACCGACGACATCACCGCGATCTCGGAGGGTTCAGCGTTGATGAGGGCGGCGAAGGCACATCGCGCGGCTTCCACTTCGGCCATCCACGCATCCCAGTCCATGCCGTGCCGATTCCATTCGTCCAGAAAGCGGTCTGCGGCGGCGCGCGTCACCGTGGTGAGCGGCGCCTGCGAGCAGTTGTTCAGCGGAATCGTGTGCGCGAGCAGCGGGATCTGCGCGCGCACAGCCGCAAGATCGTAGCGGGGCAATGCCATCGGTTGCGTTGTGGGTGGAAACGTCGCGTGCACCAGCGACGGTGGTGCACGTCGGTGCGAAGCGCTATAGTAGGCATCGTCGCCCGCCCGCTGTCCAGTCTCGCTCACGATCTTCTTCATGCCCGTCTCGCTTGACGCCTCGCGCACTATCTATGCGGCACTCAAAACGTGCGGGGTGACGCTGGTCTCGGCGCTCCCCGAAACGTGGCTGGTGCATCTGATTCGGATGGCGGAGGATGATCCCGCCATGACGTTGGTGCGCCTCGCGAAGGAAGAAGAGGGTGTTGGTATCTCGACGGGCGCGCATCTGGCTGGCGTAAAGTCCGTGATGCTGATGCAGAACCACGGCTTTTTGCAATCGATCAACGGGATTGTGTCGTGCGCACAATTGTATCGCATTCCGCTGGTCATGCTGATCTCGCATCGTGGCTGGTTTGGGGAGCGGGACCCATGGCAAACAGAAGGCGGACTGGTCACGATTCCCGTCCTTGATGCGCTGCGTATTCCGTATGAGACGCTGGACGAGCAGGCTCACGTCGCGCACCGTATCGAGAAGGCCATGACACTTGCCTATGCGGCCAACCGTCCGACGGCCCTGCTGCTTGGGCGCGATCTGATGTGGGAGGACGCATGAAGCGCATCGAGGCGATGGACGCGATCTATGATCGGCTGGAGTCGTGCATTGTGGTAACCATCATGGGTGCGGTGGCTGCAGAGCTTCAGTCGTTGGGTCATCGCGACAATTTTTTCTATCTGCAGCATGCCATGGGCTTGGCCTCATCGGTCGGGTTGGGTATCGCACTGAGCAAACCGGCGCAGCGCATCGTAGTGTTTGATGGTGACGGATCGGTGCTCATGAACCTCGGTGGGCTGACCACGCTGGCACGTTATAGGCCAGGCAACCTCACGCATGTGGTGTTCGACAACGAATCGTTGTTGTCGGTTGGCGGCTTTCCCACGGCAACGGCGACGGGAACGGACCTCGCCGGTATGGCGGCGGCGGCCGGTGTTCCGCGTACCGAGACGGTCCGGTCGTTAGACGCCTTCGTCGCGTCGTTTGATGCGGCGCTCGAGGCTTCTGAGCTGACCACGTTGGTGGCCAAAGTCGAAGCGGTGGGGCCGGCTGGATTTGTCACAGACCTCGCGCTGTTGGAGAATCGGTTTCAGTTTGCGCGCCACCTGCGGTCACTGTAAGTCACCATCCACTCCAC
>JANOPS010000106.1:0-14234 GCA_031421995.1 Gemmatimonadaceae bacterium
GCGCTACGAGGGGCGGCTGCGCTTCCTCAAGACCCGCGTCGCGATGAGCACCCTCACGATCACCGTCCATGAACGCGCGCCACTGGTGAGCGCCACGCCAGGGCAGAACGTGATCCTTGAGGCGTTCAAAAACGCGTGGCGTAGTTTCGTGGGGTTCGTCGCGGGCGGGATCTCGCTGCTGGGAATCATCATCCCGTTGGGGGGGCTTGTTGTCGCCGCATTCTTCGTGTGGCGTCGATTGCGGGGACGTGGAGCACCGCCAACACCAAAGCCGTAGCCCGGTACCCACGCGTCCCCGTCAGGGCATCGACCAAATCGAACTTCTGGCAGGCTCCGCGCCCGGCCGGCCGATAGAATCCGTGATAGAATCCGTGCATGATTGATTTCGGCCGATACAGCTACATCCTGTCCTTCGGGTTTCTCAACGGTCTTGTGGTGGCGCTGCTACTCGCTCGCACCCGCGAGAATCGGGTGGCGAACCGGGTGCTGGCGGCGCTGCTGCTGGTGGTCGTACTGCGGTTGGTGCCATACATCATCGGATACGCGGGCTTCTATGATGTGTATCCGTGGCTCTCGTTTGCGCCGTTCGACCTGCCACTGGCCATCGGTCCACTCCTCTGGCTGTACGTCGAACGCCTCTCCACGGGCCAGCTCCCATCGCGCTGGCGCTGGCACCTGCTGCCCGCCGCAGTCCACGCCGCCGCAACCACCGGCGTGTTCATCTTCTGCACGCTGCCGCAAAAGAACTGGATCGCGAAGCATATCGTCGACCCGCTTGTCGCCCCGACGGTGACGGGTGCGTCACTTGTCGCTTTGGCGTTCTACGCGTGGAAGGCGCTCGCTCGCGTGCGAGCCTATCAGCAGTGGCTCGACGGGCACCTTTCGAACCGCGAGGAGTTTCGGCTTAGCTGGTTGCGCATCCTGTTGCTGATCTTTGCGGGCACGGGTGTCGTGTGGCTTCTTGTGGCCCTGGTCGACGCCTTCGTGACGCCGCTCAGCTACGTCGACGAGTTCCCGTTCTACGTGTTCCAGACCATCGTCGCATGGAGCCTGGGGCTGTTGGCCACCCGACACGCGGCGACGATCTATCCGATTCCGTCAATAGCCGAAGCGGTGGCCGAACCGGTGGCCGAGGCGGTCGCCCCCCGCCCGGCCGCGGAACCGCCCAACACCGTGACCGATCTAGTGACCGAGACCGGTAGCGAGTCCAGTAACGCGGCGGTGACCCAGTCCGTTAGCGAACCCCTGACCGAGCCAGCATCCGAACCACGCGCCGGCATGGACTGGGCGTCGCTCGGCCAGCGATACCTCGCCCAGATTCGGGCGTCGCGCTGGGAACGCGACCCGCAGCTCACGCTCGCCACGCTCGCCCGCCACCTTGGCACGAACACCAGCTATCTCTCGCGTGCGCTGAATCAGGGTGTGGGGCAGAGCTTCAACGAGTGCATCAACCGACTGCGCGTCGAGTCCGTTGCCGCCGAGTTGCGCGACGGCAGCACCCGTGACCTCGTGCAGATCGGATTCGACGCCGGCTTCAACTCCAAGGCCAGCTTTCAGCGCGCCTTCCAGACGTATATGCGCTGCACGCCCGGTGCCTACCGGGAAGCGTGCAGCGCGGGGCGCAAACTATAAAATTTGTATGGAATTCGCGTGGTGAGACGTCTCAACCCGCAAACATCTTCGCGTGTTTGGCGTGTTGCGACCTCCGGATCTCCGCGGCGCCCTATCCTCGTGATGTCCCGTATCCCTGGAGATCATGATGCGCCTCTGCCCTACCCGTCGGACCCTCGTCGTATCCCTGCAGTGTGCGGCCGCTGCAACGGCGCCGCTCGCCTGCGTTCGCGCGCAAAGCCCGCAGCTGCAACCGCCCGCGCTGTCGGCGGACTCGACCCAGCGGCTGCGCGACCAGCTGCTCCCCCCGAGCGCCACGCAGGCCGACCTCGCCGTGCTGGATCAGGCGTTTCGAGCACTGCACCCAGCCGTCTACCGCTACAGCACGCCAAATGCCTGGGCCCGGAGGGTCAATTCCCTCCGCCTCTATTTCAACGTGGCCCGTACCCGCGGAGAGACGTATCTCGCACTCGCGCGACTGACCGCGAGCATGCAATGCAGCCACACCTATCTCAATTTCTGGAATCAGTCGGGGGCGACCAAACGGTGGCTGAGCGACGGCGCCGACAAGCTGCCATTCGAATACGATCTCTCGGACAACGACCTGTGGATAGTGCGGCGCACCGGCGTGGATACCGTGCTGCATGCCGATCTTGCCGTTTTGCCCGGCGACACGGTGAAAGCCGTCAATGGGGTGCCCACCGCCAGCATTATTGCGCGTTTGTTGCCCTATGTTCGCGGCGATGGTGAGGACAACGGAAAGCGCCGCGCGCTGCTCGATTTTCGGCACCGGAAGAGATACGAAACGATCGACGTGCTGTTGCCGCTCATCCTCCCGCCGCAGGGGGGCGCGTATGAAATCACGCTACGACGCGGCAATGCTGGGCGCGATACCACGGTGCGCGTTGCCTCGATGGCGTCGGCACTCCGGCGCCTCGCCGCGCTCCCCGTGCCACCCGCGCGCGCCGCGACGGAGCTGACACGCGACGGCGATGTCGCCGTCCTGCGTGTCGACGGATTCGACATCGACGCGGACGCGAGCGCCTGGAAACGCTTTGTACAAACCACCTTCCGCACGTTGCGCCGCGACAGCGTGCGCACCTTGATCCTGGACCTGCGCGAGAATGAAGGGGGATCTGACGAAGGGGCGGTGGCATTGCTGCAGCATCTGCTCCGCACGCCCCTCGAGATGCCGTCGGTCCGGCGCTATGTCGCGTATGATACCGTGGCCACGACGCTCCGCCCCGCGCTGAATACGTGGGATGACTCTTTCTACGACCGTCGAGGTGCGGTGAGTCCACGCGGTGACGGGACCTACGATCTCAAATCGAACGGGGACTGGCCATCGCGCATCGCGGTGGCACCGGATGCCTTTCAGGGCGACGTGTTTGTGCTCACGAGCTACGTGAACAGCTCGGCGTCACACATCATGCTCCGCCTGCTTGCGCGCCGACCGGGGATCACGCTGGTGGGCGATCCCACGGGTGGCAGCCTACGCGCACACACGGGCGGCAATCTGTTTTTCCTGCGCCTTGCGAAGACGGAACTGGAGGTGGATATCCCGTTGATCGCGTACGACTGGGGGATGAACAACCCGGCGGGTGGCGTGGTGCCGGATATCCGAGTCCCGGCGCGCGATGCCTACGACGCGGCGCGGCGCGCGATTGCCGACCGCCAAGAACGGCCGCGGGCGAAGTCACCGTGACCGTGAAACCACCGCCCTTTGTCTATTTCCTGTGCCTACACCACGACCGATACACCCCGACTTCCAGCAGCTGCTCGACCGGAAGACTGACGAGCTGATCGCCCTCTTCACCGATCTGCGTGCCTTCGTGCTTGATCTGTATCCATCGGCGAACGAGTTGCTGTATCACACGCACGCACTCACCGCGGTCTTCTCGATCTCAGAGAAGCTCGCCGATGCCTACTGCCTTATCCCGATCTATACCAATCATCTCAACTTGGGATTCACCAAAGGCACGCTGCTGAGCGACCCGCACACGCTGCTCACCGGCACCGGCAATCTGATGCGACACATTCCGATCACCACACCGGGCGACTATCGCAATGCGCGCGTGAAGGCCCTCGTGAAGGTCGCTGCGCGGTACGCCGTCGAGGACATGGACATCCCTTCGGCGTCAGTCGGCAAGACGGTATCAAAGATCAAGGGGAAGTGATGGTTCCGGCACCCTGCGCGCGCGATCGTGCGGTGAATCCCTACATCAGCATAGTGCAGGCCGTTAGATTGTCAGGACGAATCACATCCGCTCTTTGCTCCAGGAAGCCTCTGCATGACTGCGTCGAGCCTCTACAAGGGCCTGAAGGATATCAAGCTCACCACCGTCCGGAAGGCATTGTCGGAGGCGTCGTTCAAGCGATCGGCCGTCCGCACTTTTGGAGCATTCGCGTTCGATCTCGCCCTCTACTTGGCGTTCATGTGGGGCGTGTTCGCCGTTGACGCGTGGTGGGGCAAACTCCTGTGTGGTGTTGGGGCAGGCTGCGCGGTGGCCTTCATGTTTGTCTGGGCGCACGATGCGGCGCACGGTGCGCTGTTCGAGAACGAGTGGGTGGCCGAGATTCTGGGCACCATGTTTATGCTGCCCTCGCTCAACATGTATCGGTTGTGGTGCCATGGGCACAATCGCGTGCATCACGGCTTCACGTCGTTCACGCCGGTCGACTGGATCTGGCGCCCGCTCACGCCGGCCGAGTATGCGACATCGCCGTGGTACACCAAGCTCGTGTACCGTGCCGAGCGTACCCCATGGGGCTGCGCGTTGCACTACATCAACAAAGTGTGGTGGCCCGGCATGGTGATGTATCAGCCGGACAAGCAGTCGCGTGAACGTCTCGGGTACAACGTGCACAAGATCATTACGCTCGTGTTTGCGGTGGTCATGACGCTGGCGGCGTGGAAATGGGCCGGCGGCGTGGTCGGCGTGATTGCGGCGGTCGCGCTGCCGTTCATCGTGTTCAATTACTTCATCGCGTTCTTCGTGTATCTGAATCACACACATCCCGATGTGCCGTACTTTGACCATCGCCCGGAGTGGAGCAACACCATTGGGCAGGTCTATTGCAGCATCGTGTGGCGTTGCTCGCGGATCAGCGAAATGCTCATCCACAACATCTTGATTCACGTGCCGCATCACGTGGAGCCGCACATTCCGTTTTATCGGCTGAAGAGCGCCTACGCCGAGTTGCAGAAGGAGTACGGCCAGTACATGCACGAGTATGAACTGCGCGTCTCGACCGTGCGCATGGTGTTCAACAAGTGCAAGCTGTACGACTATGAGAAGAAGGTGTGGTACACCTACCGCGAGGCGAGGGCGTATCTGGCCGCGCGGGCCAGTCTCCCGATGCCAGGATAACGCGAGAAAGGTTAACGCAAGGACCGCACAAACCGATTCCCTTCGGAATCCTTGAAGATCGCGCTGCTGCCCCATGACTCTTTCTTCGGCCCCTGCTTAAACTCCCCCCCCTGCGCCGCGAGTTCAGCGGCGACACGGCACCCGAGTTTTCGGTGTAGAACAACAATGCTCGTTCCTGGTCGTGGACGGGAATGCTGACAAACTTGACGCCCTTGATCATCAGTGTGCTCCTTCGCGCAGTGGTAGAGAGTAGACTGGTCGATAGCGCGTATGCGCGCACGGGAGCACGTGGCGGACAAGGCGCGCAGCGGCTACTATGGCAATGGTTACCACAGCCTCCCGCCCGCCACGACCGATGCTCCTTGATCCCTATGTGCTGAACACGCTCATGCCCGACCTGGTCGGTCACGATCGCATGCCATCTGCGTATCTGGTTCACCTGCAGCTCTATCGGCGCACCCATAGCGTGAACAAAGCAGCCGTGTCGATCGCGCTGCTCGATATCGCGGAGGCGACCGGACTGTCCAAGCGTACGGTGCAGAGCGCGTTGTCGCATCTTGTTGGCCGGCGACTGCTCTCGATCGCGCGCGAGACGATCACCAGTGTCCCTGCGTACACGGTCGAGCGGCCGTGGCGTCGGTAGCGACGGTCCATACGAACCGATGTTCGCGCGCGTCGCTGCGGGTGGCGCTTCGTGAGGGCGAATTTTCTGCTGGCCCGCGGTCACCTCAGGCTGTCGCGCGAGGGCGGCACGCAACAACTCGAAGTAGCCGCGTAGCGCCTCGGGGTCGTCCACAAACCCCGGCGCCGAGAGCGGGAGTGGATCCAGTCCTGGCGTTGGATCGGACCAGAACAGCGTGTCGTCACGGCGCTCCAGCGAGGCCGCGGCAGCCACCGACCCCGAAGGACTTGGCACAGGATCGAGCCGCGTGCTTCGCGGCGAGTCGTGGGGCTACTTTGCTGGCGTCGCAACGTCGGCGCACCGCTACGGCGCACCGCGTCGGCTTCCCACCGATCAATCGCGCCGGCGTCAACGGCCTCCGGTTGGCGAGGACCCCGTAACGCTTTGCTCTCTGCCCTGTGTCCCTCGTCCTCGTGCTGGGCGCGCAGCGCCCCGAAAGTTTTTGAGGTGCCCCGCGGGGTCTTGCGCCGCGGGGACATCGGGTCACCGCGGGTGATCGCATCCTGCGCCGCATGGTGGACGGCGCTGCCCCCATGATCGACTCCGTCGCGCTCGGCGGCGGAGTCTCACTGACCGGCCTGCCTCGCTGGTCTTGACGGGTACGGCGCACATGAGCGGCAACGCCGCGTCCAACGGTGGCGGCATCTAGCGGATCGACAAGGGGGGTGGCTCTCTCACCGGAGTCACCTCTACCAACGTTGTGAGCAACACCCCAACAACCGTGCGGTTGGCGCCGACTCCCCGCCTGTCCCGGGTTGTGTGCACTGATGCGCGGGACGAGTCCGAGACGACGCGTCTGGCGTGTTTGGACGTACTCGAACACGCCGCGCGAGGAACTTGTCGGCGACCTGCGCGACGACCCGGCGCCACGGACCGTACTCGCGCGCGAAGCGCTTGTCGTAGACCGTCTGCAGTCGGTGCAGGTGATCCGACACCAACCGAAAGAGCGGCGACGCCTGCGGGCGTCGGGGCTTGTACACGGCGCGCGCCGCCGATACCGCGTCGGGCACGCGCGCTCCGGGACCGAGGAGCGCCGAGCATACGCCTTGTATGATCTTGCGTTGCTGCAACCGGCGTTACGCGCCGATGCGCAGGCCCTTCGATCGTTGGGCGATGTGCGTTCGGGCACGTCGGGATGGAGTGGCGCCGATCGTCGAGCGGCCATGAGGGCGCCGGGCGATTCGTTGGCGGCGGTGATGACGCCGCCCCGTGCAGAGCATGGCACGCCCAGTCCTATCGTGTCATACTCATTCATGCGTCTCAACCTCGTATTCTTGCTGACGGTGCTGGGGTGCCGGGCCGCCGCGCCCGATGCCGCGCCCGCGACGGTAGTGCCCAACGACAATCGTGTGGCCAGCGGTACCTTCCGCAGGGACACGCTGGTGTTCACGCTCAACGCGCGACTTGCCGCGTGGCGGCCTGATTCCGATGTCGACAGCGCGGTCACGGTGCAGGCGTTTGCCTCGCGTGACGGGGTGCCGCGCATTCCCGGGCCACTGCTACGCGTGTCCGCGGGCACCGTGGTCGAGATTCGTGTCACCAACAGTCTCGCTGATTCCACGTTGGTCGTGCACGGTTTGCGTCCGGGTACCCGTGGCGACGACACGCTCCAGGTGAAGGCCGGTGAATCACGCCTGACGCATTTCGTAGCGAGTACGCCGGGCACGTTTCTCTATTGGGGGCGTTCCAGCGGCGATCGGATGCAGCGTTCGGAAAGGCGCGACGGCCTACTGACCGGCGCCATTGTCGTGGACGCAGCGGGCGTGCAACCCGACACGAGTGAACGCGTGTCGTGATGACCACGCTCGATATCCCTCCCGACACCGCCAAGCCCGAGCCGCGCGACGACATGTTCGACCTGGCCGTGAACGGCCTGTCGTGGCCACACACCGAACCGCTGCATCATGCGGTGGGCGATACCGTGCGCTGGCGTTGGCTGAATGCCACGAACACGCCGCATCCCATGCACTTGCACGGGTTCCATTTCACGGCGCTGGCCAAGGGCGATGGACGAGTCGACACGACATACACGCCGGACAATCGGCGCACGGCCGTCACGGAGTTGCTCGCTCCGGGGACGACGACGCAGTTGCAGTGGGTCCCCACGCGCGCGGGGAACTGGCTATTTCACTGTCATATCGTGTTTCATGTCATTCCGTTTCCGGTGCGTCCCGATTCCGTGCGCGTGAGCTTGGCCGATATGCACGACGCGTCGTCACACGTTTCGCGTTCCATGTCGGGGTTGGTGATGGGAATCGCCGTACATGAACGCGGGACGACGATGGCCGCGGTGCCAACGGGAGGTGCAATCGCCAGGCGACTGCGGTTGTTTGCGCAACAAGCGGGAGGGCCAGCCGTTGATGACACCGCGCATGCGCGTGGGTACGCGTTGCAGCAGGGTGCGACGGCACCGCGCCCCGACTCCATCAATGTGCCGGGACCACCGTTGGTGCTCACTCGTGGAGAGCGCACGGCGATTACCGTGATCAATCGGCTCCCCGAGCCCACCAGCGTGCATTGGCACGGTATGGAACTGGAGAGCTACTTCGATGGCGTGTCTGGATGGAGCGGCGCCGATTCGCGTCGGGCACCCATGATCGCACCGGGTGATTCGTTCGTGGCGGTAATGACGCCGCCCAGAGCGGGGACGTTCATGTATCATCCGCACATGGAGGAGGAGGACCAACTCTCGGCCGGCATGTTTGGACCCCTGATTGTGTTGGAGCCCGGCGAGCGGTTCGATTCAGCAACCGATCTGCTGTTCGTGATCGGCGACGCCATTGTGAATGGTGCACGCGGCGCAACACTGAATGGTGCGCGAACAGTAACGACGCGACGGCTGCGTGTGGGAACCACCTATCGGTTGCGATTCGTGAACATCGGCGAGGCGGCAGGGGGTGAGGCGCTGCTGCATGTCGACTCCATTCCGCTGCGCTGGCGGCCACGCGCCAAAGACGGCGCGGATTTTCCGGAACCACGTCGCGCGGAGCAGCCTTCGACATTGCGCCGCATTGGCGTGGGCGAGACGTACGATTTCACCTGGAGACCGACGCGACCGTTGCGGGCGATGTTGGATGTGTCGGTGTTTGACCTGAAGGGACCGCTCCGAGTAATGCTTGACGTTCGCTGAGCGGGGTCGGTGCTCAACCCTCTCTCGGGATCACCGAAGCCTCGTTGGAAGGTTCCACCATTTCGGTTCACGGATATGGTGGCTCGCGGATGACGCGGGCCGGGCGGTAGCTTTCGAGCACGCCGTTTGGCGACTCCGTGTCTTCTGCCGCTGCCTCGTGACTACACCCGCTCCACTCGCCGCCGCGCTCGCCGGCCGCTACGACCTGGACCGGGAGATCGGCGAAGGCGGCATGGCCACCGTCTATCTCGCGCGCGACGTGCGCCATGGGCGGAGCGTGGC
Organism: Gemmatimonadaceae bacterium; assembly: GCA_031421995.1. Taxonomy (GTDB): domain Bacteria; phylum Gemmatimonadota; class Gemmatimonadetes; order Gemmatimonadales; family Gemmatimonadaceae; genus Gemmatimonas. Next base: position 9,077 of record JANOPS010000106.1, read on the forward strand.
GGTCAAGATGCTGAAGCCCGAACTGGGCGCGGTGTTGGGCGCGAAGCGGTTTCTCACGGAGATTCAGGTCACCGCGCAGTTGCAGCACGAGCGGGGCCGACTTCCCGAGTCTCTCTCCCGATGGTCGGTGGGTCGTATTCAAGGACCTTCAGGGCGCGGTACGGACAAGGAGGTGCGGCGGATGTTGCTCAGGTCAACGCAATTGACGTCGTCTTCGGCGTCGGTCGTTCCGCAACGGAGTCGGACGCATCCCTCATGAGTGCCGTATCCTCCGCGCGCGCGTTCCCCGCCCTGCAATCAGCCCTCGCCAATCGTTACACGTTCGAGCGTGAGCTGGGTGCGGGCGGCATGGCTACGGTGTTCCTCGTCCGCGATATCAAGCATGATCGCCACGTCGCACTCAAGGTACTGCGCCCTGAGCTGGCCGCGGTCATCGGCGCCGAAAGATTTCTGCAGGAAATCAAGACCACCGCCAGCCTGCAGCATCCACACATCCTCGGCCTGATCGACTCGGGGGAGACCGCGCATCAGCTCTGGTACGTTATGCCGTTCGTCGACGGCGAATCGCTGCGCGATCGCATCCAGCGCGAAAAACAACTCGCTGTCGGCGAGGCGGTGCGGCTTGTCGTTGAGGTAGCGGGAGCGCTCGACTACGCGCACCGTCATGGCGTTGTTCATCGCGACATTAAACCTGAGAACATCCTGTTGCAGGAGGGGCGCGCGTTGGTGGCCGACTTTGGCATCGCCTTGGCGGCGAGCAAGGTCGGTGATACTCGGATGACCGAAACCGGCATGTCACTCGGGACGCCGCAGTACATGAGTCCGGAACAGGCGATGGGGGAGCGGGAGATTTCGGCCCGTAGCGATGTGTACGCCCTTGGCTGCGTGCTATACGAGCTGCTTATCGGGGAGCCCCCGTTCACGGGCCCCACGCCTCAAGCCATCGTAGCAAGAGTGATGACCGGCGAACCGGCGCCAATGACGGCCGAACGCAAGACAATTCCTTTGCACGTCGAGGCCGCCGTGCTCCAGGCGCTGCAGAAGCTACCGGCAGACCGCTTCGCAAGCACGGCGGATTTCGCATTGGCGCTGGGCAATCCGTCTTTCGCATCTTCCACCGCGGCGACGCGTGTATTGGTGCGGGGGCGACCGACGGTCGCGTGGCTCCCGTGGGTTTTCCTGGCCGCTTCCCTCAGTTTCATCTCCTTCGAATGGATCCGGCCGAAGGTTGAGTTTGCGCCGGAGCCTGTGTACCGCCTCAACATCATGTTGCCCGATAGTGCGGAGTGGACGGGCGATATCGTATCAAGTCCGGCGCTTTCGCCTGATGGAACCATGCTCGTCTACAATGGCCGGGACTCGAGTTCCGTACGACGGCTGTATTTGCGCGAGATGGGTAAGGCAGGTCCAATCCCCATTCAGGGAAGCGAGAACGGATCCTTGCCGATTTTCTCCCCGGACGGCCGCCGGGTGGCTTTCGCGCTGGACGCACGAATCGTGAAGGTTCCAGTTGCGGGTGGAGCGCCAGAGACCATTTGCGAGACCGGTGGGCTCTCACGAGCGACCTGGTTGGAGAGCGATACAATCATTTTCGCCAATCGCACCGGCCTCATGATGTGTGCGTCGAACGGGCAAGTAACCCCATTGCTCAAGAGTGCTTCGGGTGAGCGGTTTGACTTTCCGCACGGCTTGCCAGGCGATCGCGGAGTGCTCTTCGGAATTCGGGGAGACACCGCGAGCAGGCTATTAGTGATTAATCCGCGAACCGGTGCCGTCAAACCGCTGGACATCCTTGGAAGTGACCCACGATACGTCTCGACTGGTCACGTCGTGTACGTCAACCCGGAGGGACGTCTTCGCGCCGTGCCTTTCGACGTGAAGTCTCTCGCTGTGGTGGGCGAGCCAATAGCGATCGACGAAACGGTTCGCGTTGAGATTGGTGGAGCCTCTATGGCGCTGTCGCGAAACGGCACGATGGTCATTCCTGGCATCGGGTCGCAGGCGCTCGTGCTGGTAGACCGATCTGGGAAATTCGAGCGACTTCATCCAAAGCTCGGGAATTTCGGCGATCCGAAGTTCTCACCAGACGGACGGCGACTCGCTGTGAGGCTGGACAACAACATCTGGTTGTTAGACCGCACGCAGCGGACGTTGACGCGCCTGTCGTTCGATAGCGCGGCAAGCCGGCCGGTGTGGAGCATCGATGCGCACCGCGTTGCGTACACCCGACAAATCGGCCGTCGCGCGGATGCCCGCGTCATCAATCCGGACGGCAATACAAAAGCGGACTCGTTGATTGCCATGCCTACGCTGGAAATCTGGGAGGTGCTTTTTGCTCCAGGTGGCCGATCGATATTAGTACGCACCGTTGGTGGTCCAGGCAGACGAGACGTGTGGATGGCCTCGCTCGACGCCCCATCCCAACTGAAGCCTCTTCTCGCAACGCCTGCCAACGAAGTGGCACCGGCAGTTTCGCCTGATGGGCGATGGCTGGCTTACGTGTCGGACGAATCAGGGCGCGACGAAGTGTACGTCCGATCATTCCCCAGTATGGAGGGACACTTTCAGGTGTCCAGTGACGGCGGCGCAGAGCCGGTGTGGTCTCCTCGTGGTGGAGAGTTGTTCTACCGAAGCGGCCCGTTGTTGCAAGCCGCCGAGATACGCGCCGGGACCAGCTTTGACGTTGTGCGTCGCACGCCTCTCTTCTCGGACGGCAGCTATGTCTCGGACGGGACACACGCAGTGTACGACGTAACGCCGGACGGCAGTCACTTTGTCATGGTCAAACGCATGCAGGCGGGGAGCTACATGTCAGTCACTTTGAACTGGTTCGCTAACCTAAAGGATCGGGGTGCGGCTGCGCGCCGCTGACGCGTTGTCGCTGGGACATCGATAGGCAAGGCCTGGTTTCTCACCAACGTCGAGCCGGCGGACAGCCAATTGGCAATCTTGGTGCGCACCTCGCCCGGACCATCACCTGTCGATAGCACCTCAACGATCCCTATGTGCTGGACACGCTCATGCCCGACCTGGTCGGTCACGATCGCATGCCATCTGCGTATCTGGTCTACATGCAGCTCTATCGTCGCACCCATGGCGTAAACAAAGCCTCCGTGTCAATCGCGCTGCTCGATATCGCGGAGGCGACCGGACTGTCCAAGCGGACGGTGCGGAGCGCGTTGTCGCACCTTGTTGGCCGGCGACTGCTCTCGATCGCGCGCGAGACCTTCACGAGTGTCCCGGTGTACACGGTGCACCCTGGACGAAGGCGGGTTCCACCCCTTTGAGCACAACGGCCTCATCGAATATCTCATCGCCCACCGCGATGTCTTACGCACCAAACCACCGCGCAATCGCGCTGCCGAAGCCCGCCGCCGACAGCGAGAAGCGATACCCCGGCACAGAAGGAAGCTCGGCCACGATACGCGTCGTGAGCACTGGGACGAGGACCTTGCCGACCATGACCATCATGACGTCCGCTTCAAGCACGGCGGCGCAGCCGTGCACTACGAAGTGGACTTCTTCTTGCGAGCCGAAGGCTCCTTCGATATGTCGGCCGCCCACTATGACCAAGGATGACGGCGCAGGAACTCAATGTCGTCCTCATTCTTGAACGCGGTGTACACCGTCCGCGGCCCGAACCCCACGATGCGCTCGCGCGCGCCCATGACGATCTCGCCATCGAGATCACCGCGACGATTGATCACGAGGTAACGCGTACTGGGGTTTGAAGCGCTCGCGCGACGCAGCACGAGCAATCGGCCATCCCACGTCGTTAGTCCGGGATCGCGCGTGTTGACGGGTAGCGTGGCAGTAAGCGCTGGCATGACAGGCTCCGGCCACCCGTGCTTCAGCGCCTGAGCGCGCAAGGTGTCGTACCGGGCCTGCGTCGCCTTGCGTTCGGCGTCGTCAACGCGCTCTTCACGCAGTGGCAGCGCCTTGCCGTACGTCCATGTACCAGTTGGTGACCGCCAGTCGATGCGCAGCGGTTCGAGCCGCACAACGGCAAGCCAGCCATCAACGAACAATCGGGCGCTTTCCGCGAGTGCGTTGGGTTCGGTGGCAAAGCCCATCGCACTCTGCACGCGACCGTTGGCGTCGACGACCTCTTCGAGCCTGTATGGCATCATGCGAGCCTTTGCTGCTGTGTCAATGCGCCCCGAGCTTCGAGCAACGAAGACCAGCACGGTAGCATCCGCTCGCGTGAAAACCGTGGTACCGTTCCGCGCGGGAACCTGGCGCTTTACAAGGACCCTCCCCATGCGGTCGACGTCGGTGACCACGCCTCCCACCGCTTGCACTGCTGGGTGATCCGGAGGCACTGCACCGACGATCCGCGAACCGTCCAGCAGCAGCCATCGGCGATTGCCCGGATCGCCAATGATCGACGAGTCGCCGTTGCTCGCCAGCACGTCGCCGAGACGGGTCCACTCGCCAGGTCCCTTGCCCTTACGTCCAAGTTTCTCCGCGTACAGCGACTGAAAGTCGGCGACATAGAGCTGGTTCTCGCGATTGTCCGTCACCAGTACCCGGCCGTCGGCAAGTTCGCGTACCGACGAGATGCTGACGAACTCGGACGTGAGTGTCGCATGCGGCACCTTGAGCGGAATGCGTCGCACAGGCTGCGCCACCAGCGGCGCCGTGAGCGGCGCTAGCAGGCCTAGGAGAACGACCGCCCACCAACACCTGGATGACTGTTTCCGCGACCGTAGTGGTGGGAAGGAGTGTGCTTCGTGGGTCTTCGGGATGGGAATTCGCTCCGGTGGGAGATTTGGCGGTAGCCGCTACCGCTGCACGCGATGCCGCGATGCGCTCTCCGCGGCGAAGCGGCGCACCGTGCAGGCGATCAGTGGGCGATACGCGTACCGGAGCAGCCAACCCGGAACACCGCGACCGCGCTCTTCAAAGGCCACGCGCGCGCGCCGGTGATCCATGAACCGAAACCCCGAGACGCGGTAGTCTGCCGCAGGCGAGTGGAATTCAACTCCGCACAGGTGCTTCACCGATTTGTAGCCGTAGTGGGCCGGTGCGATCAAGCGCAGCGGCGCGCCGTGATCCACGGAGAGGGGTTCGCCGTTGAGTCGATCCGCCAGGAGGACGTCTGACGCCATGAGGTCTTCAAGCGGCATGGCCGTGCGCGCGCCGTCTTGTCCACGCA
>JANOPS010000107.1:0-5654 GCA_031421995.1 Gemmatimonadaceae bacterium
GTCGATCCCGTTGAACAAATCCTCTGTGGCCGCGTCCGCAAAATGGCGTATCACACTGGGTATTATAACGGGCGCCGTAGCAGCCGGTAGCCGGGCACGTCACGCGAACGCATCACGACCACTAGCCGTCTGCTCGCAGTGCCTCGGTCGTTGGATTTGGAGCGCGCGCCGCGTCGGCACGATGCAGGCAAGCAGGCACACGCCGAACATGAGCACCGCGTACCCAAACGCCGCGAGGACGAGGTCAAGGCTCGGGTGTTCGACACCGTCGTTCACGATCACGGTGAGCATGCCCCCGGCGACGACGCCGAGCCCCACCTGCGACAGCGGCCGCGTAAATACCTCAGCCACGACGCGCCGCCGGCTCGCACCGAGGGCGACGCGGATGCCGATCTCGCGCGTGCGCCGCGCGACGGTGAACGACTTCACCGCGTAGATGCCCGCCATCGAAAGCAGCATCGCCACCGCGCTCAAGACGGCGACGAGCCGGACCCAGAACATGGTGAATGCGATGCCGGGATCGCTGAGGGTGTCCATACGTGCGACAGCGTCGAGGCGCAGCGTGGGGTCCACGGGATTTGCACTCTTGTACATCTGACTGTACATTGTTGGTATGGCAAAACAATACTCCATCGCTGAGGCACGGTCGAATCTCCCCACCATCGTCGATCAAGTGGAAGCCGGTCAGGAGATTGAGCTGACGCGGCGCGGCAAAGCTGTGGCCGTCGTCGTGTCCTTGCGAGAATTGGCGCGGCTACGCGGCGAGCGGGTGCCATTCGGCGACGCGTATAAGCGATTCCTTGCAATGCACGCGCTGCACGATGTGGGGCTCGACGATGGGTTTCTTGCCGCGGCGCGCAATACCGAGACCGGGCGTAAGGTGACGCTGTGACGGTTCGATACTTGCTGGACACCAGCATAGTATCTTCGCCGATGTCGAGGGAGCCGAACCAGGAGATCGTGAAGCACTTGGAATCCGTAGGGCACGAATGCGCCATCGCGGCCCCCGTGTGGCATGAACTGACATATGGGTGTCACCGACTGCCGCGCGGTAAACGGCGGGCAGCCCTTGAGGCCTACCTACAGGACGTAGTCCTCGCATCCTTTCCCGTGCTGGCGTATGACGAGACCGCGGCGCATTGGCACGGCCACGAGCGTGCGCGGCTTGAGGGGCTCGGGCGACCGGCACCATATGTGGACGGGCAGATTGCGGCCATTGCCCGTGTGAATGAGCTCGTCCTCGTCACAGTCAACGTAAAGGACTTTTCACGGTTCAAGGACGTCGAGGTCGAAAACTGGAGCAAGCGACGCAGGTAGTCGGTTACTGCTTGTCCGCCTCAGCTGCTGCCACATCAAAGAAGGACGCGCGAAGCGTCCAAGCATTGGGTGGAGCCCAGCCATACGATGAGTGCTCCGCTTCTGCAGTTTGGGGTAGACGGTTGCGGGTGAGGGTTGTGAGGGTTGAATTTCACGGGATGAAGGCTCTACGCCGCCGCGCCGCCGCGACCCTCCTGAGCGTCGCGCTCACCAATCTTCCCGCACTCGTCCACGCGCAAGCAGCGCCGCCAGGCGACGTGCTCATCCTCACGACTGGCGGCACGATTGCGAGTCGCGCCACCGGTCCGATGACCGATGGTGCATCGCTCGTGCGCGGCATTCCTGAACTTATCAAGGTCGCAACCGTTCGCGTGGACGAGCTGTTCCGCGTGCCGTCATCGCAAATGACACCGCGCGATTGGCTGCGCCTGGCCAAGCGCATCAACGCTGAATTCGTCGCGGCACCCACGTTGTGCGGTGTGGTCGTAACGCACGGGACCGACACGATGGAGGAGACGGCGTTCTTCCTCAACCTGACGGTGCGGGATCGGCGTCCTGTTGTCGTCGTCGGCTCGATGCGGGGCGGCGATGAGGTATCGGCAGACGGGCCCGCAAACATTCTGAATGGCGTGCGCGTCGCGGTGAGCGCATCGGCGCGATACCAGGGCGTGCTGGTGGTCCTCAACGAAGATATCGGTGCCGCGCGCGATGTGTGGAAGACCGACAATCGTCGCGTAGACACGTTTGGCTCGCCCGAACGGGGCTTTCTCGGTGCCGCCGACCCCGATACCATCGTCTTTTTTCGTCGCACGCTCCAACCGCACACGACGGCATCGGAGTTTGATGTCTCACAGATCGAGTCCCTGCCATCGGTGGAGATTCTATCGGACTATGCTGGATTCGATTCGACCATCATGCGCGCGGCCATCCAACGTCGTCCGAAGGGCGTCGTGCTGACGAGCTTTGCGGGCGGGCGTTTGAGTGCGGGCGCGCAGGCGGCGGTGCGCATGGCGAGTGGCGCCGGCATCCCGGTGGTTGTTGCGTCACGCGTGCCAGGCGGTCGCATCGTCGGCGCACCACACGCTGACCTGCCCCGCATCCTCGCCCGCGACCTCTCGGCGCAGAAGGCGCGAGTGCTGCTCATGCTCGCGCTCACGCGCACGACCGATCGGGCGGCGCTGCAGCAGATCTTTGATCGGTACTAGAGCGCTCACGTCGCGTCGCACGCAGTCGCGTTCGGCCATACCACGCCGTGACGATCTGGTGGATCCCCTCACGCGCGTGCACTTTGGGACCATCACCATCGCCTCGGAGTAGTCCGCATGGTTCGCCCCGTTCGCTCGCTCCGCATCACGATATCGCTACTGCTGCTGGCGATCCCCGCGCATGCACAACAGACCGCGCCCGCCGCGCAGCGATTTGACCTGCTGATTCGCGGCGGTCGCGTGTTTGACGGGACAGGAAATCCGGCGTTCCCCGCCGACGTCGGCATTCGCGACGGCCGCATCGTCGCCGTCGGCAGACTACACGGCGCGACCGCCACGCGCGTGGTCGATGCCACCGGCAAACACGTTGCGCCTGGCTTCATCGATATTCACTCGCACGCCGATGACGGCTCGAGTATTCAGGGCGGATTTCGCGACAAGGATCCCAGGTATCGCGCGGCCCCCAACCTTGTCACGCAAGGCGTGACCACGGTGGTGGTGAATCACGACGGGCGCTCACCGTGGCCCATTGCCGACCAGCGACGTTTCATTCAGCAGAACGGCATCGGTCCGAATGCGATGCTCATGGTGGGACACGGCACCGTGCGTCAACGCGTCATGGGCAACGACTTTCGTCGCGCCGCACGCGCCGATGAGATCGCACGCATGCAGGAGTTGGTGCGTCAAGCGATGCGCGAAGGCGCGGTCGGACTTTCGGCTGGATTGGAGTACGTGCCGGGACGCTGGAGTACAACAGACGAAGTCGTCGCGCTCGCGCGGGAGATTGTGCCGTTCGGCGGTGTGTACATTGCGCACCAACGCGCCGAGGGCGGCGACCCGATGTGGTTCTGGCCCAGTCAGGATCCGCCCGCCGCACCAACGCTGATGGACGCGGTGCAAGAGACGATCGACATTGGCGAGAAGACAGGCGCACGCGTGGTGGCCTCGCACATCAAGGCCAAAGGTGAGCACTGGCGCGGCACCAGTCAGGCGATCATTCAGTTGATCGAACACGCTCGCGCGCGCGGCGTAGATATTTGGGCCGATCAATACACGTACAATACGAGCGGCACCGATGGCAACACGGTGCTGCTTCCGGAATGGGCGACCGCGCAACCGACCGACGCCGGCGCTCCGCGCAACGCGCAACCCAACTACACGTCGGCGCTCCGCACCACGCTCGCGGACAGTGCACGCGCGGCGATGCTGCGGCGCGACGTCGCGCACGAAATCCGTCGTCGTGGCGGGCCGGATAATGTGATGGTGTTCGACTATCCCGACACCGCATACATCGGACGCACGCTGGGGCAGCTTGCCGCGCGTCGTAAACTATCGCCAGTGGAGATGGCGATTCAGTTACAACTCGACGGCACGTCTTCACGCCGAGGCGGTGGCCGGCTGCGCGGATTCTCGATGGACGAGAGCGATATGGACCGCTTTGCTGCACAACCGTGGGTGGCCACCGCCAGTGACGCCGGCATCGCGCTTCCCGAAGACGGCCCCGCCGTTCACGCCCGCTTCTACGGCACCTTTCCGCGAAAGTTGAGACTGTACGCGATGGAGCGCGGTGCACTCAGCGTCGAGAGCGCCATCCGGAGTATGACGAGTCTGCCGGCACAAATCATGGGACTCAAGGACCGCGGTCAACTGCGCGAAGGCATGGTGGCCGACGTCGTCGTGTTTGATCTGGCGACGATTCGCGACAGGGCCACGTTCTTTGCGCCACATCAGTACGCGGAGGGGATCGACCTTGTGCTCGTCAACGGTATACCGGTGGCCGAGCAGGGGAAACCCACATGGAAGCTTCCGGGGACGTTGCTTACGCGGTGAGCGCGGCCTGCGATCGCGCAGCGCCGACGACAATGCGCGGCGTCACCGAATCCGCAGGCCCGTCGCATCCAGCTCCTGAAGCTAGATCTTGATGACCAAGCGACCCTCGTCGTTCGCGGCTGGGTACCGGGCCTCGAAGTTCCACTTCGTCTTTAGTGACGCCCGATCCCACACCAGCGTGCTGTCCTGCCTGAAGTTGAAGTAGAGAGACTTTTTTCGCTCAGGTTGCCGCACAAGGATGCGAGCGATAGTCTCGGGGTCTGGATGTCCGCGACGCGTGCCATCCGTAGAGAACGCAAACCTCGTGCAGTCGATGAGATCAAGCAACGCTGGCGAGGTGTTGCCGGCGCTCCCGTGATGCGAAACCTTGAGGAGGTCAACACGAAATCGGCCCGCTGGCTCCGCCGCCGCCAGCTGTGCGACCTGACGTTCCACGATGTCCGAATGGGCGTCGGCCAACAGCATCACCCGCTTGCCGCCATACTCGGCAACGAAGGCGATCGACGAGCCGTTCGGCTCGGCCCCGTCGGGTGAGAACGCGGTTGCCGCCAGCTGCTCCACATCGATGGAACCAAAGTGCTCGATACCATCGTCGGGTTCCTGCTCGGATTCGTCTGGGTCGAAAGGGCGGAGGCCCGCGGATTTGAGCTCCGCCGCCCATTTCGGCTCGAGTTGGGCAAGCTTGTTGTTGTCTGGCGAAAGAATCGTGATGGTCAGGCCGCCTTCCAACGCCACGGGCTCCGGTACGGTCTCGATCGTGATCGGCTTGCCGCCGGACAGTGCATTCCACGTCCAGGCGAAGTTTCGAATGCCGAGCGAGAGCTTCTCCCCCTGCTTGGCGGAGAAGGTCTCGTAATCCTCGTGCGTTGCATCACGCGCTTCGACCAGATGGTGGTACGCGTTGAACCAGACGTCGCGTGACGCGAAGGGCGCCTGTGCCTCCTTGACCATCGGCATGGCACCTTCGATGTGGTCGGCGTCGATATGGCTGATCACGAACGCCTCAACGTGCCCGAGTGCGGTAAGCTCCGGCTTGTTGGCCTTGTAGTTTGACGTGCGACCAAGATCGACGATTACTGATCGGTGATCGTCGCGACTGCCGTAGGTCAGAACCAAGCAGTCACCCTCTGAGGCCGGTAACATGGCCAGCTCGAAGATCTCACTCATGTATCGGCGCCTGGGGTTTTCCGGATAGCCGGATCACGACAAAGGGTTGGTGGGGATCGACCAAGGACAGAACAGCCACCGTCTCGCGATAACGATCGGCGATCTCCGGCGACTCCTCGGCAAACTGGCCGAGGC
>JANOPS010000108.1:0-14384 GCA_031421995.1 Gemmatimonadaceae bacterium
CGCCATCGCCAGAACACGGGCGAGCGTCGTCTTGCCGGTTCCGCGTGGACCACAGAGCAGGTAGCCGTGAGCCACACGCCCGCGCGCGATGGCGCCTTTAAGGGTGTTGGCCACGTGGGATTGGACGGCCACCGTGGCAAAGTTCCGCGGGCGATACTTGCGGGCGAGGGCAATGGACATGATCCCCACAATTTAGCCGTTCGCCGGTCTCCGCGCGTGATGAAACGTGCCAGATCGTGTGACCTCGGTCCGCGCTATTCGTTGGTACTCTGACAGGGTGGCGACGCGGTGTACTTCGGCGTCGCCGATTCCGGCCGTGAAACAGGGTGACCGTGGGTATGACGGTCGCCGCCAGCGGTCTCTCACCTTTATGAAGTCGCCGATGTTTGTCGAGCCTCCCCAAGGCAAAGATCACGTTCCTTTTGATCGGGATTCCGCTCCGTGCTGGGCGGCGTCCACGTTTGTGTCGCGTCGTATCCCGCGACCGACCTCCCTCGGGGTCTGAGCTTCGTGCAACGCCGCAGAGCCGTGAGATGGCTGCTGGTCGCGCTGCAATTCGTGACGGCACTGTGCGTCGCGCTCTCGAGTGTCCTCGATTGGCCGACCGCGCCGTCGCGTGCTCTGTTTCTCAATTTGGCGTTCTTGTGCGTTGGCGCGCCGGCGGTGCTTTCACTGGTCAGTGCCGCACGGGCCACCAGTCTCGATGCGGAGAGCCGACGCGCCTGGATGCTGATGGCGATGGCCGTCGGCAGCTATTGGGTTGGAGACGTCATCTGGGCGGTCATTGCGTTGACAACGGGTGAGCGCCCTCCGCTCAGCGTGGCGGACGTGGCGTACTGTGCCTTCGTACCACTTGCCCTGTGGAGCCTTGGCTCGTTTCCCGGTCTCGGGCCAACCCGCGCCGAGCGTATTCGTGTTCAGTTGGATGCCGCGATTGCCGCCATTACGGCGGCGACGGTGGTGTATTGGTTGTCGCCGGTTCGCGCATCGACGCAGAACCTGGAGCAATCCCTGAGCGCCGTGCTGAATCTCAGCTATCCGATCGTGGATATCATGCTGGTGAGCGCGCTTCTGGTCATGTTGTGGCGCCACGCAGATCAAGAGCATGCCACGGCGTTCCGGCTGCTCCTTATCGGATTTGGTGTGAAAACGATCGCCGACATGCTCTACGCACATCAGGTGATCACCAGCTTGAACACGTTTGGAGATCTGAACAACATCTGCTGGGTGGCGTGGTACGGCTTCATCACCATGGGCGCCCAGCGCGCGCGCGAGTACGCGCGAGAAGCCCCATCGGCCGAACGCCTGCCGCGACACACCGGGTCGCTTGCCTACGCATGCGTCGGTATCGTGGGCCTGCTGCTGCTCTACGTGGTGCAACTCGGCGATCTCGCCGCTGTGCGCGGCGTGACGGCCGGCGTGTTGCTGCTGCTCGCCGCGGTCCTGTTCCGACAGTCGCTGGTCATCGGCGAGAACGCCAGGCTGGATGCGGTCGCGGCCGAGCGTGCCGCCGACAGTCGTATGGCGGCGCTCGTGCATCATGCGTCCGACCTGATCTTGGTCGTCGATCTGGATGGCACCACGCGGTACGTGAGTCCGTCGGTCGAGCACATCATGGGTTTTCGCGCCGACGCGCTGGTTGGCCGCAATCTGCTGGAGGTCGTCCATGCGGAAGACGCCGAAGCAACGCGTCTGCTGTTGGGGCGCCTCGCGAGAGGAAGCGAAGAGCAGTCTGAGTTTGTGTGTCGTGCGGCGCAAGCCAATGGGGAGTGGCGCTGGCTCGAGGTGGTGGGAAGCAATCAGCTGCACACGGAGAGCATCTCGGGCCTGGTGCTCAACGCCCGCGACGTCACAGACCGCCGCGCATTGGAGAGCAAGATTGCCTGGCAGGCCTTTCACGATCCCATGACGGGATTGGCGAATCGCGCGCTCTTCACCGACCGCGTGACGAACGCCTTGGGCCGTCGAGAGCGCGGCGACGTGGACATCGGTGTGCTCTTCATCGATCTTGACCACTTCAAGAGTGTCAACGACAGCCTTGGCCACGCGGCTGGCGATGAGCTGCTGCGTCAGGCTGCACGACGAATCGAATGCGAAGTGCGGGCGGGTGACACCGTCGCTCGGCTCGGCGGCGACGAGTTTGCCGTGCTCATCGAAGATGCAGACGCGCAATCCAGCATGGCCACGGCGGGCCGGCTCCTGGCCCAACTCACACGCCCGTTCCTGGTCGATGGCCGTGAAGTTTTTGTCGGGGCAAGCATCGGGGTGGCACAGGCGCCAGTCGGTATCAACCTCGAAAATCTCATTCGCGACGCAGACGTGGCCATGTACGTGGCCAAGCACGAGGGTCGCGGACGGGTGGTGCAATTTGCGCCCGTGATGCGCGATGGCATCACGGATCGCCTCTTGATCGAGGCGGACTTGCGACGTGCGGTCGAGCGCGACGAGCTGCTGGTGCACTACCAGCCGCTGGTGGATCTTCAGACCGGAGAGATTCTGGGTGCCGAGGCGCTGCTCCGGTGGCATCACCCAACACGCGGCCTGATCGCTCCCGATGTGTTTGTCCCGATCGCGGAAGACGTTGGCCTGATGAGTCAGATCAGCCGGCAGGTCCTGATGGTCGCCTGCCGCGATGCGATGCGCTGGCGCGCACCGAACACCGATGGCCCCACGCTCAACGTGTCCGTCAACTTGTCCGGCCGCCACATGCAGGAGATCAGCGTCGTGGAGGACGTGCGCGCGGCGTTGGACGCGACAGGACTCGAGGCGGGGCGTTTGACGATCGAGATGACCGAAACCGCGATGATGTCGAATGCCGACGCCGTCATCGTGACCATGCGCGCGCTTAAGGAATTGGGGGTGACGCTGGCGCTCGACGATTTCGGCACGGGCTATTCATCGCTGTCGCATCTGCAGCGATTCCCCATCGATGTGCTGAAGATTGATCGGAGCTTCATCACGCAGCTTGGCGGTGGCGCCAGCGATGACGCGCTCACGCGGGCGATTCTGTCGCTCGGCGAGACGATGGGGCTGGTGATGATCGCCGAGGGCATTGACGCCGAGCGACAACTGACCGCGCTGCAGGAACTCGGCTGCATCATGGGTCAGGGATTCTTGATGTCGCCACCGATGTCGCAAGCGGAATTCGCGCGACTCGTCGCGTCGGGAGAGCCGCTGTACCACACAGCCAACGTGCCGGGACTGTATCGCGACTCCCCGATGCTCAACTGGTAGCGTCGGTCCTCGCGCACGACCGTGCGGACGGCTGAACGCACGGCCGAACGAACGGCCGAACGCACGGCTGAACGCTCGCGAGCGCCGTCCACCCAAAAAAGCGCGCGGGAGGTCCATCTCCTTTCGGAGTGAATCCTCCCGCGCGAGTGCTCCGGGCCTGACGAAGCGACGCCAGATTCCACGTGCCGCTGCTACCTTCGGGGTCCTGACGGGGTTGGTGGGCTGTCGCCCTCCGGGACCCGGAGCAAGAAGAAGTATAGCGAACCCACGCCGTCAGGCCAACCCGGCGAAGGCACGCCGACCGACGTCAGAACACGCGCGACAGCCGAAGGGCGGCCTCGGCGACGACGCCCGCTGGCGCGTCCAGATGCGTCACGAGGCGCACACGCGTTGGCGTCCACGCCGAGATGAGCACGCCGACCGACTTGGCTCGCGCGACCACGTCCGTTGCGGTGGCCGAAGGCAAATCGATCATGACAATGTTCGTATCGGGCGGCACCACCATCGCGCCATTCAGGCCGTCAAGGTTGTGGGCGAGATAGCGCGCGGACGCATGATCGTCCTGCAGGCGTTCCAGATGATGTTCAAGTCCGTACAGCGCCGCAGCGGCGAGGATACCACTCTGTCGCATCCCACCGCCAAGGCGTTTGCGCACGCGTCGCGCTCGGTCGATGAACGCCTGTGAGCCAGCCAATGCTGCACCAACGGGTGCACCAAGGCCTTTTGAGAACGATACCATGACGCTGTCGGCGCACGCTGAGAAATCCGCCAGGGACGTGCCCGTCGCGGCCGACGCATTCCAGAGTCGTGCACCATCCATGTGCAGCGGCAATCCGTGTTGCTGCGCCACGGCCCGCAGCGCCGCCAGCGCCTCGAGGGATGTCACCATGCCGCCGGCGCCGTTGTGCGTATTCTCGACGCACACCAGCGATGCCTCTGGCGCCTCCGTCGACGGCATGCGAATGGTGCGCGACAGGTCCTCCGCGCGCATGACCGGTCCGTTGCTGATCACCGGACGGATCTGCGCGCCCGCGAGGGCGGCCACGCCGGCCATTTCCCAATGCACGATATGCGACTCGGCGTCCACGAGGATTTCTGTACCCGGTGACGCAAACACGCCGATCGCCGCTTGATTCGCCATGGTGCCAGTCGGGAAGAACAACGCCGCCTCTTTGCCGAGGCGTGCGGCCACGACCGCTTCCAACCGCGCGGTCGTGGGATCGCCGTCGAGCACATCGTCGCCGACGTCCGCCTCCGCCATGGCGCGGCGCATGGCCGTCGTGGGACGCGTGACGGTGTCACTACGGAGATCGATAAGAGTGGTCATGCCAAGACGATAAGAGGAGAACGATGTCCGCGCACACGCAGGACTACTTGGCGCGACGCGGCTGCGGTTGCAGGGCACGACCATCACGTCGCATCGCCGCGAGGGTCTCCGCACGCGCCGTCCGACGCAGTTGAATGGCCTGCGCGATCTCCCCACCGATCAGGAAGAGCAAGGAACCGTAGTACGTCCAAAAGACGACGGCGACGACGGCGGCGATCGTGCCTGTGTAGAGCGAGCTCGGATCGAAATGGCGCACGAGCAGGGCGAAGATGTTGCGCGCGATCTCAAACAGGGTGGTCGCGGTGAGTGCGGCGAGCAGTGCGGTGCGCGTCGAGGGTCGATGTCGGGGGAGTCCATGATACAGCGCATAGAACAGCCCGAACACGAGTGACAGGCCAACCAGTCGCCCGCTGACGTACGCCAGTCCGCTCATGGTCTCCGCGCGCAGCCCCAGTTGAACGAGCAGCGCGACCCCTCGCGTCGTGGCCAAGTCCAGATACGTCGACATGGCGATGTACACGACGATGACGACAGTAGCGACTCCGGTTGACAGGAAATCGTAGAGTTTCCCGACCACGATGCTGTGATCGTCGCCGTCGAAGATCTGCGCGAGCACGCTGCGCAAGGAGCCGAAGAGGCGCGTCGAAAACCATGCGAATCCGATGGCCGCATACGCGGTGACTGTTCCGCGCGTGTACAACACATCGGCAATGGTGGTGCGAAGCAAGTCGGTCGCCGTGATCGAGTCAGTCGGGAGGAACGCCTGCAGCAATCCGGTCACGGTGCGCGCGGCTTCGTCCGGTTGGCTCCCAAGGAAAAACGCGATCCCCGAGATCAACAGCAGCACAAACGGGACGAGGGCGAGCAAGACGTTGAACGCCAGCCCGCCCGCGAGAAAGAGTACGTTGTCCTCGGCGCCCTGATTCCAGGCGCGTCGGACAACGTCCCATGCGCCGCTAACTCTCGCCTGGAGTGTCGTCAGCGGTCTCGCTCCCAACCTGCGGCGCCGAGCGGGCGCGGCGGCTTTCCGCGTAGGCGCGTTTGGAATCCACCACCGCTCGCTCTAATTCCAGTCGCGCCTGCGCTGCGCCATCACGCCCGGCGTGCACGGCATCGGTCAGCGCTTGTTTACGTGATCGAACGGCCTCGCGCGCTTGATCCACACGTTGATCGAAGCTGGCACGCGTGCGGTCCACACGATCCGTGACCCCGTCAGAGACGGTCTCGCCGAGGTCTTTCATTTTCCTTCCTGCGCGACGTGCCTCGCGTTGCAATCGATCGCGCGTTTCACGTCCGCTGGCTGGTGCAAACAGCAGCGCCGCGCCGGCGCCGATGGCCAGCCCGAGCAGCAACATGCCGACACCACCGGCTCCCCCGCCCTGCTCTACCACAACTACGCGTTCGTCATCGTACTCATCTCGTCGGGACATACGTACCTCCTGAATGGGACGACTCCGGCGAAGCGATGCGCTTTCTGCGTGAAGGCGCACGCTTCACCGGCATGGTGATCAGTCGCTGAGATCGGCGTCGTCGGGCGCGGCGATAAACTTGGTCGCACCATCGGGCGCCTTGCGGTGCTGCACCGGTGGCTTGACGAAGCGGGAGACCGTCTCGCGCGTGCCGCCGATCGCCAGCTGCGTGAACAGAAAACCGAACTTCTCGTCGTAGGCCGCACCGAGCGTGGACCTCACATCGACGGGCAACGACCAGAGCTGCTTCTTGAAGGGTCCGATCGCTTTCTTGCGCGTCTTGTAGTAGAACTGCTCGTCACTATCGGTCGCCTTGCGTTCGTCTTTCGCGTTCACATCCAGCCACGCGTAGATCTCCCGCTTGAGTTCGGCCGGCAGGTGATCGTACATCATGTTCTGAAAGTTCGTGGCGAGATGAATTTCCGCCGTTTCGGTGCGCGGGAAGTTGTTGAAGGCCCCATCGGGGAGCGTCGACGCACCGTGTTGCACCGCGCCCGACATGCTGTACTTGTCACGGGCGATGCGCGACAACGTGGCGAGGGTATCGAGGTCTAGCGCGACGTCGGCAATCGAGCCGTCAGCGAGGACCACACCGCCGTGGGACGTTCCCGACTGCACAGAGATTTTGGACAGCCCGGCCATACCCGGCGCCTGCGCGGCCAACGTGGCATTGAATCCGTCCATGAACGCTTCGAGTTCCGCCGGCGTGCTGTTTTCGGTACCGACCTCACCAATCTCGCCGCCAATGGAAATCGTCACGCCGTCGGGTTCTTCACCGCGTACTGCGCGCGTAATGTCGACGCAGACTTCGTAGTTCAGGCGCTGTTGTTCGGCGAGCGTGGACTTCGACAGATCGACCAGCGTTGAGGTATCGACATCGATGTTGTAGAAGCCCGCAGCAACCGCTTCTTTCACAATGGCCTTGACCGCGTTCACCTCGGTGACCGGATCGACCGCGTACTTCTTGTGATTGACCTGAAAGTGATCGCCTTGAATAAAGAGCGGTCCGCGGAATCCTTCGCGCAGCGCCGCTGCCAGCATCACCGAGACATACTCTGCGGGACGCTGCTCGGTGTACGCAATTTCCGAGCGGGCGATTTCGAGGATAAACGCGCCGGCGTCGATGGCCTTGGCGGTGCGGAAGATCGCGCGGGCCGTGTCGTAGGACATGCCGCGCACATTCATCGCTGGCACAGTGAACCCGGCGCAGTGGCCCTGACCACGAGCCACGTATAGATCGTGAATCGAGGCCGGGCGGACGCCCGCGATCTGTCCGAGTTCCCAGAGTAACCAGCGCGCGGTGTTGCGAGCGGCCTCGTCCGCAAAGACCGCCTGCCACACGAGGGCATCCATATGCGCAGACGTGAGCGCGGTCGCATCATGGAGATGCACCACGCCCGCTTCGATCGTGACCGCGCCGCCGAGGGCGAATGTTGGAGTCGAGGTAGAATCAGTAGTCATCGGCAAAATGGGGAGCGAGCGAGAAAGCCGAACGGGACCCGGGGAGCCGGCCCAGATGAAAGTTCCCCTGATTGAGGCCGTTTCGGCAGGGGCAAACCCGAAAAAGCGCGAGGACGTCGGCCGCCCCGGTCAATCGACGTGTACGACAAGGCCGTCGAACGCCGGGCTGATCCCTGGCGGCAGTTCGGCGGCGAGGTCGGCATGGGAGGTATGATGCGTCAAGTGCGTAAAGAACGTGCGCTCCGCACCGATCTCCTGGGCCGCCGCAATGGCTTCGGCGATTGAGAGATGGGTGGGATGGACGTTGCGAAGCAACGCGTTCAACACCAGCACGCGAACGCCGGCCAGCGCCCGCCGTGCAGACTCTGGCAACGACTTGGCATCGGTCACGTAGCCGATATCACCGATGCGATAGGCAAGCACGTTGGACCGTCCGTGCGGCACGGCGAACGGAAGGACCGAGGTGGCCCCGACGAGAAACGGGACCCCCGGTTCGACCGGAATGAGGTGCGCTTCCGGGCGCGAGGTACCGGCGACCGGTTTGAACTGATCTTCTACGATGTACGGAAACCGTTCGCGCAGCACCGTAAGCGTTTGGTGGTCGCCGAACATGGGCATGCGCCGTCCGCTGCGCAGCGAAAGCGCGCGCAGGTCGTCGATGCCGTGGATATGGTCTGCGTGCTCGTGTGTGAAAAGCACCGCATCGATGTGATCGACCTGTGCGGCGATCAACTGCAGCCGGAGCTCTGGCGGCGTATCGATCAGGAGCCGCGTGCCATCATCAGTTTCGATGACGGCACCGCACCGGGTGCGCTGGTCACGGGGGTCGGCGGATCGGCAGACTGCGCACGTGCAGCCGATCTGCGGCACGCCAAAGCTCGTTCCGGTCCCCAGAAAGCGCAGCTTCACGACCGCATCACACCGTTTCGACCTTCAACAAGTTGGTGGTTCCCGGCACGTCGAATGGCACGCCTGCGGTGACCAGTACGCGATCACCCTTGGTGACCAATCCGAGATCGAGCGCTTCGCGCAGCGCCATGGCGACCATGTGGTCGTACCCGCGAGCGGTCGGCACGAGCCGTGAGACCACGCCCCAGACCAGCGAGAGCTGACGACACACCCGCGGTTCGTCCGTGAGCGCCAGAATGGGGACTGTCGGCCGATGCGACGCCACGATGCGCGCCGAGAAGCCGCTCTTGGTGAACACCACGACGAGGGGTGCGTCCAGCATGCGAACGGCGGCTACCGTGGCGGCCGCAATCGCCTCTTCGGTGTTGACGCCACTGGCCACACGACGCTCCTGCCGTCCCATGGCCAGTGCTCGCGGGTGCGTTTCGATCTCATGGATAATCCGTCGCATCGCTTCGACCGCGAGGCGCGGATAGGCACCGGCGGCGGTCTCCGCGGACAGCATCACGCAATCGGTCCCGTCGAGAATCGCGTTGGCCACGTCGCTGGCTTCAGCGCGGGTCGGGCGCGGATGCTCAATCATGGACTCCAGCATCTGCGTGGCCGTGATCACGGGACGCCCCATCCGATTGGCCAGCGCAATGATGTTCTTCTGCGCGATCGGCACCTCTTCAAACGGCAACTCGACACCGAGATCACCGCGGGCCACCATGACCGCATCGGTCGCACGCAGAATCTCTTCGATATTCTGGAGCGCGACGTCCTTCTCGATTTTCGCGACCACGAGAATCGTTTTCGGAATCAGTGCACGCAGCGATTCAATGTCGTCGGCGCGACGCACGAAGCTCAACGCCAACGCGTCGAGATCATTGGCGACCGCGAACACAATGTCGGCTTTGTCCTTGTCCGTAATGGAGGGAGCCGACACCGCAATGCCCGGCAGGTTCATCCCTTTGTGGCTGGACAAGGTCCCACCGTGTACCACGGTCGCCGTGACCCGAGGTTCGGCGACGGCCGTCACGAACAACTCAATCAGCCCATCGTTGATGAGGATGCGATTGCCCGGCGACACGTCATGACACAGTTCGTCGTACGTGATGGGAATTTCGTCGTGGGCTGCCACATGTTCGGGCGCGAGCACGAGCACATCGCCGGTCGCGAGCTCCCGCTTGGCCGTCAAGTCGCCAATGCGAATACGCGGACCTTGCAGGTCGCCCATGATGGCCACCGGACGTCCCAACTCGGCCGACACCTCGCGGACAATGGCGATCGTGCGCGCGTGTTGCTCGTGGGTGCCGTGCGAGAAATTGATGCGGGCCACATCGAGTCCGGCTTCGACGAGCGCGCGAATGCTCTCCGTCGTGTTACTCGACGGTCCGAGCGTCCCGACGATTTTGGTGCGTGGGACATGCGCCCGCTTGAAACCGGTCACCGACGAGTCATTGGCGGTGGCGGAAGCAGCCGCGCGTTCGGGTCCCGTGCGGGAAATTGGGCTTTCGTGTTCAGTGGCTGACAACGGCAGACGCTCCAGCTGGTGTGGCGGCAAGTGCGGCACGCTTGCGCGCCAATCCTGCCAATAAGGTGACGAATGATTGTTCGAACGAGGCCAATCCCTCAACAAGGAGTCGGTCGGTCACGGCCTGCACAGAGACACCCGCTGACTCAAGCGCTGACAGCGCCCGCTCGGCACCCGCGAGATCCTCGGTCACGCTGACGCGTGTCTCTCCGTGGTCCCGGAAGGCCTCCAGCGTGGCCGGCGGAAGCGTGTTCACCGTGTCGGTGCCAATCAACTCTTCGACGTAGATCACGTCGCGATAGGACGCGTTCTTGGTGCTCGTACTGGCCCACAGCGGACGCTGCACGCGCGCGCCTTTCGCCGAAAGCGCCGCCCACCGTTCGCCGGAGAACGACGCAGTGAACAACCGATAGGCCAGTTTGGCGTTGGCAATGGCCGCCTTGCCTTGCAGGCCGCGAAGGGTGACTGCCGACACGGGATCGGCGCTGGCCATGGCTTCGAGTTGCTTGTCAATCGCCGAATCGACCCGACTGACGAAGAAGCTTGCCACCGAGGCGATACGATCGACCGGAAGACCCGCGGTGGCACGCTGCTCCAGTCCGGCGAGGTACGCTTCAATCACTCTGGCATGCGCGTCGATGGCGAACAACAGGGTCACGTTGACGTTGATCCCGTCGGCGATCAGCTGCTGCACCGCCTCGGCGCCTTCGACCGTGCCGGGCACTTTGATCATCAGATTCGGACGATCGACGATCTCCCAGAGATGCCGCGCTTCGGCGACTGTGCCCGCCGCATCGCGGGCCAGGTCGGGAGAGACTTCGAGCGAGACGTAGCCGTCAACGCCCGCGGTTGCGTCATACACGCCCCGGAACGCGTCGCACGCGTCGCGCACATCGGTCGTGGCCACGGCTTCGAATACCGCGCGATCGGAAAGGGCGGGCGACAAATGCATCAGCTGCGCGTCATACGCCGACCCCTCGGCCAGGGCTTTCTCGAAAATCGTCGGATTCGACGTCATCCCTGTCAGCGCGTCTTCGCGAATGCGCCGCGCGAGGTCGCCGTTCGAGAGCATGGAGCGATCGATGTAGTCGAGCCACAGCGATTGACCGGCTGCGTGCAGCGTATGAAGGCGCGTAGTCATTTTCGATAAAAGCTGATGAAGTTGCCGCCGACGGGGGGCGGGTCGGGGCCCTGCGGATAGAAGCAGGGGGCGCCGCGCAACACTGCATGGTAATTCCTTTCGCGCGGCTTGGCAGGTTGCCGTAATCGGTTTCGGGAGTCGATCTGCTGGATCTGCGGGGAATTGCCCGCTGTTTGGCGGCGTTTCGGAAACCCGAACCCGCTCCGAACGTTTGGCGTGGGGACCGCGCGGGTTCTCCGGCGTAGATTCCCGCTGCCCTGCCCCTGCTTCTTTTTGGCCTTTCCGCTCCCCTTATGTATTCCATTCAAGTCCGCGCCCTTGGCCGCCTCGGCCGTTGCCTTTGGCTGGTGTCCCTTTTCGCATGCCATCGCGGTCGGCAGGAGCGCATGGCGTCACCGGGAGCATCGGCGTCGCCTGCGCAGGACGTTCCAGCCTCCTGTGAAATGCCGACGGCGGCTGCCACCGGTTCGCTGAACGCCACGCCCATAGCGAACCCCTTGGCGACATTCGATACCGCGTGGGCGATCGTCGCCCGAACGCACTGGGACACCACGTACAATGGCGTCAACTGGCGAGCGGTCCGAGACGAATTGCGTCCGAAGGCCGAGCGCGCCAAGAACACGGGCGAGTTGCGGGCCATTCTCTCGGACATGGTCGGCCGCCTCAATCAATCGCATTTCTCGATCATCCCGCGGGAGATCAGCGACGCGACCACGTCGAGCAGCAGTCAGGCCAGTGATCGCAGCGGCACCACGGGCGCAGCGCTCCGCCTCGTGGACGGGGCGATGATTGTTTCGCGGGTCCCTTCCACGAGCGCTGCTGCGATGGCAGGAGTGAGGCCGGGGTGGCGTCTCGAGCGTGTGAACGGCTGTCCGCTCGCGCCACGACTGGCGACACTGGCGGCGCTTGAGCCGCGTCGTGCTTCGTTGACGGCGTATGGACTGACATCGCAGATGCTGTCGGGTCCCGTGGGCGACACGGTGCGTGCCACCTTTCGTGATGGCGACGGGAAGGCGCACACCGTGGCCATCGTGCGGCAGAAGGAGCCTGGTACGCTGGCCAAGTTTGGCAATCTCCCCCCCATTCCGTCGTCGCTCACCTTCGAGCGGGTTCGGCGTGACGGAAAAACCATCGGCGTCATCCACTTTAACATCTGGATGCCCGTGCTCTCAGCGCAGTTTGACGCGGCGATCGACTCGTTGCGCGGCAGCGACGGGATTATTCTCGACGTGCGCGGCAACTTTGGCGGGGTTGGTGGGATGTCGATGGGGATTGCCGGCCATTTTCTGGATAGCAGCCAGACCATCGGCACCATGCTCCAGCGCGGCGCAACCCTCAAGTTCGTGGCGAACCCGCGGTTTGTTGACACTCGCAACCAACGCGTGAAGCCCTTTGCCGGGCCGCTGGCGATCGTCGTCGACGAATTGTCGATCAGTACGACTGAGATCTTTGCTGCGGGGATGAAGGAGTTGGGGCGAGCCCGGATTATCGGCACGCAGACGGCCGGTCAGGCGCTTCCGTCGGTACCCGAGCGACTGCCGAACGGCGATATCCTGTACCACGCGATCGCCGATTTTACCTCTCCCACAGGCAAGTCGATCGAGGGGCCAGGCGTTGTTCCTGATGAAAAGGCGCCGTTGACCGTGAAGGCCCTGTTGGGCGGCAAGGACCCGGCGCGAGACGCGGCGCTGGCGTGGATCGTCCAAGCATCGAAGATGCCGCGCAAGGGCGCGACTCCGTAGTCTGGTGGTATGGAAGGTGTAAGGCACCCGCACACCGGAAACTGCGAATGCAGGAGATGCGTACGGGGATGTGTTCGACCGAGGGACTGGATGCGTTCAAACCGGCGCACCTGGCGTCATCAGCATCACGAAGCACGACTTCTCACTCTCGCCACTATCGGAGTTTCAATGCGTACAGTAGCACGCGTATCCACCGCCGCAGCGGTGTTTGTTGCATCACTCGTTCCGAGCCTCGTGCAGGCGCAAGCGCGCCCGTCTGCCGCTGAGATTGTCGCCAAGTACGTGACGGCGATTGGCGGTGAAGCGGAGATCCGGAAGGTGACATCGATGAAGCAGCTCGCGACGATGGAAGTGCCATCCATGGGCATGTCGCTCTCCATGGAAGCCTACTCGGCGGCGCCGAACAAGATGTCGGTCAAGACCACGATCCCCGGCATGGGCGAAATGCTCCAAGGCTATAACGGGACCGTGGGCTGGGACGTGAATCCCATGGCGGGTCCTCGCTTGCTGGCCGACAAGGAGCTGCAGCAGCAGGTGGATAACGCGGACTTCTACGCCAGCATGTTGTATCCCGCAGACCGGTTCACGTCGATGGAAACGGTCGGCGACACCACGGTTGACGGCGACAAAGCGTACATCGTCAAGATGATTCGCAAGTCGACCGGCATGGAATCACGCTCCGTGTTTTCCGCGAAGACGGGGCTCATCGTGGGCTCCTCTTCCACGATAGTTGCCCAGGGCGGTACCATACAGGTCAGCCAGGCCGTTTCAGACTACAAGAGGTTCGGCGGTGTCCTGATCGCGACGAAGATGACCCAGACCATGGGACCGCAGACCATGCTTATGTCCATCCAGGACGTCATCATCAACGGCGCGCCAGAGTCGGCGTTTGCCGTGCCCGAGCAGGTCAAGCCGCTGATCAAGCCGTAGTCACGGCCTCCGCGTCGCCCACAGCCCTCCCGGTCAAGTGACCGGGAGGGCTGCGTCATTTGGGGTTTGTGACGTGGCCGACGACCTCCTGCAACGGGAGCCCTGCTGTATCGTCTCCTTTTCAGTATCCTTCGGTTTGTTGACTTCCCCCTCGCCGGACCGAGATTGTGATGTTGTGCCCCTGCCGACCTGCCATCCCCTGCGTCGCGGCGTGACGCTCCTCGAGCTGCTGATTGTCCTCACGCTGATGGGGGTGGCCGCGGCTTTGGTCGCACCGGCGCTCGTGCGGCCAACCGCCGAACCGGTTTCGGCCGGTCGCGAGATCGTGAACCGCGCCCGTCTGCAGGCGGTACGTCGCGGTGAACCACTGCGTGTCGCCATGTGGGCGAATGGCGCTTGGGTGTTGTCTACACAACGGGATGGCGCCGTGGTGGACTCTGGCCACGTCCGCGATGCACTTCCACGTGCAGACATTTTGATGGATGCCCTCGGGAGCTGCGTTCCCGCTGAGGCGCGCGAGGCACGCGCCTTCGACCTGTTGAGCTGCAGTACTGCCGACGGGAGTGGGAATCCATGACCTTGCTCGAAGCGATTATCGCGTTCGTGCTGCTGTCGGTCGTGGGCGTGGTGTGCCTGGACCAGACCCGCGGGGCGA
>JANOPS010000109.1:0-16224 GCA_031421995.1 Gemmatimonadaceae bacterium
TCGACACTGAACGTCGACGCGTCGAACAGCGCCTTGCTCACTTCGGCCTGCGTCTTGAGCTGCTCAAGCTGATCGTCGCTGACGAGGGCAGGGGACTGCGTCTTGATCGACTGCGAGCGATCGTAATTCCGCTGCGCTTGCAGCAGGCTGGCCTTGGATTGCGCGGCCTGGGCGCGAGACGAGGCGAGCCCGGCCTCGGCGCGCTGCAACGCGGCCGTGACCTGTTCCGGATCGATTTGCAGCAGGAACTGTCCCTTCTTGACGAAGTCGCCTTCCTTGACACTGAGACGAACGATCTTACCGGTCACGTCGGCGGAGACGTCAACTTTGACACGCGGCTGGATCTGCCCGCTGGCGGTCACTGACGCGACGAGGTCGCGAGATTCCACGGCCTCGGTTCGCACCTCGACCGCTTTGGTCTCGCCCTTCTTTTTGGCGGCGTAGCCTAATCCAGCAACGGTGGCGATCAGGACCCCACCGATCACAAACTTGACGGTATTCGTCATCAACTATATCCGGTTAGCGAAGAGGACGGCCAACGGCCGCTTCGAGCGTGGTAAAGGCACGTTGAACGTCATAGACGGCGGAAATGCGGTCGGTCTCGGCACGCTCATAGTCACCGCGGGCCTGCTGGAGGTCGACGATACTGGCCAAACCTACACGGTAGCGCTCTTGCGCCAAGGCGAGTGCGGTCCGTGCGGTGGCGACGTTCTGCTCTTGGAGCGTCACCGTTTGCTGGGCTGTCGTGAGCGAGAGAAACCCCGATGTGACATCGGCGACCACGCGCAGCTCCTGTCCGCGGAGGTCGTTCTGCGCGTTGCGGCGTTGCACGCTGGCCTGCTCGATCTGCTGCTCGCGGCGAAAGCCGTTGAAGACTGGCAGCGAGAAACCCGCCGAGAGGCTGTAGGGAGCCCGGGTGAACGAAAACGGGTACTGGGCCTGTCCGTCACGAATGGCTTGTTCCTGCGCCGGCGTGAAGGCGATCGAGTTACACGCGCTGAGGCTATTCGGCAGCCCAACAGCGGCTCGTACTTCTTCAGAGCGAATGCAGCTGGCCTTGGTCGACAGCGTTTGACTGCGCCCTTGGTCAACCAGCAAGCCAACGTTCGTATTGCGGTTGGTGAACCCGGACACGTTTGCGCTCAAGGAGAGCGACGGGTAGTAGGCGCTTCGAGCCGACGCGGCGTTATGCTCCGCCGCCTGTTCTCGAGATCGCAATCCCTCCAACTGTGGATTGGACTTTCGCGCCATGGTCAGGATCGCCGGAAGCTCAAGCGTCGGTGCAGCAGGCAGATTCGCGTCGAGGCGGACGCCGACAATCGGATCGATGCCGATGCGCTGGAAGAGACGAACAACTTCGATCGCGGCCTGATTGCGCTGATTCAGCGCGGCGACTCGCTGCTGCCCGTTTGCGACCTCAGCACGCTGCACGTCGAGCACGGTGCCAGAGCCGACTTGCAAGCGGGCCTGGGCCAGTTGCAACTGCACGGCGGTGGTGGCCACCAGCGTGTCCTGCAGTGCGGCTCGAGCCTGCGCCTGCAGTGCACTGAGATATTGGGTGATAACGTCGTTCCGCACCGTCTGTTCGGCGGCGACGATATCCGATTCCGTTGCTTCCTGGCCGGAACGTGCTGCCCGCCGATCGGCCAGTGTCGCCATGGAGACGTTCACCGACGCCGACCCGCTGACGTTCGTGGAGAGCACGTTATTGGTCGATCCGAAGCCCACACCGCCGAAGAACTGCTGGCGACCTTCGCGGAAATCACCGCTGAAGCTGGTGTTGACGTTGGGCAGAAACGCCCCGTTGGCGGCACGCACCGCCGCGGCGGCGGTGCGTCGAGCAGCGATGGAGTTCTGCAGGGTGGGGCTGTTTCGTCGCGCGAGCGCCAGCGCGTCAACCAGCGTGAGCACACCACCTTGGGCTGGGGCCGCCGGGGCGGCTTGCGCTGCCACACGTGAAGCCGAAAGCCCACTCAGAGCCGCGGCAAGGACAACTACAAGAGCGTGGATACGCATGGGAACAGGTCTGGGGGAGGTCATAAGCACGGGGCCGTACGCGTGACCCGTGAGGGCAGTTTCATGAGATTCGACACTTGGTCGAGCCGAAAGGTGCGGTCCGTGCCGGACGCCGCGAGGAGAACGCACCACCGCGACAACTCGTTCGAAACGGGTTGTTGCGATGCCAGCGCCGCGCGTCGGCCGAAGACTGTCAAACTTAACGAGGCACGTCGTCGCGTATGGCAACGAGTCGGCGGGAAGGCACTTCAAGCCGCAAAAGGCGACCCTCGTCGTCCGCCCACAAGAGGCGGATCTCCCCTGTGTCGCTCCGCACCTGCCAGCGGTGTGCGGCGCGGCGCGAACCGGCAACGGCGACCGTGTCCGAGTGCGTGAGATACGTGAGCTGCACCACGCGTTGACGATTTGCCGCAGGGGTCAATATCGGAACCGCAACGGAATCTCCAACGGCCATCAGCCTCCGTCGGATCATCAGCGCATACTGGACGACGCCAAAATCCTCGATCACCAAGGCACCAGGAACGAGCAGGTACTCCCGCGCCGCCTCGCCCGTCGTGCTGCGGGCCAGCGTCGTAAAGCGCCCCCGCACGCGCTGGCCGCCCAAACGCAGCGTGACCGTGGTCCCGACCCGCTCTTCAATGGAATATCGAATGGGTGTGCCCAGTGAATCGGTCTCGAGCTGCATCGCGGTCCGACGGTCACCAACGGCCGATTCCGCGCGGAGCGCCAGCGAGGCACCTTCCACCGTCGCGACCTTCTGCATGGAGAATTGTTCTCGTCCTGTGCGTTCGTTGTCGATGTACATCGTAAAGCTTCCGACATCGACCGTGGCCGGCTGCGTCGGAGAAGAGGGCAGCGGAGACAACCTCGGCTGTGCACAGACACCGGTGGTCAGCGCCGACACGTTCCATGGAACGGCCAGCAACGCCCCCACGACGATCGCGAGGGACGCCGGCGGGAACAACGGGGGGTGGGCGCGGGCCATCCCCCTAAGCTAGTCGGTCGAGACCCCGCAAATCCTATGATCCCCTTCGCCATGCAGGACCCACGGGGGTATTCTGCTTCGATGGTTTCCGGAGCAACTGCCCCTCAGAATGACCCGTTACGGGCCCGCGACCGCGAGAGCGACCGCGAGAGCGACCGCATGAGCGACCGCATGAGCGACCGCGACGCCGAGCACTGGCCCGGAGCATGGGTGGCGTGCGCGCTGGCGGCCGTGTTGGCGCTCTGCGCGTGGCAACGTCAGCCGGATTGGACCTGGTTGATTGCGGCCCTCGTGGCGACCGGGGCCTCAATGTGGGCCGTGTCGCGAGTGCGCGTGCCTCGCGGGTGGGCCCTCGCCTCGTCGGCGCTGCTGGCACTCACGTCGCTGCTGGCGGCCGGTGAGAATCGCGAGTTGTTGCGCATCGCGAACGACTGGCCAGCCTGGTCGGCAAACGAGCGCGAGAACCGCGCCACGCGCGTGGCGGCGCAACTCACGGCCGTGTCGGAACAACTCCGGAACGCCGTCGACCGTGTAGCGGCCGATTCGGTGCTCATGGCGACGCTCCTATCGCCCTCGACATCGGCGTCGGGTGCAGGAGCGACCAACGCCTCGACTGAGACGCGCCGCACAGGGGGATGGACGGTGGCCCGCCTCACGCCACCGCTCGATGCGAACATCGAATCGGCATTGCTGATTTTCCGGGACACGGTGCTCGTAGCGCGCGCGGGGCAACTGCGCACGCGTGTTGCACCGACTGGTGTGCCTGGGATCCGCCTCGTTGATGAAGCGTTCTACTCATCGCTCGTCGTGAGAAGCAACTCGCCAGACGGTCGCCTGCACCTTGTGGCCGTCGCGTTGGTGTCGGCAGTGCCACCGGCGGATCGATTCGCGCGTGCGTTGACCCAAACGTTCGACGGATCGAGCGAGGCGATGCGCACGATCATTGAGGCGCCAGACTCCACGCATGTCGAGAGTGGGGTAACGGTCATGGTCGTGACCGACGGCGATCGGCGCCTGGCACGCGTGCGCGCATTGGCGCGCACGGAAGGCGCCACTCGGCTGGCGTTCCTGCAAACAGCGCGTGCGCGAACAGGCATCCCGTTGGCGGTCGCCATGCTGCTGCTGCTGGTCACGAGTTGGCGACGGCCGGCGCGCACGCTCCATCGCATGGGCGTCGCGGCGCTGCTGTTGCTGGCCGTTGCGGTTGCGCCGCTCAGTTCACTCTCCAATGTGTCGGTCCTGTTTGACGCATCGAGCTACTTCGCTGCTGCGGGCGGTCCGTGGACGGCGAACGTGGCATCGCTCCTGATTACGGTGACGCTCGGACTGACGTTGGTGCTGTTGATCCTCCGCAGCGGCCGCGTCACGCAACTGACGCGCTCCCGATCGCTCGCCGGCGGGCTGGTGCTCGCGTGTGCGGGACTCGGCCCTTTCGTGCTGCGCGACTTGGCGCGCGGGATCGCGCTGCCCGCCGATGGCGTAAGCACCGCCCTCTGGGTGGCGTGGCAACTGGCCATTGCGCTGGCTGGCGCATCCGTCTTGCTCGTGGGCGCGGCGGCCGGACGCACCGTGCTCGGTGCGCGTCGCGGACTGCCCGCCGCTTTTGCGCCGACGCTGGCGATCGGCGCAGCAATCTGCGCGCCTCTGTTATTGAGGGCACCTGGCGTCTGGCCGGCGTGGTATCCCGCGCTGTGGATCCTTGCCATCGCGACACTCGCGCTCACGCGGCGAAGTGTTGCGCTGGTGACCGGGGCGGCGGTTATCGCCGGTGCCGGTGCGGTCACCTTGACATGGGGCGCCACCGTTCGCGCACGCATGAGCCTTGCGCAGTTCGATTTAACGCGTCTGTCTGCCGTTGACGAAAACGCACTGCGGCTGTTGTCGCGCTTCGCAAATTCACTGGAGGTGCCGTCGTTGTCGGGCGGCGCGATTGGCGCGCAGACGGCGGGCGACACGACACACGCGAAGACCCAACGTCCGCCCGCGCCACGCGAACGCAACGGGGAGCTGTTGCGTCGGTACGCCGCGAGCGAGCTGGCGTTGGCCGGGTATCCGGCACGGCTCGCTCGTTGGGACCCCGCCACGACCGATACGCCGTTGCTCGACGTGGCCCTGGTGCCCGTCGCCGATACCATTGGTGCGCAGGCGATTCTGGCGTCGATCGCGCGCGTCAGCAAGTCGATTGAGATCCGCACCGTCGAAGACGGGCCAACGACGCTGCTAATCGCGGCCGTCCCAGACGCGGACGGTCGCGTAACGACGATCGCGGTGCCACCGCGCACGCGACTGCTCCCCACCGATCCCTTTGGGGCGATCACCGGAGTGGCGGCGGCGCTGGCCGCCGAAGCGCCGTACCGACTCACGCTCGCCGCAGCCCCCGCTGCCGACACGCTCGCTCGGGAATTGGATTGGCGCCGCCGCGGTGATGCGATGCATGGCGACGGACTTGCACGGGGGGGCGGTGAGACGCGCGCTGTGCATGTCGAAGTGGCCCTGCGTGGACTCGATACGCTGTTGCCACGCGGTACGTTGCTGGTGCTGTTGGATGCGGCCGTGGTGTTGTTGCTGTGGGTCGGAAGCGCCATGGCCCACGGCGCGTTTGGTCGGTGGTTTCGCGTACGTCGCACGCGACTGTGGCGCTCGTATCGTGCGCGCCTGAGTGCGGCGTTGCTTGCGTTCTTCGTGGCACCGGCCATGCTGTTCGGCGCGTGGTCCTGGTATCGCCTGCAGGATGACGATCAAGCGGCCCGCGCGCTCGTAATGCGCGAGTCCCTGCGGCCAGCCACAAACGACGCCGGGCTTCGCGACCTCGGCGCCGCAGCGGTGAGTGTGGGATCCCCGCTGTTCTTGTATAGGAACGAGCAACTCATCGCCGCCAGCGACTCATTGCTGCAAGCCCTGTCGCCGCTCGGCCAGCTGCTGCCGATCTCGCGGTCCGAAGCGGAGTTCGATGACGAGCCGTTTAGTGTGTGGCGCATTCCCGTTGGGCGGACCAATGCGCTGGTGGGTTTTCGTCGCGTGAGCAATCCCGTCCAGGATCTCGTGATCGCGACGCCTGCACGAGGCGACGAGTTCGCGCTTGACGCGCGTCGTCGAGACCTTGGCGTGTTGGTGCTGTTCGCTGTCGCGATCGGCGCGCTGGCCGCTCTCTGGCTGAGTGGCGCGGCCGCCAGATCGCTGGCGAGGCCCGTTGGTGCCTTGCGCGAAGCGGCGTTGGCGATTGCCGGCGGTGGGGACGCGCATGCACTGGGCACCGCGCCTGCCTCGGAGTTCTCGCCGGTGTATCTGGCGTTTGGCCGAATGGCCGAAGACTTGTCGACAAGTCGCGCGGCGTTGGAAGCCGCGCAACGTCGCACGGCGGCCGTGTTGCAGAATGTCGCGACCGGCGTGGTCGCGATGCGCGACGACGGCGACATCCTGATTGCCAATCCGCGCGCGGAGCAGCTGTTGCGCACGACGCTGACGAGTCGTGGCGTCTCACTCTCGATGCTTCCCAACGCCCTCGCCCCCGTTGCCACGCGCTGCGTGGCGTTCTTATCGGGGCATGACGATGAAACCGCGTTTGATGAAACGATCAGCGGAAGGCAGCTGCGCGGGCGATTGACGCGCCTCCCAGGTGGCGCGGTGCTGACCCTCGATGACGTGACCGAGTTGGCCTCGGCCCAGCGCGTGCTGGCCTGGGGGGAGATGGCGCGACAGGTGGCGCATGAGATCAAGAACCCGCTCACGCCAATTCGTCTTGGCGTGCAACACCTGCGCCGAGCCTTCCGCGATGGCCGCGGTGACTTTGCCACTATTCTGGACAGCAACGTGACGCGCGTGTTGGAAGAGATTGACCACCTCGACGAGATTGCCCGCGCATTCAGTCGCTATGGCACCGCGCCCGATCAACGTCCGCCGGCCGTACCCATTGACGTCGTCGACATTGTCCGTGACGTCCTCGCGTTGGAGCAACTCGGGGAGAGTGGCGTGGCGTGGAGCATGGCGCTTCCACCGGACGTTTCGACGCTCTCTGCTCTTGGACAGCGGGATGAACTGAAAGAAGTGCTGTTGAACCTGCTCGAGAACGCGCGAATGGCGCGGGCCACGGCGGTGCAGGTCACGATTGGGCAACACGACGCCGACATATTGATTGACGTGATCGACGACGGCGTTGGCATCGCCCCCGAGGTGCTTCCGCACGTCTTCGAACCGCATTTCTCTACCCGCACGAGTGGCAGTGGGCTGGGGTTGGCAATCAGTCGGCGCTTAATCGAGGGGTGGGGCGGCCGCATCACACTTGAAAGCCGCGTCGGCCACGGCACCACGCTCCATGTCCGACTGCTGTCGGGGTGATTACACTACACCATGCCCTCGGAGTCCCTTGCTTCCTTGCAGTACAATACTGCGTCACCGCCGCCGCACCTTGAGTCGTGGTCGCTGCCGCCCGGCTGGGCGTGGGGAAGCGAGGGACTGGTGCGTGAGTATCGACATTATCAGGAAGTGATCGATGCACTGGGGCGGTCGCTCTCGCTGGTGAGCGCGCCCGATGCGTCGCACGAAGAATGGCTGCGTCGTGAAGCGCGCGCGCTTGCGCACCGCAATCATCCGTCAGTACCCACGACGTATCACTATTGGACGTCGTATCAAGAGAGTCGGCGGGGGCCCGGGTATCTGCGCCGCTGGATCAGCGGGGAAACGGTGCGCTCGCGCGTCTCGCGGCTGGGACCGGAAGCCATCCCGTTTGCCATGCAGGTGCTGCGCGAGGCCGGCAGTACGCTGGCCTACTTGCATGATACCGGTGCGGCTCACGGCGCGATTTCGCCGGACACCGTCTGGCTGACGCCGGGTGGGAGACTTTGGTTGTTGGGCTGGGAGTGGGTGCTTCCGAAAGATCAGCTTCCACCCGGCATTCGACCGCACGGCGAGTTTCTGGCAAACCCGCCGGAGTGGAGTGACAACGAGTGGCGTCCGACGGCCGCATCGGATCAGTGGCATCTGGCCGCGCTGCTGTTCACCATGCTGACGGCAGAAACGCCGCCGGAACATGATGCGCCACCGCTGGCCCTCCTTCGTGCCGATTGCCCCCAAGCGCTTGCGACGGTGATCGAGCGCGCGCTGCACGTCGACCCCGCCATGCGGTATCCGTCGGTGTCCGCGCTGCTGCGCGACATGGATCGTCACGTGTCGATTCGGCCCACGTATATCGCGCCGGAGGGATCCGAGTTGCCGCCAACGTTGACCTCGCCCGAAGCGAGACTGCGCTGGGCAACCGGCGATGACTACGACATTCTCGCGCCGCTCGGGCAGGGCATGTTCGGTAGCGTCTGGCGCGCGCGCGACTTGTCGCTGGCGCGTGAAGTCGCGATCAAGGTGCTGCATCCACACATCGCGAAGGATGATGTTGCGGTGGCGCGTTTCCGACGCGAAGCGCGCTTGGCCGCGCAGCTGGCGCATCCGGCCATCGTCCCGATCTATGACAGCGATAGCCGGGGTGACGTCGTGTGGTACACCATGGAGTTGGCCGAGGGCGGCTCGGTGGCGAGCTTGCTCGCGCGCAGCGGCCCTCGACCGATTGAAGAGATCGCGCAGCCGGTCGATGAAGTGCTGGAGGCCCTCATCGCCGCGCATGCGAATGGGATCATTCATCGCGACCTCAAGCCCGAGAACATCCTGATCGATCGCTACCGTCGGTGGCGCATCGGGGATTTTGGCATCGCGTATGCGTTGGGTGAGGAGCGTGCCGGAACCTCGGGCACGCCGTCGTTTGCCGCGCCCGAACAACTCCTTGGCGAGGCGCAGGGGCCGGCAACGGACTGCTACGCGATTGCCAGTATCGTGTACTTCACATTGAGTGGGAAGGCGCCATTCGGCGACGGCCCCGGAGAAACCATTCTCGCCCAGCAGCTTTCGGACACGCTTTCGGCGCGCTTGCAGCAGGACGGGTTCGCCGATGCCATGGCCGACTGGCTGAAGCGTGGCCTGGCTCCGCGCGTTGAAGACCGATTCGCCGATGCGGAAGAGATGCGTGTGGCGTGGCGACAAGTGGTGCGGGTGCTGCGACGCGCAGAGGACGCACGCCCGTGGTGGCGACGACTGATCAACTCGCCGACGGAAGATGGTGAGACCGCACCGTCTTCGGATTGGTAAACTCGCGGAATCCAAGCGCGCCGAGTTCGCGGCCCATGCCGGAGCGTTTGATGCCGCCGTAGGGCATGCGCGCGTCGGACACCACCATGTCGTTGATGAAGACCATGCCGACGTCGAGTTCGGCGATGCACCGTGCAGCGTCGGTCGCGCTGTCGGTCCAGACACTGGCACCCAGTCCAAACGGTGTGGCGTTGGCGAGCGCTATCGCGTCGTCGCGCGTGGCCACGCGAAACACCGCGGCGACGGGTCCGAACAGTTCTTGCGTCGCGGCCGGTGAATGCATCGGCACGTCGACCAACACCGTTGGCGGATAGTAGTACCCGAGCGATTCGGGCGTGACGCCCACACAGGCGACGCGCGCGCCCAGCGCAACAGACTCGCGGACTTGCCGGTCGAGCGTGGCGCGCGCCTCGGCCGTGGCCAGTGGTCCCACGTGGGTGGCGGGCTCACGAGGATCACCAACGACAAGCGCCTGCATGCCGGCGACGACGTGATCAAGAAAACGGTCGTACACCGCGTCGCACACGATGAACCGCTTGGCGGCGATGCACGACTGTCCGCCATTCACGGTGCGTGACGCGACGGCGCATGAGGCCGCGCGCGCGACGTCGGCGTCAGGCAATACCAGGAGCGCGTCACTGCCACCAAGCTCAAGGACGACCTTCTTGAGTGCCGCGCCAGCTACCGCACCAACCTGTCGTCCTGCGCGCTCGCTTCCGGTGAGTGTGACGGCGGCGATCCGCGTATCGGCAATGACGTCGGCGATCGCCCCGTGTTCAAACAGCGCGATGTCGCAGGGCGCACGCGGGACGCCGAGTGACGCCACCGCGTTGCGGGCCTCGTGCAGGCACTGCGCCAACAGACGCGCCGGTCCCGGGACTGTCGGTGCTGGCTTGATCAAGATGCCATTGCCCGCCAGCAGACACGGGACTGCACACCGGAGTGCTTGCCACAAGGGAAAATTCCACGGCATGATGGCCAGTACCACCCCGATGGGGTCGTAGCGGACGTACGCCGACGTGTCGGGCTCGGTGAAGAGCAGCTCATCGCGCAGTGCGGCCTGGGCCAGGGTCGGCGCGATGGTGCAGAGATGAATGCATTTGTCGACTTCGCCGCCAGCGGCCGCAATGGGTTTCCCCATCTCGGTCGTCAGCGCGAGCGCGAGTGCGTCGCGATGCCCTTGGAGCGCTTGGGCGAGCGCTGTGACAAACGCGCCACGCTGTGCAGGCGTGCAGGCGCGCCAGATGCGCTGCTCCTCGGCCACTCGCTGGAGGAGGGCGTCGCGCGCCTCGGCATCGAGAGACGGCACGGAGTACAGGTGGCGGGCAGTCGATGGATCGGTGGCGACGAATGGCATGACACAACCTCGTCGCCTGCGCGGTACGCGGTCAAGCGCGACGCGCGACGGCACGAACGCGCGACGTCGCGCGAGGCATCACGCGCGAAGCGACTAGGCCATGCGCGTGGGCGTGTACGGCCTGCCGTTTGGCGCCATCAGAACGCGCGAGGCAGCGGCGATCGTCGCTGCGCGCGCCATGGCGGCCACGTCTGGCGGGATCGCGAGCGCCGGCACCCGGGTGCGCGTTGTAGCGCCGCGAGTGCTGCGGGGCGCGGTCGCGGCGCGTGCCGCAACCGCGACGTGCGACGAGGCGGTCAGCTTCCGGCGACGCTTGCGCTCGTAGAGCAGCGTATCGGCGCGCGCGAGAAGCTCCGTCACGGGCGCGTGATCGGTTGGCCGCACACGCGTGTGCCCGATGGTCAGCGACACGGGTGCCGCCAGTTCGCCGGAGGCATTCAAAAGGGCGACGCGTTCTTCGATACGACGTTGAATACTGCGCGCGGCGAAGCGGTCGGCGTCCAGGGCCATGATGGTGAACTCGTCGCCGCCCATCCGACCGACCACATCGCTGTCGCGCATCGCCATGCGCAGCAGCTTCGCTACGGCGACGAGCGCCCGGTCTCCCTCGGCGTGCCCATGCTGGTCGTTGAGGGATTTGAAGGCGTCCATGTCGACGTACATCAGTACGGCGTCCTTCTCTTGTCGTCGCGCGATACGCAATTGCTGTTCGGCAAGCATCAGGAAGCCACGCCGGTTGTACAGCCGCGTGAGGTCGTCGGTGATCGAGACGCGTTGCAACTGCAGCGCGTGGCGTTTTTGCGCCGTAATATCGCGCAGGGTGATGGCCACGCCGTCGGCGGTTGGCACCACGTGGTGGAGCAGCCAGCCGGCTGCAACGTGTCGTCGATTGACGCGCACGTCGTCGACAAAGGCGGCCCCACTCTCCAGGGCGCGCGCGTACGCGGCGATGGTGGCGTCGCTGGCGAGTGTGGGGAGATCGCGCCGCAAGCGCTTGCCGACGAGCGCGGACCGCGGCATGCGGACGAGTGTTGCGCCGCTCGGGTTCACGTCGAGAATCTCGAAATCCCGAATGGTGCCTGACACCTCGCGGATGGCGCGAAGCAGCACGACCCCGTCAACGTTGGCCTGCATGGCCTCGTGGAGCTGCCGAACGGAGTCGGGAAGGGAAGGTGCGCGTGTGAGCTCGCGGTGGAGCCGGCGCCAGCTGGTGATCGCGATGGCCAGAGACCCGAGCGACAGCCAGGGGGCCGCCGCGCCGAGCGTGAGTCGAGAGCCAAACAGTCCCGAGGCCGCGGAACCCCACTCAATCAGGTGCCGCACGTGGGGTACGCTGGCTCCAACGGACAGGAGTCCGATGGCGCCGGCGACGGTGGTCACGGTACCCCAAAACAGTGTTCGCGCAGCTAGGCGGTCGAGCATGACGACTCAGGTGTGGTGCAGAGAGGGCCGCGTCGCCGACATCGGACGTCCGTCGAGCCCGCGCGGGTTCAGCAAAGAGCTCGCGCGCGGGTCAGGAATAGCAACCATCGTGCCACAGCGCCTCGTCTTGCTCCTCGATCGGCTGCCCTGAGACAATGAAAACGTAATAGACTGCGCTGCAATGATTTAAGACACGGCATGTGAAGTGATACATCCGCTCTCTGCGGCTGGATCCGGCGTCCGGTTTTCGACCGCTCGCGGTCACAACCTCACATGCGGCAGTTTCTCTCGGCAGGAATTACCTAGTCGGCTCCAAGCAGGAGGCGTGTTTCCATAGCCGCGTAGCGTGCCGCGCCGTTGGCGTCGGGTTTGAGCAGCGAGACCACAATTCCGGTGAGAAAGGACAACGGAATCGTCACGAGCGCCGGGTTCTTGAGCGGGAAAATGGCTGAGGTGTTGTGCAGCAGGTCGATTTGCACCGCCGGCGAGAGGGCGATCAGGACCAGCGTCGAGAGGGCTCCGACCGCCATGCTCGTGGCCGCGCCGGCCGTGCTGGTGCGCTTCCAGAAGACGCTCAAGACCAATGCCGGGAAGTTGGCGCTGGCGGCAATCGCGAAGGCCAGGCCCACCATGAAGGCCACGTTCTGGCCCTTGAAGACCACGCCGAGCACCATGGCGACGAGCGCCAACGCGACGGTGGCAATCCGAGCCACCCGCAGCTCTTCGCCGGGTTTGGCGTGGCCGCGCCGCACGACGCTGCTCCAGAGATCGTGCGAGATGGTGGCGGCGCCTGAGAGGGCGAGGCCGGCCACCACGGCGAGGATTGTCGCGAACGCGACCGCGGCAATGAATCCCAGGAATGGACGACCGCCGAGCAGTTCGGCCAGCATGGGGGCGGCCATGTTGCCACCCGCGTCGACGGACTTGATGGCATCGGGGCCCACGAGCACCATCGCGCCGAAGCCGAGGATGAACGTCATCAGGTAGAACACGCCGATCAATCCGGTCGCGATGAACACCGATTTCCGGGCGGCTTTGGCGTCGGGCACCGTGTAAAACCGCATCAGGATATGCGGCAGGCCAGCCGTGCCGAACATCAATGCCAGCCCAAGGGAAATCGCGTCCAGCGGATTGGACACGAGCTTGCCGGGCGCGAGCACGCCGGCACCGTACTTCGCGGCGGCGGCCGCAAAGAGCACCCGCGGATCAAAGCCGAATCGCGACAGCACCATGAGTGCCAACGCCGCAGCGCCGCCGAGCAGCAAGAACGCTTTGATGATCTGTACCCACGTCGTAGCCAGCATCCCGCCAAAGAGGACGTACGCCATCATCGCGAAGCCCACGATCACCACAGCCGTCTCGTAGGAGATCCCGAACAGCAATCGCACGAGGCTGCCCGCGCCGACCATCTGCGCGATGAGGTAGAAGGCAATCGTTGACAGCGTGCCAAACGCGGCGGCGATACGCACTGGCGTCGGATCAAGCCGCGACGCGACGACATCGGCAAACGTGTATCGTCCGAGATTGCGCAGCGGCTCCGCAATCAGGAAGAGCACGACCGGCCAACCAACCAACCAGCCTGTGGAGTAGATCAGGCCGTCAAATCCGCTGGTTGAGACCAGTCCGGCGATCCCGAGAAACGACGCGGCGCTCATGTAGTCGCCGGCCAACGCGAACCCGTTCTGGCCGGCGGTGACCGATCGCCCAGCGGTGAAAAAGTGATCGCTGCTTTGCGTTCGCCGCGCCGCCCAATATGTGATGCCGAGCGTCAGGGTGATGAAGCCGGCGAAGAAGGCGATCGCGACACCCGACGGCGTGCCGATGGACGTGGTGAGCGTGCGCGCGGTATCGGCGACGGCAGACTGCAGTGCAGACGGGGTCATTGACCATGTCATCTCGCGCTCCCGCTGTCCGATGAGGCGGCCTCGCCGGTCGCGTGATGTTCTCGCAAGGCATGCAACGCAGGATCATACACGCGATTGGCCCATGAGACGTAGATAAAGGTCAGCGTCCACGCCGCCACAATTACCAGCGCACCAAGCAGAATGCCCAACGAGAGCCCTTCGTGCAGCAGCGCGGCGAGCCGTTTGGGGGCGAAGGCGACGAGCGAAATAAAGCCAAAGTAGACGACGACCATGCCCGCCGTGAGCGCAGCGGCGACGCGCCAGCGCTGCGCGGCCAACGCGCGCGTTGCCGCCATCGCGGATGGTGACGATGGGGCGCTGGCGGAAGCCTTTTGAGAATGATCCATGGCGCGCGAAGGTACGGCGGGAACTCGCCGCGGCAAGGGGTGTCACCGTATCCCACGAGTATATTGCGAGGCCGGACCCACCCTTTCGCCGACGTTCCCGTGACCAAACGCATGTTGATCGCGATGCTCAGCCTCATGTCGGGGCTCGTCGCGCTCTACCTCCATCTCTGGAAACTGGGTATCACGGGCTCGCTGGCCTGTACCGGCAGCGGCGGCTGCGAGTATATCCAGGGCAGCAAGTACGGCTGGTTTTACGGCGTCGACGTGGCCCTGATCGGGACGGTTGGTTACGCGGCGGTCTTCCTGGTGGCCCTTATCGGTACGTTGCCGCGCTTCGAAGACGCGAAATGGCCCAACAGTGCGCTGCAGCTGCTGATCTGGCCGGCCGTGCTGTTTACGGTCCGCCTCAAATACGCGGAATTCGTCATTCTCAAGGGCTTCTGTCCGTGGTGCGCGGTGTCGGCGGTGACGATTACGCTCTGTGCCATTCTCGTCGTGCTCGATCGACGTCGGAGCTACGGCACCTCTTGATCGCCAACCATGACGGCGTACCACGACTTCATGACCTCGCGCATCGGGTAGCCGGGCATGGTGGCCACGACTCGGCCATTCCGATCGATGGCCACAAAGGTTGGCGTACCTGGGTAGCGGAAGGTCAGCAGCACCTGGTCCCGACTTCCAGACGGGCCTATCAGCTGGGCACCGGTAATGTGCTCCTTGGCAAGCATTGGCGCTCCGTCGGCAGCGCCCTCAAGCGTCAGGAACTTGAGCCGTGGCAGCGGGCGGCCGGCGGAGAGTTCGCCGAGATCTTTGAGTGCACGCTTGCACCACGAGCAGGTCACTGAGCTGACCATGATGATGGCCGGCTCGCCCTTGGTGACGAGGGAAATGGTCTTCCCCGAAACGTCGCGCACTTTGAGCGCACCGATGGCCTGCTCGGCCGTTGGTTCTTGCTGCGAGGCGGTATCGCTGCCCGGCACGGTCCTCGAGATCCTTGGCATGACCTCGCTGGAACCGAAGCCCGCAGTGACGCGCTTCGCCACAAGTACGGTGCAGGCAAGCCCGATCAGTGTCAGCGCGAGGCTGCCCATGCTGATGGACCCGCGCCGAGCATGCCGGTGCGCACCCGACGTGCCTCGTGCGGCGTGGCTGGGCTGCTTGTGTGGTTCGTGCGTGCGCATGGAAGAAAGATTGCCGGTTTCTTGTGGCGGCGAAACCCTGACCCAGGAACTCATGCCTACCCGTCGAGGACGCGATCGTGCCCCGTGAGACAGACGAGCCAGTGCTGACTCCGCTACGCTTGGGCGATCTGGATGTGGACGCGTACTTGCGCGACCCCGCACGGAAGCAGGCGTTCGTGACGCCGATGTTCGATGTGATTGCGCCGCGCTATGACGCGTTCACCCGCTTGTTTTCGTTTGGGATGGATGCAGGGTGGAAACGCGCGGCCATTGCCGCGGCGACGACGCCGGTCGAGCCTGGCGGCTTGGCGATTCGAACGGCCCTGGACCTTGCATCGGGGACGGGCGACCTTGCGGTTGGCATCGCGCGCGCGTTGCGTGAGGTGCGGGTGACGGCGCTTGATGCGTCGCCGCGCATGATCGTTGCCGCCAATCTTCGACTCGCCGAGCGTGACGCCGACGTGGCGTTGCGCGTGCGTGCTTTGGTGGGTGACATGTGTCGGCTCCCGCTGCTGGATGCGTCGATGGATTTGGTGACGTCGGGCTACGGTGTGCGCAATGTGCCGGATGCTTCACAGTCATTGCGCGAGATGCGGCGTGTGCTGCGTCCTGGCGGTCGCCTGATGCTGCTCGACTTCTATCGACCGGAGCCTGTGGTGTGGCGCACGCTGCTGTTGGCGTATTTGCAGACGGCAGGAAACGCGGTCGGGTGGTGGTGGCACCGCGATCCGGTGGTGTACGGCTACATCGCGCGCAGTATCGACCACTTTGTCAGCTGGCAACGCTGCAGCGCGATGCTTGAGGCCAGCGGGTTTCGCGTGGTGCGGGTCACTCGCTATCTGGGTGGCGGGGTGGCGCGGCATGATGCGGTGGCGGTGTAGCG
>JANOPS010000110.1:0-5528 GCA_031421995.1 Gemmatimonadaceae bacterium
AACTGCGGGTGGGGGGACTGCTACTGCGGGGGGGACTTACAGTGAGTGCGCCCGCACCTGCCGTCGCCCGCACCCGCAGTCAATCAGTCCAGCCCCCACCCGCAGTTAATCAGTCCAGCCCCCACCCGCAGTTAATCAGTCCAGCCCCCACCTGCAGTTGATCGGTCCAACCCCCACCCGCAGTTAATCGGTCCAACCCGCAGTTGCATTGTCGACGTGGCGACGGGCGCGACGATCATCACGTTGCCAACGACGGCTGCGCCGCATGAGGTCGCGGTGTCGCCCGACGGTGGGCGCGTAGTCGTGTCGATCTATGGCGATCGCGGGGCTGTTGGGAGTTCGCTGATGGTGATCAACCTTCGTGCGCCAACAGCGGCGCCGCGAAACATTGAGTTGGGCGCAGGCAATCAGCGGCCGCATGGATTGGCGTTCTTGCCTGATGGCAAGCGGATGTTGGTGACGGGCGAGAAGGCGCAGCGGGTGTTGCTCGTGGACCTCGAGAGCGGGGCGATTGACTCGTCGATGGTGACGGGGCAGCCGGCCACGCACATGGTGGTGAGTACGCGAGACGGGCTGCAGGCCTTTACCAACAACATCGTGGCCAAGAGCGTCAGCGCGATTGATGTCGTGTCGCGCAAGGTGCGCGCGACCTTCGCGGTGGGAGCCATCATTGAGGGGATCGCCGTGACAGCGGACGGTCGCGAAGTGTGGGTTGGTGGGAATGACTCGCGCCGCGTGTATGTGTTGGATGGCAGCACCGGTGCGCTGCTGCATACCATCGACGGGCTTGGCATGCCGAATCGCATTGGCATC
This sequence comes from Gemmatimonadaceae bacterium, assembly GCA_031421995.1. Taxonomy (GTDB): domain Bacteria; phylum Gemmatimonadota; class Gemmatimonadetes; order Gemmatimonadales; family Gemmatimonadaceae; genus Gemmatimonas. Next base: position 814 of record JANOPS010000110.1, read on the forward strand.
ACGCCAGACAAGCGCACGGCGGTGGTGCCTGATCCGGGCGATGAGAAAATTCACGTGGTCGATGTGCCCTCGCACACCGTGCGGACGGTGATCGATGTGCCGCCGATATCGGGCTCACCTGCGTCACCACAAGGCGTGACGATCTCGCAGGATGGATTGACGGCGTTCGTGACGTTGAAAGCGGCCGGTCGCGTGGCGGTGGTGGACATCGCGGCCGGGCGGATTATGGGAACGCTGGCGGTGGGCGCGGGATCGGACGGCGTGGGATATTCGCCGCTGGTGATGAAGCGGTAGGGCCGAGGGGCCCAGCCGCGTATCACGCGGCATTGGCGATCGAGGTCGGTGCGCAGTTTGTCACCACCGACCTCGACTTCGCCCGATTTCCGGGTGTGCGGTGGCGACTCCCGTCTACTTCGCCGCTTCCCTGATCACCGTCTCGACTGGTGCCGCCGTACGCCTCGTGTATAGCGCGAGCGTGATGCGTCCGTCAGAAAGCGCACGACGTTCCGCGCCATTCAGTTGAAGGCTCCCGCTCGCGCGACGCATGCCGGGGCCGAGCAGTCGCGTGATCACGCGGACGCTCTGCGCCGGGGCCGCCGCCGTGCCAGTATCGTTGCCCCGACGGAGCACGACCGCCACTACGTCATCGACCGCCGTCCCATTCAGCTGAACGGACCAGCGCAGCATGCTTGTCGGAGCGTCGTAGGTGAGTCGTGCCGTTGCCGCAACCTGTGGCGCGGTCGCGCGGACGAGCATCGTCGATGGCATCGGAGCCACACCGCGTACTAACGACGGCGTTGTGGTCGGTGCTCGGCGCCGCGCCCCGGATTGCTCGAACGCGTACGCCAACGCCACCAATCGGACGTCGCTCATTGCACGTCCCATCAGCTCAATGCCAACAGGAAGTCCTTCGTCCATGAAGCCGGCGGGAATGCTGATGGATGGCAATCCCGATTGCGCGGTCAGATTGCAGGTGCCGCCAAGCTGCGGCTCGCCAATGAGTGTGGGCTTCTGCCGCATTGTGGGATAGGCGAGCGCATCGAGCGAAAGGCTGTCGAGAATGCGCTCCATGCGGTCGCGAAGCTGTGTTTGTCGACGTAATGCGGTGCGATACCGCTCGGTATCAAGCGATTGCACCGTGTCGACCGACCGAAAGCGGACCTCGAGCGCGCGATCGTACAATCCCTTGTCGAGAATTTCGCGCATGGAATGCACCGGTGCGTTGGGCACGCGCTTGAGATATTCGATCAGGTCGAACTTGGTTTCCATCGGAATGACGCTCGTGTTGGCGATCAGCGTATCGAATTCGGGTACGGAGACTTCGATGATCGTGGCGCCAAGTGATCTCATCGCTGCCATGGCAGCGCGCACGGTGTCGGCAATCTCGGCGTCGGTGTCGCGAAAGTACGGCGCAAACACGCCAATGCGTGCGCCACGCAACGCGTTCCGATCAAGCGCCGCTTCGAAACGCGGCAGCGGTGCGTCTTTCAAGCGGGCCGTCACGGCATCGGCCGCGTCGTAGCCCACGCTGACATCAAGGGCGATGGCCAGATCGGTTACGGTGCGCGCGAGTGGGCCACCAATGTCTTGCGTGTGAGACAAGGGAATGATGCCGGTACGACTGATCAAGCCTTGCGTGGGGCGCAATCCAAACAAGCTGCCGAACGCACTGGGAATGCGAATAGACCCACAGGTGTCCGAGCCCCAGCCCACGGCCGCAAAGCTGGCCGCAATCGCTGCACCGGTGCCGCCGCTTGATCCACCCGGACAGCGTGCGGGATCGTACGGGTTCCGCGTTTGTCCGCCTAACGAACTGATACTGGTGATGCCCGCCGCAAGCTCGTGCAAGTTGGACTTCGCCAGAATGATGGCGCCCGCATCGCGCAGCTTCTTGATGACAAACGCGTCCGCCGAAGGCTGGCTGCTGGCCAACGCCAGTGAGCCGCCGCTGGTAGGCATGTCGAAGGTGTCGAAGTTGTCTTTGACAATGACTGGAATACCATGGAGCGCGCCGCGCGATCGCCCTGCCCGACGTTCGGCGTCACGCTGTACCGCTTCGGTGCGTGCGTTGGGGTTGAGGCGAATGAGCGCATTCAGTTGCGGGCCGGCGTGCTCGTACGCGGCAATGCGCGCGAGGTACGCATTCACGAGTTGCACGGAGGTGGTCCGCCCGCTCGCGATCGCCGCGCGAAGCTCGGTGATCGATGCCTCGGTGACATCAAGGGTCGGCGTTGCCACGCGCACACGCGAGCGCGACGATGATGGTGCGGGCGTTACACCTTGTGGTGATTGCGCCCCACTGCTGGATGCGCCACCGGTGCACAGCATGCAGAAGGCGACCACGCGTGCTACCGCGAACACGCTGCGATCGGGCACCCGCGCGCGCGCGGCGCCGTTCCCTTGCGTCACGCGTGTCACGACGCGCTCGGCGAGATCGTCGACGGCATTTCCCACTCTGGCGGCTCCGGAAACCGCGCGGCGTATTTGGTACTCCGCCGCGGTTCGACCATCATCACTTCGACCGCATCGCGCCACCGTGCGTAATGCGCGGTGGCTTTGTGCGCGGCGGGCGCTGCGTCGTCGCGGTAGATCTCAATCAGCGAAAAACGCGTGGGGTCGTCGGCTTGCTGCACCACGTCAAAACGCACGACCCCCGGCTCTTGCACGCTGTGCTGCGCGTTGTCCAGCGTGACGGCGAGAAAGGCGTCGAGGTGCTGTGGGAGCACGTGTATGAAGACTTGGACGATCAGCATGGTAAGCGGAGAAGGGTGGAACGGCGGGAGTGCGACGCTCCCCAGGATCTCACGAATCTCACGCCACGACCGGCGATAGACAACGCTGCGGCTGCCGCTCTGCTCTTCACCGCGCGATGGAGGCCGTCCGCGGATCTCCCGCGTTGGCGCGTTCCCACTGTGCGCACTCCTGTCGTCCCGATACTGCTACACCCCCGCACACTTCGTCGAAATCGGACGCCCCGCTGCGTCAAAGTACACAGCGAGATCGCCAAGCCGAGCCAGCACTCGCTTCGTCGCGGCGTCATACTGTGCGCGAATCCTGGTCAAGCAAGGCACGCCGTCCTTTTCAAGCCTGAGTACTACTGCCTCAAATTCCTGGCAGTTCTTGTTCATCGCGGACGTTGACGTACCAAAGCTGAAGTCCTGGGGTGCGGCCCCGGCTGGCAGCGTCATCGTCCATCCCTGCGGTTTCTGTTTGGCAATCGTGGAACACTGGTTGGAAGCGCTACTCGATTCGAGGGCGTAGCTGGAAATAATGACGTCCTTGAGTCCGATCTGATGGGAATTGGATGCCCGTACAACGAGGGAAGGCAGCCCCGACGCCGCGTCGCGTGGGGACACGACGGCCTCTTGCGACGGTGCCACTGACGACACTCCCGCGAGCAACGCGGCGAACACGACTGATCGATACCACATGGAATGGTCCTCCGGCGCTGGTTGGCGCCGAGCAGAGGTAGGGGATCGGAAGGCGAGAGGCGCTTTCGTCACCCCATGCGGCGCGAGTTTCGTGCGAGATTGGACATCAGGGCTGGCGCGTCGCTTGAATCGGACACAATCAAGGAGTGGGTACGGGCGTGGGTTCCGCGCCGCGTCGGCGACCTCGCGGGCAGGAGCTGGCCGGAGGCCACGGACGTTCGGGAGGAGCCGTGGCGGTGCGGAGCCCACGCCCGTACCCACGACCGACCGCCAAGACAACAGCGCTCACGCCTCAGTCGCAGTAGAATTCTGAAGCCCGTCGCCGCTCAGCAAAGCGCACACGGGACGCGTTGTTCTGTCAGTGATCCTTGTTTGCCTCGAACCCACTCAATCGTGACTCGATCTTCCTTCATTGCGGTCGGCGCCCTTCTCGCGCTCTCGGCTCCGACCCTCTCGGCGGCACAAGGTGGCGGCGGCCGCGGTGGCCGCGGCGCAGGTGGTGCCGCACCGGATACCGCGTTTGGTGTCTCCTGGCGCAACATCGGCCCCAATCAGACCGGCCGGATGGTGGCCGTGGCCGGTTCTACGGCGCGCCCCGATGAGTACTACATGGGCACCACCGGCGGTGGCGTCTTCAAGACCACCGACGGCGGCAAGACCGCCCTCCCGGTCACCGATGCGTATTTCGGTGGCACCATTGGCGCCCTCGCGGTGCAGCAGTCCAACCCCGACGTGGTGTGGTCGGGCGGGGGCGAAACCCCCATCCGCGGCAACGTCTCGCACGGCGACGGCGTGTGGAAGAGCAGCGACGCCGGCAAGACGTGGCAGTACATGGGATTGAAGGAGACGCAATACATCTCACGCATCCGAATCAATCCCGACAATCCGAATATGGTGTACGTCGGCGCACTCGGCCACGTATTCGGGCCGAACAAAGAGCGCGGCGTGTATCGTACCACCGATGGTGGCAAGACGTGGAAAAACATCTTGTTCCGCAACGATTCCACGGGCGTGGCGGACATGATCATGGATCCGTCCAACCCCAAGATCATCTACGTCACCTTCTGGCAGGCGGGGCGGAAGCCGTGGTTGCTGGTGAGCGGCGGGCCGCACAGCGCGATTTTCAAGACGATCGACGGCGGCGACACGTGGACGGAGATCACGCGTAACCCCGGGCTGCCACAGTCCGGCATGCTGGGCGCCATCGGCATTACGGTGTCGCCGGCCAAGCCGAGTCGCTTGTGGGCGATTCTTGAGCACGAGGCGAACGGCGGTGTGTATCGC
>JANOPS010000111.1:0-23315 GCA_031421995.1 Gemmatimonadaceae bacterium
GATGCTACACTTGTGGCATGTATCCGCAGATCACTATCGGCTCCGTCCAAATTTCGTCATTCTCGCTGATGCTCGTGGTGGCCTTCTTGGCCGCCGCGCTGCTCGGCGTTCGGCAGGCACGCTTTCTCAACGTCGATCCCATGCTCGTCTGGAAGCTGCTACCATGGGCCGCGGTCGCCGGCTTGGTGGGAGCCCAGCTCTATTCGACGATCATCAGTGTTGTGAAGGGCGCCGACGTGTTAGCGGCGCTTGCAAATCCCGGCCAGGTATTCTACGGCGGCCTGATTGCTGGTACGGCCGTCACGGCGTGGCGATTTCGACGCACCGGGTTGCCGCCCGCGTGGCTCTTCGATTACGGCGCGGCCTGTGTCGCCATTGCGCACGCCATCGGTCGCATCGGATGCTTGCTGGTCGGTGACGACTACGGAACACCGACCGCTCTCCCCTGGGGAGTCGCCTTCCCGCAAGGCGCACCACCAAGCACGGCCGGCTACCTGCGCTCCATGGGCGCACACGTAAACGCAGACGTGCCGGCAGCCACGGTGTTAGCCGTGCATCCTGTGCAACTTTACGAAGCCGCAGTTCTCACGGTGCTCGGCGCGTGGCTGTGGCGCGCATCGCGTCGTCCGCATCAACCGTACGCCGTACTGGCTGTGTACGCGATGGTGTATGGTAGCTGGCGTTTTCTGGTAGAGTTCTGGCGCCCCAAGAACGACCATCTGCTCGGCATCCTCACCAGCGCGCAGTGCATCAGCATTGGTCTGGTGTTGATCGGGCTCTTCCTGTTCGCGAAACACCGTGCTAGCCCCCTGCCCGCGGGGTCGACTGTTTAGGAACGGCACCCTGATTCGCGCCGACGTGCCGGCTGCCTTGGCATCTTTGTGAATCGCGCGCACGCCTCCGGTGCGTGGTCGGCGACGTTTGTCGCGCGCGCATTCCTCGGATTCGCCGGCTTTGGGATGTCGCTGGTCTACTGCGTCGCTCGACTGTCACACCGGGCATTGCGCTCTGCGCTCTGCGGCGCGCAGCGCGACCGTCCCCACAGCCGGTGTATCGCGCGCGATACGGCTCGCGTCATGGCTCGGCTCAGCTGCGGCGGCATGGGGATCCGCGTGCAGGTTGTCGATGAACACCATCTCTTGGCCGTGCAGCCCTGCGTCATCATTGCCAACCATCAGAGCTTCGTGGACTATCCTATTCTGGCGACGATCTTCCCCGCGCGCACGACGATCGTCGGGAAGGCGGAAATCGGGCGGATGCCGCTCATCGGCTGGCTCTTCCGCGCAACGGGCAACGTGCTGCTCGCGCGCCACGACCGCCACAGCGCCGCCGAGACTATGGACACGCTCGTGGACGTTGTCCGCATGGATGGGCGCAACATCTGGATGTTTCCCGAAGGCACACGGCGACGCACACACGCCGCCATGCTGCCATTCAAGAGCGGTGCGTTTCGAGTGGCGGCGATCTCGGGCGCTCCAATAGTACCGGTCGTGATATCGGCCCTCGCACCCGATATTGACGCCGTGCAACGGCGTTTGGTGCCAACCACCGTAACCGTCCGCGTACTCCCCCCGCGGCACGTCACGATGCACACCCGCGAGCAACTCGCCGCAGACATTGCCACCATTCGCACCGAAATGTCGGAGGTGTTCGGTGCACTCTCCGACGCGTCGTCAGGTTATCGTAGTGCTCCGTGTCGCGCCGAACGTGATACGGCGGGACAGTCAACTGATTGACTACCCCGCCGGCGTGTATCGGAGTCGCGCTCGTGTGATTGCTTCAGTCTCCGCGGCGGTGGATCCGCCGCGGAGAGACCAGACAATGAGTGAAGTAGCCTCGCGCGATCAGGGAATCGGCACCAGCACGATTGCGGTGGTGCCGGTGAGCGGCGTGATGTTGCCGCTGGTGACCACCACCCCAGTGAATATCCGGGTGGCGTAGCCGGGCAGTGAGATCATCACGGTGTATGTGCCCGCAATGAGGCCGGGAATATACGCGCGTCCCGGCGTGGCACCGGCCGATGCCACGACACCCGCACCCACGAGGGTACCACCAGAAAACGCACGCAAGGTGGCGCCCACAGCGGGCACGTTCCCCGAGTTGCTCGGGACGTTGACGGTGCCCAGCACAGCGCCCGCCGGACGCACCGTCGCAGCCGTGACGCCTCTCGGACCGTCGTTCCCGTTGGGAAGAACCGCGGTGGCGAAGAGACGCGCACCACCCACGACGTTGGCGGATGACATGCCCGTGGCGGCGTTGATGCTGGTGGAGCCTGCGTTGCTGCTCGACCACCGGAACGTGACACCGGTAAGCGTGTTGCCGAGCGCATCGAGGGCCTCCGCGGTCCAGCCAAAAGAAACGCCAACTGAGGCCAGCAGGTGATCGTTCGTGATGCGCACCGCCGCCACCGAACCAGCTGTCGTGTTGCCCACACTGAGGTTCGCCGTGGCGCTATACAGCGGCGAGCCCCCGCTGCTCGGTGCGTAGTACGCGATCACCTGCGTGAAGCCGCCGGTCTTGGCCGTGATGCGCCCGGTGGTATTGTCGCCGTTGGTCACCTCGGCGACGGCCGACGTTGCGGCCACATAGGTCACACGGAAACCGGACGCCGGCGACGTCTCGCGGCCATTCGCATCGAGCAGGCGCGCCTGATACTTCACGATGGTGCCGGCGGGGACGGAAAGTTCGAGCGGATCGAGCACCATGTCTGCGACCGGAGTCGCCACGGTGATGCGCGCGGAGTCGCGCACGGTAGTGCTGCCGAGCGTGTAGCTGGCCACCACATACGTGCCGCCGTTGTTGACACCGGTGACCACGCCACTCGCAGTAACCGTCGCGACGAGCGTATCACGTGAGAGGAAATTGACCGTGATGGGTGCCTGGCCGTTGGTCACCACGGTCGAGAGCACTGCGGTCCCGCCAAGCAGTATCGTCGTGGCCTGCGGCGTGACCGTAATCGTGGGCGAGGCCGACACCACACGAATGACCGTGGGAATAGTTGCTGGCACGCCTTCGGCGAACGCGCGAATGGTCGTTTCCCCCGCGGCGAGGGCCCTGACCAGTCCACTTGGGCTGACTGACGCCACGGAGCTGTTGTCGCTGCGCCATTCGACGAGCGCCGCCGGCGACGTCGTAAGTCCCGGCAGGTACGACACAGCCGCGTTCACCTGCAGGGTTTGGTCCACCACCATCGTCGCCGTCGTCGGTGTCATCGTCACGGCCGCGACGCGCGGCAGGATGCGTACGTTGAATATCGTGGGGGCAGTCGAGACGCCGTTCTCGGTGGCAACGACCGTCACGCCGATCGTCGTGTCGGCCGTGCGGATGCCCGCAAGCGCCGCAAGCAAAATGGTGCCGTTCGCATCGACTGCTGTTGCCAACAGCGAGGGCGCGCCGCTGGTCGCGCTCACCACAGCACGTTCTATGAGGTTGCCCGCCGCGTCAAAGACCGAAGTGTTCACCACCGCCGCTTGCGACACCCGCATCGTCGTGGCCGCCGGGGTAGCCACGACGCGGGCCGCTGAACCGAGCACGCGCAGCGTTACCTCATCAGTAAACTCCGGACCGGTAAACCGAAAACGCGCCGCATCCGCGGGCAGCAGCGACACGCGAACGCGTGCCAGACCGGGCGCCACGCCGCGCACACGGGTGGGACCCATGTCGTCCGCGGACTCGCCCACGGCTATCGTGGCATCGAGGACATTCCGACTGAGAGGCAGCGAGCGAGTAGAAACCGGGGTCCCAGACGCAGTTTCTAGTTGGGCGTTGAACGGCACCGTTTCGCCGACGCGGATCTGTGTTGGCATTCCGAGAATACGCAGGCGCGTTGGACGGGCGAGCGCGGTGAGCGTTGTTGATGCCGTAGGGGTGCCGCCGGACGAGGTCCGCCCCTGGTTGGATGCAGCGGTGGCGGTAATAGTGCTTGTACCGATGGCCGTGACGGCGAAGGCGGCGCACTCGACCTTGGAATCACAGGACTCGCCCTGCAGAGTTCGCGTCGCCACGACGGGGTTGCTAACCGCCCACGTGGGACTCAAAAAGAGGTTCTGGCCAGTTGGTGACTTTGCCGTAATGCCAAGCACGACCGTGTCGCCAACGAATGTCGTGCCCCAATCGGTTAACGACATGCTGGCTACCACCGTCGTCTCACCGGCACTCACGGGGTCTGGACACACCTCGGCGCTGTTGAAGACCGCCAGCGCAACAATACCTAGCGACCCGGCGATCTGCCGGCCTCGCCTGAACCGGTGCCAAGGACCGCTCGGCGGGGTGCTCGTGAACCTCGGCTCAGACGGCTGAGTTTGTTTCATGATGGGGAGTCGGCAGGAGGAAATGGGACGCCCGGTCCGATGATGGACCTTCGGCCCGCGAAGCGGGAATTCGCCTTACCTCTCTCTCGCAGGAAATCGGCGCGAATTGGCTCATCGTCGCCCCGGGCGGCCCGCTCGGCGGCGTGGGTTAGGTTTGTGTCACGAGTCGACCGCCCATGCCACGGACTCGCTCGACACACTCCACCCGTACCGTTCTCACCGCGTGACCCTGCTTTCCTGCTCCAACATCGGCATCTCGTTCGGTGCCACCGAACTCCTCAAAGACGTCACCTTCACCGTCGCCGCCGGCGAACGCTGGGGCATCATTGGCCGCAATGGTGCGGGCAAGACGTCGATCTTCAGCGTCATCACGGGCGACCGCCAACCCAACGTCGGCAGCGTGGCACGCAAGCCGGGGCTGCGGCACGCGCTCCTCGACCAGCACCGCGCCTTCGAAGGCGCCACCACGGTCTGGCAAGCGGGCGCGGCCGCGTGGCGCGAGGTCATCGCGCTTGAGCACCGCATCGCCGAGCAAGCGATGGCGCTCGGGGAACTCGGCGACAAGGTCACCGACGACATGCTCGAACGCTTCGGACACGATCAGGAACGATTCGCCGACCTGGGCGGCTACGTCTATCATGCGCGGGTCGACGCCGTGCTGCAGGGGCTTGGGTTCGATGCCGAAGAGTCAAAAACGCGATTGGTGTCGTCGCTCTCCGGTGGTGAGCGCGGTCGCGTAGGGCTTGCTGCGCAACTCATTGCGCCCGCCGAGCTGTTGCTGCTCGACGAACCCACCAATCACCTCGATCTCGATACCACCACGTGGCTCCAGGATTGGCTGCTGGAAGCCGACGAGACGGTGTTGGTGGTGTCGCATGATCGTGCGTTTCTCGATGCCGTCTGCACGAACATCCTGCACATCGAAGCGAAATCGAGTGAAGCATACAAGGGCAACTACAGTCAGTTTGTGCCACAGCGCGCTGAACGTCGACTCACACGCGAGCGCGAGATGGAGAAGCAGCGCGCCTACGTGAAGAAGGAAGAAGAGTACATCAAGCGCAACATTGCCGGCGTGAACTCGTTTCAAGCGAAGGGCAAGCGCAAACGGCTGGAGCGCTTGCCACGCTTGGCGCCACCGCCCGGTGATCCGGCCGCAATGTCACTGCGCTTTGATGTCGCTGATCGCGGTGGTGATCAGGTGGTCGCGATTGACGCGCTGCGCGTTGAAGTGCCGGGCCGCGTACTCGTGGACGATTTCACCGCGGTGCTGCGGCGCAACGATTTCGTCGCACTGGTGGGCCCCAATGGCGCCGGCAAAACGTCGGTCATCTCCACCATTCTCGGCGATCGTGAGGCGGCGGGTGGCAAGTCGCGTGTCGGCAGTTCCATCACGCCCGCGTGGTTCAGGCAGGATCTCGCCGATCTCCCACTCACCTTGTCGATGTCCGACGCGATTCTCGAGCGACGGCCGCTGTGGAATCGCGGATCAGTACAAAACCATCTTGGGGCGTTCGGATTCAGCGGTGAAGAAGTGTTTCGCGAAATCCGCTCACTGAGTGGCGGTGAGCGTGCGCGCATGGCGCTGGCGCTGATGACGCTTGCCGGAGCAAATCTGCTCGTGCTGGACGAACCCACCAATCACTTGGATGTCGAGAACATCGAGGTGCTGGAGGACGCGCTGGCCGAGTACGAGGGCACCGTGTTGCTGGTCAGTCACGACCGCGCGTTCTTGCGCGAGGTCGCGACACGCGTGTGGTGGTTTGACGGGACGCGGTTGGTGGATTTTGATGGGCCGTTTGTAGACTGGGAGGCACACGTGGCGCGCCGCAAGCCCGATCGCTGACGTGATGCGTGGTGCATTCGAACACCGCGCGATTGAGGAATGCTCCATGCATAAATCAGATTTTTGCACTTTCAAACTGCAGCATAGGTCGCTGCCAGTGCCCCCCGTGTTCTCCGTGTCCTCCGTGATTCAAACACTGCTCTTTATGTTGTGAACCACGAAGGACAACTCGGCGCGTGATGCATGCGGCTCTCCGCCGCTCTCCACGGCTCTCCAAAGTGCTGCCAGCGTCTTCGTCGACGAATGCTGTGGCCCCCTGGTATGCGCGGTCCGAAACCTTCAGCCCGTCAGCCGCTCCAGCGTCACGGCGGTGCCGTAGCACAGCACTTCTGTCACGCCCGTCATCACCTCTGTCGCATCGTACCGAATCCCGATGACGGCGTGCGCGCCCGACAGTCGCGCTTGCACGAGCATCGTGTCGAAAGCTTGCTGACGCGTGCGTTCCGCAAGCTCCGTGAAAAGCGAAATATTGCCGCCAAACAACGTCTGCACGCTCGCGCCCATCGTGCCCAGCACAGAGCGGGACCGCACGACGACGCCGCGCACGACCCCTCGATTTTCCGCGATGCGACAGCCTGGAAACTCGAATCCGGTGGTGGTCATCTCGTGCGGAATGTCGATCGCCTGGGAGTCAATGATTGGTCGCATGGCTGTTCTCGGGTGTGGATGGTGGGTGACCCCGCCGAACGCCTCAACTTCGTTCACTGCCGCAGCGGTTTCCTTGTATTCTAGTTCATGAACGTGATCAGCCTCGATCTGCTGCTGTCCGGCGCCACGATCGCCCTCTGCCTCATGCTGGCAGTTTTCACGCTGCGCGACGGCGCCGGGCTGCCGCAGGCCCGCGCACTGGCCGCGCTCGCGATCAGCGCTGGTGCGCAAACGATCGCGTCTCTCGCGGTGGCGCAGGCATTCCCTGTGCCAATCTACGCCGCCCTTCGCGTGGTCGGCGCGCCGAACGTCGGCCTCCTCTGGTGGTTCTGTCTCGTACTGCTTCGCGACGATGTCCGACGGGGTGCCGTTGAATGGGTGGGCCTCCTCGCGTTGAGCGCCGCGCCCATGATCTACCTGCTGTCCGACCTCGGCGTGCGCACGCCGATGACCGGCGTGGTCAGCGCGTACGGCTCGGTGGTGCCGTTGTTGATGGTTGTGCATGTGATGTGGGTGGCCCTGCGCGACCGTGAGGCCGACCTGCTCGAACCGCGGCGGAGGGCCCGCCGCTGGATCGTGGCCGCCTGCCTAATGGCCTTGGTCGTCTCGCTCGCGACGGAGGAAGTGGCCGACAGCCAACTTGCCTCGGTGCTGCGTAACGCCTTTGTGGGCATGCCGGTCACCAGCCTTGGACTGCTCTGGCTTGCGCGCCTGCGCACGGAACCGCTGCAGTTCATCGAGCGCCCCGTAGAACCACCCGTGGTGACGGGGGGCATCGATCCACGCGACCTCGCGCTGCATCGCCGGCTGATGGAGGCCATGGAGATCGAACGCTGCTACCTCAAGCCCGGGCTCTCCATCGACGCGCTGGCCGAGCACCTGCGCACCCCGGTGCAACCGCTCCGCGCGCTGATTCATGCCGGGATGGGGCATCGCAACTTCACCAGCTTCGTGAATCACTTCCGGCTGATGCACGCCAAGGCACTGCTGGGTGACCCCGATCGGGCACGGGATACCATCCTGTCCATCGCGCTCGGCGCCGGCTTCGCGTCGCTCCCGACGTTCAACCGGGTGTTCCGTGACGCCGAGGGGTGCACCCCGAGCGAGTTTCGCGCTCGAGCCCTCGCACAAGCTTCACTCAATACCTGACGACTGGCTCTCAGATCATGATTTGAGGAGGATCGGTCAGGTTTCGAGGAAACAGGCCACGCGGAATCGCGGAATGTGAGGGGTCGAGGCATCGCGACGATGCCTCTGGCGTTCACCCTCAGTGGAGTGGCCTTCCTATGTTCCGGTTTACACGAGTCGCCCTTTCCGGTCTGCTGCTGTTCGTCTCCAGCGCCCATGCTTCGGCGGCGCAGTCGTCACCCCCCCGTCGCGGGACCGTGATTCGGGTCGACACCCTTGGCGTGATGGATCGCGCCCGGCTCACCACCACCATCGATTTTCTGCCCGAGAAGATCTCTGTGCAGCGCGACGTGGATCTCTATCGCATCGTGTACTGGACGGTCTTGCGCGAACGCCCGGTCAAAGCCTCGGGTCTGCTGGTGCTGCCGAAGGGTCAACCGGCCGTGCGTGGGGTCGTCGCCTTCCTTCACGGGACCAACGTCACGAGCGCCCTCGCGCCGTCACAGCCGGGCCGAGTGGATGGCAATGAAGAGGCGGCGGTGTTTGGCAGCAACGGGTACATGGTCGTGTTGCCCGACTACATCGGACTGGGAGAGTCCACCGATCCACAACAGTACATGCTGACGCAGCCGACGGTCGATGCGACGCTCGATATGCTCCGGGCGACCAAGCGTGTCGCGGACGGTCTTCGCGTCCGGTGGAATCCCGCCCTCATGCTGATGGGGTTCTCTCAAGGAGGTCACAGCGTCGCGGCGGTACAGCGTGCGCTCGAGCTCAAGCCCTTGGCTGGATATCAGCTGCGTAGATCTGTCGCCGTCGCGGGCGCGTACGCACTGCGGGCCGTGTCGCTGCCGTACGCCATGCGAAAGAACAATTTGGGCTACGTGGCCTTTATGGTGGCGGCCTATGCCGTCGACCAGGGCATCCCGCTCGACTCGGCGTTTCTTCCGAAGATCGCCGAACGCTTGCCAGCGCTGCTGGATGGCAGTCATCAGATGTCCGAGTTTGCGCCGTGGATGATGCGCGGGTTTCCCGGGATCTTTCGCGCCGATTTCCTTCGCGATATCCAAGAGAATCGTTCGAGCTGGTTTACCGCGGCGCTCGACGCGAACTCGGTCAACGCGTGGGTGCCTCGTACGCCGATTCGTCTCTACAACGCGACCAACGACAACGCCGTGTCGCCGGACGATGCGACGGGGTTTTACGAGTACTCGCGCGCACGCGGCGGCGCCGTCACACGGCATTCACTCGGCAACTTGGAGCATGGAGAGAGCGTGGCACACGCGTTTCCGTTAACGCTGCGTTGGTTTGACTCACTGTCCGTTCGTGGGAAGCGGCGCTGACAGTCACTCGGCGCGCATTGGTGTCGTCAACGCTGCTCGGGCGCGCCCGCCGGGCAGCGAGCGACTCCCTTGAGCGATAGCGCCAACCCCACAACGCAGTCGCACGCGCGCGCCACGTCAACACTCACCGCCAGCGTGCGGGTTGCGACACGCGGACCCAGTCAACGTCAAAGCGCTGCGGAAACGCCACCGCATCGATGCCCTGCTGCCCTCCCCACGATCCGCCAACGGCGAGGTTGAGCAACAGATACATGCGACGATCAAAGGTCCAAGTCGACGGCCCCACATACGGAAACCGGAAATACTCGACATCATCGACATACCACGTGAGTGCCGCCGGCGTCCAGTCCATCCGATACGTGTGAAACGCGCTCGTCGCGGTGGGAATGGTGACCGTCCCACCCTTGGACTGATACCCACCGCTGTCTTTCGCCTGATGTGCGGTGCCATGGACGACGCCGGGGAGATGTCCTACATGCTCGAGAATGTCGATCTCGCCACACCGGGGCCAGCCCACAATCGCGCGATCCTCGCCGAGCATCCAGATCGCCGGCCATGCGCCGCGCGCGGCGGGCAACTTCGCGCGCACTTCGACGCGACCGTATTGAAAGCCAAACGTGCCGAGCGTGATCAGGCTTGCTGAGGTGTAGGCACTCCCCTGCCACGGTTCACGTCGTGCTTCGATCACAAGGACGCCACGTTCGACGCGCGCATTCTTGGCGCGTCGCCTGGTGTAGAACTGTGCTTCTTTGTTGCGCACGAGGCCGTCTTCGTAGTCCCACTTGCTGACGTCCGGCAGGCCGTCGCGATTGAACTCGTCTGACCATACCACGCGCCAGCCGCTATCTCGCACGGCCACGGTCGACGATGGTGCCGTTTGCGCATTCGCATGCGAGAGGGAGAACCCGCTGCTTGCGAACGTGAAGGCAGCGATGACGATGTGGACCGTGCGAGGTAGCATCATGTGTTTTGCGCCGAGGGACCTCTGCGTGCTGCGCACCGAGAAACCGTGTGCGAAATTACGCGTACAGACAAAATACCCCTATCGCGAATGGAGACGAGCGTGCTTCGATCAATTGGTGCCTACCTCTTCGCAGCCGCGCTCCTGCTCCTCGGTAACAGCGCCTTCCGTCAGGCACTGAGTGAATTCCGGCAAACGGAGCCTGGCTCGCTGCTCTTCGGCACACTGCAGCTGGTCATCGGCACGTCGGCAGTGGTGGCGGCTATCGGCCTGGTGAAGCGCGCGCGATGGGCAGCGTGGTCTACCGCCATCTGGGGCGTTGCAACAGCCGCGCTGCTCGGCGTACAACCACTGTTCGAGCCCATGGAGTCGGACGCGCAGTGGTCAATTTGGTTGGCCGCCGCGGCGATTGGCGTTGCAGCCGCAGGGGTGAGCTGGTTCGCGCACCGTCTTGCCAGGCACGCTGCCGCATCGCGCGCATCAATTGACTCGGCACATGCTCAGCCCCCGGCACCGGCACAGCTGCCTGACGCGCAGTTGCCAGCGGAGCTCATTGCCGCGCACGTTATCGCGCAGGCGCCCCGTGAACACGTTCCTCGCGTCGCAAGCACCCCACGGCACGATGATCCGAGTCAGGCATCACGCGCACCTCTGTCGGAGTAGTCGCTATGTCGCGCGCAACGCCTTCCGAATACGCCAAGCCCCAAAGGCAATCAGTGCTACGCTCGGCCAGAACGTGAGGCCGGCAAGCATCCCAAAAAGAACAGGGTTCGGATTGGGATCGTCCGTGAAGCCCAGACGGGCGGCAACCATGATGCTCACCAGCGGGCCCGTGCCAAGCACCAGCAATATGACGCCGACGCGAATCCGCCACAATCGCAAGTAGGGTCGCATGTTCTCGTCTTCTTCCGGGATAACAGGATAGAGGCTACGCGGCCAAGCCGACGCCACGTCTGCGGTAGGCTGCGTTGGGAAACTCGCGAGGAAACGGACGAAATGGAAGTTGGCGCGTGGGATGCATACCGCGGCCCGACGACGCATGAAGTTGGAAGACGTAGCCATCGGCCCGTGCAAGCAGATCGCAGATGTCCTTCTCTTCAGGCGTTTCAGCCGACAAGCCGATGACATCGCTCTGAAAAGTAAGTTTCATAGGCAGTTTCAACTTACCGCAGCGTCCCCAACAATGCCTCGGCTTCTCGCGTGGTCGCGTGCCGTGGACCCGCACCAACCCGCAGCGCCGTCTGCGCCGCCAGCGCCCACACCCGTGCACTGTCCCGCTGGCCTTGCGCTGAAAACGCGCGGGCGATGTAGAGATCAGCCAGCCCAACATCGGCGCTGCGCGTGCCGGTCAGCGAATCGGTATCAGCAATGGTGCGCATGACCTGCGCATACGTGCGGGCCCGCTCGGCGTTGCCGCGACTGAGCAACAGCGGTGTCAGTGTTCGCAAGGCGGTCCACGACCGGCGATTTGTTTGCGGCACGACGAGCACACTATCCATCGTCATCACCCCTTCCAGAAGCACCACCGCGCCGGCCGTGTCGGTGACCGCCGCGGCAATGTTGGCCGCGAGAATCAGGCTGTCGCGATACACAGGCCGTTTGAGCGCACGCTGCATCGCCAAGTATCGCGTAAACGCAGGTGCCGCCTCGGCTCCACGCCCAAGAGCGGCGAGACTCCGCACGACGCCGAACTGCGCGCGGGCTTCCACCAAGGCGTTTTTTCGCTGGGCAGCACTCGCGGCGACGGCGCGATACCACACCAATGCCGAGTCGGCTTGTCCGTCGGAAAGTAGCGCGGCCGCGAAGTTGAAGCCCGCGGTCGGGTTGATCCCGCCCGCCGTGTCGGCCGCCAGAAGCCGAGCATTGACCTCTCTCCAAACGGGGAGCGTGGCGGCGCGTTCGCCAAGCTCAAGACGCGCGGTCGCAATGTTGGCCCTGACACCCGTGGACGCAAACGAGCCAGCGAGACCGAGTCGCGTCAGGGCTTCCTGCTGTCGTTCCAGCACCTCGACCGCTTCACGTGAACGATTGGCGTCGCCGAGGAAGCTCGCAATGCGCGACTGCACCGTCACCATCTGCAAGGTATTTCCGCGGCCCGTACTATCAAGGATCGTGACCACACGACGATAGAGCATAAGTGCGGAGTCATGCGTGGCACTCCTCGAAAACAGGCCTGCACGCGCCAGCAGGCAGGCAATGCGATCGACGTCGTCCTCTTTCGCCGTTCCTACGACCACCGAATCGGCGCGTGCCAATTGCGCTCTTGCCAACTCCGGCTTGTTCGATTCTCCGTAGTTGCGCGCAAGGCCGCAGGCGGTCGCGAACATCGCGGGCACATCGCCGAGGCGACGTGCGGCAGAATCGGCGCGCAGCAAGAGCGCACCTGCCTCCACGTCACGCTCCAACTCGGCATACCGATCCGCAAAATTGAGGAGGAGCGAGATGGTGATGCGCGGGTCGGGGGTCTTTCCCGCGTCAAACATCTGCACGCCCTTATCGAGCAGCTGCTTTTGACTGAGCGTGGTGGTACCGATTTGTGAGAGCAACAGTGTTTGAAACTGACGCGTCGCCTCCGCCCGCTCCGTCTGAAACAGCGCGCCACTTCGCGCGAGGTCTGCCCGCCACGCCTGTCGTACCGCCACGCCGGTGGTGGCCATCACGGCCAGTATCGCCACCGCCGTCCCCGCCACGCCCGCCCGATTGCGCTGCACGAAACGACGCAACCGATAGCCTACCGTATCCGGCCGCGCGCGTACCGGCTTGCGTTCCACGTAGCGCCGCAAGTCGTCGTTGAACGCGGCGGCCGTTTCGTACCGTTCGCCGGGCGCTTTCTTGAGCGCCTTGCGGAGAACGGTATCCAGATCGCCAAGCGTCGTGGATCGCGGCGCAGTCTCGAACGTGGTAC
This sequence comes from Gemmatimonadaceae bacterium, assembly GCA_031421995.1. Lineage (GTDB taxonomy): Bacteria > Gemmatimonadota > Gemmatimonadetes > Gemmatimonadales > Gemmatimonadaceae > Gemmatimonas. The sequence continues at coordinate 13,139 of JANOPS010000111.1, forward strand.
GCATGATGTCCGCGGGCGTACGACTGTCTCCCGCGGTGGGATGCGCACCGGTGAGCAACTGATACGCCACCACGGCCGCGCTGTACGTATCGCTCGCCGTCCCGATCGCGTCGCCGCGCAGCTGCTCCGGTGACGCGTACAGCGGCGTGAGCGCGCGACCGCCAGCCTCCGTCACGTCAGGCAGTGCGTTCTCTGACGATTGGAGCAGCTGCTTCCCAATGCCAAAGTCCAGCAGCGTCACGCGCCCGTTCGGGCGCACGAGAATGTTGGACGGCTTGAGGTCACGATGCACAATCAGCTGCGCATGGGCATGGCTGATCGCGTCCAATACTTGTTGTATCAGACCGACGCGCGCTGTTTGTGAAAGCCGCTGGTCCCGTGCATAGACATCGAGCGGGACGCCGTCGACGTACTCCATGACCAAATACGGCTGGCCGGCCTCCGTGACGCCGGCGTCGAGCAAGCGCGCGATGTTGGGGTGCGACAGCGTGGCCAGCAACGTGCCCTCGCGGCGAAACTGCTCGAGCGCGAGTGGCGTGACGCTGGACAAGTGCAGCAGCTTGATTGCCGCGTTCCCGGTAAACGTGCCGTCCGCGCGGTGGGCCCGCCATACCGTGCCCATGCCGCCCTGACCAATGAGTGCATCGAGTGTCCACGCGCCGATGGCGGTGCCCGCCAACGACGAGGGGGCCCATCCACCCAGTACCTGTTCAAGGGAGTAGCGACCGGGCCCACTCGGCAGGAACTCACGCGTCGCGGTGTCGCCCGCGAGCAATCTGGCCAAGGTGTCCACCACCTCGGGGCTCTCGTCGCGCAAACCCGTCAACCACTGGGCGCGAAGTTCTGGAGCAAGATCGAGCGCCTGGTCGAGGAGTGGGCCAACACGCGCATACAGTTCGGGATCAAGCGGCAGTGGGTCAGACATTCGCGTGTGGATCAGAGAAGGCAGTCGATCGTTCCATACTGTGACTGCTAAGCTGCGAAGACATGGCGTCTTTGTCTATATACATACTCGCCAAGTGTTGGGCAAAGAACGCGCCCACCAGCTCCACGTATTCGGGTCCAGTCGCCACGTACGACGAGAGATGTCCCGTGCCCGTGGTAATCCACACATCGCCCTCGCCGGCCTGCGCCAGGATCCGCGCGTGGTGCACTGGCACAAAGGGGTCGTGTTCCGCGTGAATCACCAGCGTCGGCCGACCGCGCAGACGCCTCATGTTCTGGCCAGGTGTATGAAGGAGCAGGTTTTCGCCGGTCAGCGCACGCGATGCAATGAGGGCTCCTGCCAGCACGAACTGCGGGAGCTTCGTGAGTCGGGTGAATTGCGCAGAAAGCACTTCATGGAGCGAGGAGTACGCGCTATCGGTGATCAACGCACCAATGGCTAGTTCCTCGGCAGCGGCCGCGATGGCACTGACACCGCCCATGGACGCACCCAACACGCCGATGCGGCCTGGTTCATAGCCACGAAGCAGCAAGAAGTCGACCGCACCAAGAATGTCGCGACGCTCGCGACGCCCAAAGGTGAGTCGTCCGTGATCACTCTCGCCGTGCCCACGCAAGTCCATCATCATGACGCTCAGGCCGCGTGCCGAGAGATCCTGCACCAACGCTTCCGTCGTGCCTCGGAGTTCATCTCCACGGCAGGAATCACGACCGTGTACGAGGATGACCACCCCTGTCGAATCTTGCACCCGCTGATAGGACGCGATGAGACGGAGCGATTCGCCACGTGCGCAGAATTGCACGCGTTCGTAGTTCGTGCCGATGTGCGCGAGTGGCTGGACACGGCGCGGTGTGGTGAACTGATGCGCGACGACGACGGCGGCCACGATGTACAGCAGGGCCAAGAGGGCGCCTGCGCTCGCGAACATCACGATGCTCGACATCCGCGTCAGGAACGCAGGCCAAGGTGCTCCGGTGACCCGGGCACGACCTCGTACACAGCGGCTCCGAGTCCGTTTGCGTCGATGCGCGTTCCAATCAATCGCTCCAGCTCCAGTGCCACCGTTGGGCAGTCCACCCGCAATTCGTGCAGCCACACCGCCCGTTCGGACACGTTGAGGGCCAGCGCACTGTGCACGAGAGGCTGCAGGGCATTCCGGAAATGACGCGCGAAGTGAAACATGATGGGCTCCGAGTCGTGGTGGCGCGACCGCAAACGCGGCCTCGTACCAAGACAATCGGCAAACGACACCCAAAGGCGACACCAAGCTAAAAGCGTGGGCTCTCAAGCCTCAGACCTCAACCCTGAGCAGGTCTCACACCTCACATCACACACCTCAAGCAGGCGCTCGAGCCTGAAACCGCAAAGCGCACAGCCCACGCCTGCATGTTCCTCACCCCTCTCTCTGCCCGCAGCCGCCCTGAGCCCTGAGCCCGCCCTGAGCCCCACTCACCCCTCACTGCTCTCCAGCGACCTCCGAAGCAGCAGCCGCGCCTTCCTCCAGTCCCGCTGCACCGTGCGCTCAGACACCCCGCGCATGACCGCGATCTCACCAAAGCCGAATCCGCAGAAGAAGTGCAAATCGACCAGCTCCGCCAGCGCGCGGTCGAGCACCGCCAACCCGTCCAACGCTTCGCCGAGTGCTTCGATGTCCTCCCCGCCCTTGACCTCGGGACTGGCAACCGGCGTGAGCGTGTTGATGCCGGTGATGTGGAATTCGCCGCCTCGCTTTTGCGCGCGCCGGTTGCGTACGTAGTCGATCAGCAGCCCTCGCATCGCTCGTGCCGCGTACCCCATGAAGCGCGCCCGATCGGGGAACGACGCGCCGTCGCGAGCGGCCATGCTGATGTACGCCTCATGGAGCAGCGTGGTGGCGCCGAGGGTCAGCTGGCCGCCGTCTCGGGCCAGCTGGCGTTCGGCGAGCCGGTGCAGATCAGCATACATCGCCGTGAAGAGACGATCGGCGGCACTCGGCTCACCCGCTTCCGCGTGACGAATCAGTTCGGCGAGGCTGGTGTCCATGCGGGCGTGAAGCGAGAGAAATCCGAGGGAGGGTTGTTCGAAGCGACGCATCGCCAGCGTCTGAGTCAACGTAGCACAGTCGGTCGCGTCGTGGGCGACGCCCTGTGAGGATCTTCGCACCTGGACGATGGACAGCAACGCGCACGTGCTGCACGTTGGGCGCGGTCGACTCTTCGATCGCGCTTTTTTCTGACTCCCTCGCAGCCACACGCCCCATGCGCCTCTCACGTCTCGCGCTCATCGCCGTCACGGGCGTGAGCGCCGCCTGCGCCCGGGCACCCAAATACACAGCGCCCATCCCCGCCGTATCGGCCAAGCCGCGCACGCTATTCACGCTGCAAGCCGTCGATCTCTCGGTCGGCAGTGGCGCGCCCGTGCGACCGGGCAGTTGCGTGTTTGCGCACTACACGGGCTGGACCACCGACGGGAAGAAGTTCGACTCGTCGCGCGATACCACCAACGCGGGCGCACCCAAAAACCCGATCAGCTTTCCGCAGGGATTTCGGCGCGTCATTGCGGGCTGGGACCTGGGCTTTGAGGGCATGCTCGTTGGCAGCACGCGTCGGCTGATCATTCCGTATCAGCTGGGGTACGGCGAGAAGGGTCGGCGGCCGGTGATTCCGCCCAGCGCGACGCTGATCTTCGATGTGGAGGTGATGCAGGTGGCCGACACCCTGCCGCGCCCAGAGGGCGCGCCGCGAGGCGCGGGGACGGCTCCACCGTGTCCGACCTGGAGTGCGGTGAAGCCGTAGTTGCTCCGTTCTCGAAAGCCGTGGATCGACGAGGCCCACGGCCAGCATGCTCGCTTTGATCGAACCACTACTAAAACCGGCACTTACAAGCGCCACATAGCGCGCATAATCGAGCCATATTAACGCCACTACATGCCTGCAATACGATATACCGAACTTTGGGAGACGTACTGTGCTCGCGTATGACGTCCTTCGTCGTTGCTCACCTGAGGGCTTCATTGTCTGAGATAATCGGCCGCCTCACCACCGCCCTGACAAAGGGACCGTGAAATGCAGCACGGTCCCTTTGTCGTAATCGCATGCGGGCCGCGCGGGCCGCAACTGCGTGCCCGCGCGTTCTGAAGACTACAAACCGAATGCCGCGCGGGCGTACAGGTAGCGTCCGTTGAAACCAAACGGCGACAGACCGGAGTACCGGAACACGCCAAACGTTCCCTGACCAGAGTAGTTGGCGGCGAGATCCCCGCGATCCTTGTTCTGGTCGGGATACACGTCGAACAGATTATCAGCGCCAAAGGTGAGTGTGGCGCGATTGAAGAAGCGATAAGAAGCGCTCACATCGGAAATGAACTTCGCACCATACGTCTGGTTGGGCACTTGTCGCGCCGTGCCGGTAGCCTTCGCGGCAATAGAGGTGACCTCCCCGAAGCGCTGGGTACGCACTGTCAGCGACAGACGCTTGCGATCATAGTTCGCGGTCATCAGCAGGTTGTTTCGAGGCTGTCCGACTTCAATGCGCCCGCGCTCGGCCTGACCAAACAACTGCTCGTCGAGATTGCCAAGCGCTGCCGGCGTGTTGACCACGACCCGGGTGACCTTGGTGCGATTCTGGTTGTAGCCGCCGGTGAAACGGAGGACACCGGATGATTTGAGGTCAATCCCGTAGTTGGCCACGACATCGAGTCCGCTGGTCTTGGTGTCGATGGCATTCGTGAAGTAGCGTCCGCCGTTCACTGCGGGAAACCCATTCGCCGCGAAGAACGCCTGGATGCCGGCGCCGATGAAGTTTTCGGACAGCACGATCCGATCACTGATGGCGATGTTGTAGTAGTCCGCCGTGACCGTGAAGCTGCTTATCGGCTGCAGCGTCACACCAGCGCTGAGGTTGGTGGAGTTCTCGGGCTTGAGATCGGTGGCGCCGAGCAGGCGCGCTTCGCGACTGGCCACCGGAAGCGTCTTGATATCTACGGGCTGGCCGTTCACGAAGGTCGTGGCTTGCGACGTGAAGAAGCTCTGCTGCAGCGACGGAGCGCGGAATCCGGTGGCGACGGCCCCGCGCAATGCGAGCTTCTCGGTGAGCGCGAATCGGCCGGTGAGCTTGCCAGTGGCTTGGGACCCGAAGTCTGAGAAATTCTCCATGCGTCCGGCGAAGCCGACCAGCAACTTTTTGCTCACGTCGCTCTCAAGGTCGACGTACGCCGCGACAGCGGTGCGGCCTTCGTTCTTGGCGTCACTGGGCGTAAAGCCGGGAAACACCTGCGAACCGGGCAGGGCAGGCGTTGTGGCTCCTGATGTATTGCGTACCGGGTTGCCCGTTTCATCAAGCACCGGGCTGCCCCCGTTCTGATACGACGCCAGTTCGCCTGCTTCGATGCTGTAGTTCTCCCAACGGAACTCGGCGCCGGTGGAGACGCGCAGTGGCTTGCTGGCCAGCGTGAACTGTCGTGACAAATCGACGTTCGTGATGGCCTGTCCGAAACCAAGGGTGCCGGCATTGAACGTTGTGGGCGAGGCGAGCCCGAGTGACGCGTTATTGGAGTTGTTGATGATGAACTGGAAGGAGTTGTTGCCGTAGACCTCGCTGAGATCCCAGTTCCATCCTTTGGCCAGCCCTTTCGCACCGACGCCGAACGAAATGTCGTTGATGTTGCTTTCGATATCGGGGAGAAATCCGTTCGGGAAGATCTTGCGCACTACCTGTGCAGTCTGGGTCGGCCGACGAAAGAAACCGGTAGAGCGGCCATCACGTCGACCGAACGCGCCGAACGAGTACAGTTGCGTTCCACTCTGCAGATTGATCCCGCCGTTATACATGCCCACTACGTCGACCGACGCGGCATCGCCCGACCAGTGGGTGAATCGATTGACTGTTGCTTCTCGTGGGTCGGTGGCCGAAAACTGTACGCGTGGGTCGGCGAAGCTGCGGTTGGTCATCGCGCGATTGCGATACTCAACGCCGCCGTGCAGATAGCTGCCGCTTCCCCAACTCAGCCCGTTGTCCGCCGACATGGCCACGTTGCCGCCGTCATTACGTTTGCCCAACCCTTCCACGTCGGTGTTGAATCGGCCGCTTTGGAGGGAGACGCCACCAGCACTGGCGCCCTTGAGAATGATGTTGATGACTCCGGCGATCGCGTCGGAGCCGTACTGCGCTGCGGCGCCATCGCGCAGGATCTCGATCCGATCGATCATCGATGCAGGAATCGCATTGAGATCCACGGCTGAGGTCCCGCGTCCGATGGTACCGTTGTTGTTGATGAGGGCGCTGGTATACCGGCGCTTGCCGTTCACAAGTACGAGAGTTTGGTCGGGCGCCAGCCCGCGCAGCGTGGCCGGTCGCACGTGATCGGTGCCGTCCGCGACCGCAGGTCGCGGGAAATTGAGAGACGGCGCGGCTGCCTGGAGCATTTGCGCGGTCTCGACGCGGCCGGTGGAGCGGAGTTCGGTGGTGTTGATGACATCGACCGGTACTGGACTGCTGACCACGGTACGAGCGCCGGCGCGCGAACCCGTGATCGCCACTTGTTCAAGCTGCGTGGTGGACTTGGCCAATTCGTAGTTCCGAACAAGCGGGCGTCCTGCCGCAACCACCACGGTGTCGACTCGGCTTGCGTATCCCAGAAGTCGGACGCGAAGTTCGTACGTGCCCGGCCTGAGCAGCACGCGATAGCCGCCGTCGGCGCGCGTGATCCCGCCAAGCAACGTGCCGGCAAAACTGACTGACGCGCCTGCCAGCCCGTCCGCTGTACCGGTGGCGGTCACTCTTCCTTCAACGGTTCCCGTAGTTTGAGCCGCGAGCGGCCCGATCGGACAGAGCCCAACGATGAACAGCAGTGGCGCAAGCAGCGCCAGCTTCGGACGGCCTTGTGGCATCGGCGTATTCTCCAGGATGAGCGAAAAGTGACGAACTCCTGACAGAAATAGCCCCAAGTCCCGCCAATTGGCAATTCGGTGCGACGGCCGAGCGAGCGAGGGGAGGAATTACGGCACTCGCGTAACCGTCGTCGTCGGCTGCTGCGTGAGGGGGATCTGCATGCCGGCCATCGGAACATCGACGACCATTTTCACTTCATTCGCCATGTGACCGCTCACGAACAGCGCGTCACGAGCGCTCGTGCGATTCGATGACCCAGCACGACTCCCAACGCGATACGGGTTCGCCACTGACGGGCGACAATTCTATCTCGCGCTCGGGAGCATGGAGAGCGACATTTCCGTCATGACGTTGGAGAAACGGTGATTCCTCGCGTTCCTCGCTATTCCGGCCAGGTGCCTAGCATCTTGGGGCCATGCCACACGCCCTGAAGGTTCGAGAACGACAAGTCTTAACCTTCCTGGCCGAGGGCCTTTCGGCCCCACAAATCGCCCAGCGCCTCTCGCTCGCCCCGGACACTGTCCGCTGGTACATCAAGCAGCTGTATCGCGAGCTCGACGTCTCATCGCGCGCTGAAGCGATCCGCGTTGCGATGACGCGAGGGCTCCTCGATGCGCCGGTGCCAACCGCGCCGGTCGCCGCTGTTCCGCGCTCCGAGGTCCGCTACGCCAACAACGGCGGCGTACATCTCGCCTATCAGATCGTCGGCGACGGACCGGTCGACCTGCTGTTCGTCCACGGCTTCGTGTCGCACCTGGACCTGGCCTGGGAAGAGCCCGAGTACGCCGCCTTCTTTGAGCTGCTGGGACGCTCGGCGCGCGTCATTCTCTTCGACAAGCGTGGAGTCGGCGTGTCCGATCGCGATGTCGCGCCGTCCACGCTCGAAGAGACCGTGGCCGACGCCCGCTGTGTGCTCGACGCGGCCGGCGCCTCACAGGCCTTCATCATGGGGACGTCTGAGGGCGGCGCGGCGGCCGTACTCCTGGCATCGATGTATCCTGAGCGCGTGCACGGATTGATCCTCGTGAACGTGTCGCCGTTTATTGGCGGGCACGGGACGGAGTTCCCGTGGGAGGGAAACGCCGCGCAGCAGTTCCCGTTGCTCGTTCCCGTGCCGGATCGATTTGGCGAACCCTGGGCGCTCGACCGCTTTGTGCCATCGCGCGCGAACGTGCCCACGTTTCGCGCGTGGTGGTCGAAGCTTTTGCGCGCGGCGACAAGTCCCTCGGTGGTCATGAAAGTGCTTATCAATGCGCGCACGGTCGACATTCGCGCACTGCTGCCGTCGATTGCGACGCGGACGCTCATCATTCATCGCGTCGGCGATCGCCTCGTGCCGCTCGCTGCTGGCCGCTACTTCGCCGCGCGCCTGCCGCACGCCCGCATCGTAGAAATGCCCGGCAGCGACCACGTCTACTTCGTAGACGGTGAGCAGATCGCGCGCACGGTCACGGAGTATCTGCAGCGTCCCGATGCAACCCCTGCGGTGCGCACGTGGATCGCGATCATCTTGTGCATGGCCGGCACACACGCGCGGCTTGACGAGGAGAAACGTGCGATGCTCGACGCACACGGCGCGCGCTTTCTGCGCCAATCAGATGCCACGTGGACTGCGCTCTTCGAAGGACCGAGCGCGGCACTGCGCGCGGCACGCGCACTGCGCGGGCTTGGCACCGGCCGCGTGGGCGGTATGTCGCTGCACGTTGGGGCCTGCTCGGTGTCCGATGGTGTTCCGGTTGGAGCGACTCTGGCCCGATCGATTGACACCGCGCAGGCCACACAACCCGGCGAGATCGTCATGACGGGCATGCTGCGCGACATTCTGGCCGGTGCGGAAGTCGCTGTCGCCGTGCATTCGGTGGCGCCAGGCGATGGCGACGCGCCGCCGTCGGCAATCTGGGCGCTGGTCGACTAGGTCTCGACGAGGTCCGTTCGCGCGACCACCACCCAAAGATCACTACCCAATCGGGCGGTGCGTACCACCCAGACACGTGTCGATGTTCTCGTGCACACGGCGCCCCGCCGAGCCCCTTCATCACGAGGATCGTATGCATCGCTCACTGACCACCACCGTCCGGGTACTACTCATGACCACCGCCGCCACACTCGCCGCCGCTTGCAGTGACACCGCCGCCCCGGACCCCAGCGGGCCTGTCACCATCGCCATCGCACAGGCGCTGACCGGCCAAACCACGTCCGCCGGCACGTTCACGATTTCCGGCGCGCGTTCCGATAGTGGCAGCACCACCGAAGAGCTCACGTTCGGTGGACCGCTCACGCAATCGCCGGTGCCGATCACCTTCGTCCGCACGATCACCGGCAAGCAGGGCACGCTAACGGTTCGCGGTAGTGCCACCCTCACGTTCACCAGTCAAACGGCTGCTACCCTAGCGGGCACGTGGACGGTTGAGAAGGGCACGGGCTCGTACGCCAGTACGACCGGGACCGGACTGCTCACCGGCTCAGCGAACTTTGGCGCCACACCGCCAACCGGCGCGTTGACGTACACCGGTCGCCTGGAACGCTGATCGCCGGCTGACGCAAGGATGCGCCGCACCGCGTGATGGTGCGGCGCATCCGCGCCACCACCGGCGGCTTCGAGATGCGTACGCGCGCTAGCGACTCGGCGTCGCCACAATGGGCTGCCACGTGAAGAACTGCTGCAGTTTCGCGTTCACGATCGCCGCCTGTTCGATGTGCGGCAAGTGGCCCGCCGAGTCGACGGGAAAGAAGTCGGCGCGCGGAATGCTGGTGCGCACCACAGCTGACTTGTCGATCGTGACCGTCTGATCTTGTTTTCCCCACACGAGCAACACGGGCACGCCCGTTTTCGCGACATTCGCGAAGAGCCCGCTGAAATCCGTTCGGCTCATGGTGACGGCGCTGCGCAACAACGCTCGACCAAAACCGTCATAGCGCATTTGCGGGCGGTACTGGTCTGCCCACGTCGGGTAGCGCTCGGGGTGCAGAAAATCCTCGTACTGGCCCTCGGCCTTTCCGGGAATCTGCGTGACCTGCCAAATCCACGGGCCCACAATTGGCATCGTGAGGAATGCTGGGACCGCCGGCGACGAACTCGCGGGATCGATCAGCGTGAGCGTACGCACGCGTCGTGCATGCCCAGCGACGTAGTGCGACGTCACGAATCCACCGAACGACAGTCCCACCAGATTGATCGCCTGCGTGACGTGGAGCGAATCGAGCAGCTCATTGAGCTGTGTGTCGTACATCGGACCATCGTACGCGGCGTCCGGACGGTCTGACCATCCACGACCGTACAGGTCGTAGCGAATCACGCGATACCCGGCGGCGCCGAGCGCGGTGAAGGTGGAGTCCCAGATGTACATGGGGACTGAAAAACCG
>JANOPS010000112.1:0-2669 GCA_031421995.1 Gemmatimonadaceae bacterium
CACTTCCTGCGCGTCCTTTCCAAGGGTTCGTGTATGCAGGAGCAGTGCCGAGTCGAACACGGCCAGCGAAAGATCCGGTCGATCAAGGCTGAGATACGATTGCCCAAAGGTCGCATAGAAGTCGGCGCGCGTTCGCGGATCGGTGGCGAACTCGCGAGCCACGCTGGTCCGCGCCGAGTCCAGCACCGTCAACAGCGTCGGCACCGATGAATATTTCGATTTACTGGTGGTCCCTGCGCCGATAATCTCTTTCAGCACCGACGTCACGCGAGTGGCCCGCGGCAGCTCGGCGTTTGCCACGCGCGCCGATTGTACGGCCGCGATCGTGCCGGCGACGCGCGCCGTGATGGCGACACCCACACCAACAACCAGCGCCCGCTCACGGCGCACGAACTTTCGAATGCGATAGCTCACCGTGTCCGGGCGCGCGTTCACGGGCAGACCCTTGAGGTAGCGGAGCAGGTCCTCGCTCAAGGCTTCCGCACTGACGTATCGACGGGCGGGCTCCGAGCGCATGGCCATGAGTACGATGGCATCAAGCTCGCCCCGAAGCCGGTCGCGCAGCGACGACACATCCGGCAATCGGCATTGTGACAGTTGGGTGTGCGTCACGCTCTCACTCGGCGCCCGTACCGGGGTGCTCGACACGAGATCACGCGCTGCACTTTGCTTGGTATTCTTCGAACAGCGCGGTGATCCGCGCCCAGCTGTTTGGGGTTATGTCCATGATATCTCGTCGAAACCTCAGAAGCCCAGCTGGATCAAGAAGGTACGACACCGGCGCGACAGGTCAGCAGGGCCAATGACTCAGTGCCGTTCTCCACCGCTTCGTCCGACGGACCCAGTACCACTAGCGAGAAACGCGTGAAAGTCGGCTCATTCTCCCGGCATTCTCCCCTCGCGCTCGACGCCACAGCGGCCGATCAACGCCTGCGGACGAGCCCAGGCGTATCGAACCTCCGGCACTGGAGGACCCACGGGAGGTGTCCACCATCGGGGTCCCGACTCGACACCGCCAAGATGCGCATAGAACTGCCTAGCCCCGAGGTTTGCTTCCAACGCCCACAGGTACATGCCGATGGTCGGGTGCGTTACCACCGTCCACTGCGCAACCGCCGCCATCAACACCGCGCCGAGTCCTTGGCCTTGGCGCGAACGCGCAACGTGCAAGTTGCTCAGCAACGTCCCGTACTCGGGGTCGGCGGCGCCGATCGCACACGCAAACCCAATCATCGCGCCCTGCTCCTCAGCGAGCACGAGATACGCTGACGGGGCGGGCGTTGCGAAGAAGTCTTCCCATACCTGCCGCCGCTCAGCCCCCAAATCGTTGTCGAGGTACTCGTCCGCCAGCATGCTGCGATACGTACTCAACCAGCTCTGGGTGTGAAGCCGAGCGATAGAGGCTGCATCTGCTTCAGTCGCGACGCGCAGGTGCATAGCGGGACGGGGAGTACGAACCACGGAGGCGCGCGATGGGACGCCGACCGGCGAGCGCACGGTACGTCCTCACGCGAGCAGCGCTCGCGTGATATGCGCGATGGTTGGCGTTCCCGCCAACGCCATCGACAAACACAGGTCGTCGCGCAGCAGCTGCAGCACGCGACGCACGCCATCTTCGCCATCAACCGCCAGCGCCCAGAGATAGGGCCGCCCAATCATCACCGCGCGCGCGCCCATCGCGAGCGCCTTTAACACATCCGTGCCGCGCCGAATGCCACCGTCGACATACACTTCAGCGCGCCCGCCCACCGCGTCGACAATCGCCGGCAGCGCATCACACGACGTCAGTACCGTGTCAAGCTGGCGACCGCCATGGTTTGAGACCGCGATGCCGGCGGCGCCATGCTCCACAGCAAGCTGCGCATCCGCCGCCGACAAAATGCCCTTCACCACGATGGGCAGCGTGGTAATGCTGCGCAGCCATCCCAATGACTCCCACGTCAACGACGGATCAAACTGGTGGCTGATATAGGCTAGCAACGCCGACGCGCTCGGAACGTCGGCAATCACGTGGTCGAAGTTGGCGGCGCTCACGTTCGGTGGCATCACGAACGCGTTCTTCGCATCGCGCTCGCGATTGCCGGGGCGCGGCATATCGACGGTCAGGCAGATGGCCGAGTACCCCGCACGCTCGGCGCGTTTGACGAGATCATGGGTCAACTGCCGATCGCGATACACGTAGAGCTGAAACCAACGCGGCGCTGGCGAAGCCGCCGCGACCTCTTCCAGTGACGTCGAACTGAGTGTACTGAGCACGTGCAGTGTGCCCTCGGCGGCAACCGCTCGTGCGATGGCACACTCGCCATCAGGATGCGCCAGCTTGTTCAATGCGGTCGGCGCCGTGATGATCGGCATGGCGATTGCCTGACCCAGCACGGTTGTTCGCGCGTCGACCGCATGCACATCCACCAGCATACGTGGAATCAGACGCGGTCGCGTCCATGCCAGTTCATTCTCGCGAACCGTGATCTCGTCGCCTGCCCCGCCAGCATAGTAGTCGTACACGGCAACGGGCAGTCGCTCGCGGGCCAAGGCTTCGCGTTCGCGCGGGTTGAGGTTCGTCAGTGTCATTCGTGGAGAATGCGTTCGTGTACGTGCCCCCGCCAGTCCTTTTGGCGCCGCTCCCGTCGTACCCACCTAGTCTACAATAAATAGCCGGGCCCCGAGCG
>JANOPS010000113.1:0-13447 GCA_031421995.1 Gemmatimonadaceae bacterium
CTCCGGGCACGGACGTTGCAGCGATCGCCGATCGCGTGTTCGCGCCGTGGAACTCTACGCGGGGCCCCGGCTGCGTGGTGGGCATAGACCGTGCAGGGAAAACACTGCTCACGCGCGGCTATGGCATGGCCGATCTGACGAGTGAACGGCCGCTGTCCGCGACGTCGATTCTCGAGTCGGGATCGGTGGCTAAGCAGTTCACGGCGATGGCGGTGATGCTGTTGATGCGGGATGGCAAAGTGGCGCTCGATGCTGATGTGCGCAGCTATCTGCCGGAGTTTCCGCAATACAGCAAGCCGATCACCGTGCGCCACCTGCTTTCGCACACCAGCGGGCTTCGTGAGTGGAGCAATCTCGTGGCGCTGCAGGGGTGGCCGCGTGGCACGCGGATGCACACGCAAGACGTGGTGTACGATCTCATCACCAAGCAGCAATCGCTGAACTATTCCGTTGGTGATTACTACTCGTACACCAACTCCGGCTTTCTGGTGTTGCGCACGCTGATCGAGCGGGTCAGCGGAACGCCGTTTGCCCAGTTCACCGCCGAGCGCATGTTCGCGCCGCTTGGCATGAGCCACACGCGTTGGCGGGATGACTATACCACCGTGGTGCCCGGGCTGGCGCAGGCGTATCGTCGGGCGGGTGATGGATGGCATTTGGACATGCCGTTCGACAACATCATCGGTGCAGGTGGCATGTTCACGACCGTCGGTGATTGGCTGACGTGGAACCGCGCGCTGACCGCGCGCACGCTTGGTGCGGCCGTGACTGATTCGATGACGCGCCAAATGCGACTGACGAGCGGGCGAGAAATTCAGTATGCGATGGGCCTGACGGTCTCACAGTATCGCGGAACCAAGCAGATCGCACACTCGGGTTCAACGGCGGGGTACAGCACGTATCTGGCGCGTTACCCTGAACAGGATGATCTCTCGATCGCGGTGATGTGCAATGCTTCCGGCGCGCCGGCCACCGCATACGCGCACGCGCTTGTCGACGCGATGGTGCCCACGCTGCTGACCCAATCAGGTCCCATCACGATTGACGTGCCGACAGCCGAGCTCGAGAAATACGCGGGCCTGTATCGTGATACGCGCACGAACGTGGTGCGTGAGCTGTCCGTGGTGCGGGGGGCGCTGCATACCGGGAGCGTGCCGCTGTTGCCGCTGCAGGGCGGTGCGTTTGTGGCGGGCGCATCCCAGCTGCGTTTTGCGTCGGATGCAGGCGGGCGCATGACGATGGGGCAGCCCACAGCGGATGGCGACACGGTGCTGTTCGTCCGCGAAGCACTGGCACGATGGACCCCAACGGCAGTAGACCTCACGTCGTTCACTGGTCGGTACTACAACGCGGAGATCAATGCGTGGTACACGGTGTCGGTGGTCAACGATTCGTTGACCCTCTTCATGCGTCCCGGCGCACAGGGCGCGCTGCGTCCCACGTACCGCAATGCCTTCAGTGACGACGGTGAGGCGGTGTGGTTTACCCGAAACAAGAAGGGGCGCGTGGAGGCGATGCACATGGGAAGTGCCCGCGCGTGGGACGTGGTGGCGAAGCGCGTACCGTAAGAGGACGGGCCGGTCTGACTGACTTGACGCGCCGGTGGTGGGATCAGAGTCCCCGGCCACCGGTCAGCAAACTGTACACTGGTCGCGCACCAGCCCGAAGCATTGCCCCGATGGCGACCGTGATGGCGACGACAAGCAGCGGCACCAGAAGATAGGTCCAGAGTTCGATATGTGCATGGCCTGCGCCCGCCTTGAGTACGGCCTCGGTCAGGTAGTTCACCATCGGCACGTGCAGCGCATAAATCACGAACGAAAACCCGGCCAGCCATCGAAACAGCGCCTGCCGCATCGCCGCGCGGGCGATGCCGTCCATGCCGAACCACGCGGTGAGCAGCCCAGCGACTTCGCCGCCGCGATGCAGCGCCATCATCCCGAAGGCCATCGGTTGCGACAGGGATTCGAGACTGAATGCCAACCAGGTTTTGACGCCACACAGCCCGAGCCAGAAGGCGAGCATGGCGGGCGCGCGAAACCATATCGGCTTGGCGATCACATCGACGTTGGTGACTGCCAGCCAGATGCCGAGTGAGAAGAAGAGGAGGCCCTGGATGTCGAGGAAGAACCACGCCAGTGCGGCCACGACGAAGAAAATTCGCGGCTGTCTCGTCACGGCGACCCGCAGCCATGGGTAGATCGCGCTCAGGATCAGCAGTGTGCGCAGGAACCAAAGCTGGAAGGCCGAGGGGTCAAAAAGCCAGCGGTTCACGAGCTGCTGCGCCGTGTACTCGCTCACGAACGGCGCCTCAGGACCGTAGGAGCTGAGGCCAGCGGCGCGAACCATCTCTCTCGTTGGCGCCCACATTTCGAGTGCGGCGGTGATGCCAAGCGCGATGGCGCTCCAGGCCAGATAGGGAATGCCGAGGGTACGGAAGCGCTTGGCGAGTCGTGCGCGGTGCGTTGCGGAGCCATCGTCGCGCCAGGCGAAGATGTATCCGGAGATCGCGAACAGAATCGGAATGCGAAATCGTACCAACCCGTTGGCGATCAGGTACTGCAGCACATGGTCCCATGTCGGCGCTTCCTCCACCAGCGTCATCGCCGAGAGGTAGCGCGGGTGCAGATTGAAGGCGTGGACGTACACCAGCAGCACCATCGCCATCAGGCTCCAGAACGTGAGGCGTGTACTGAGCGCTGGTGGAAGGGTCCTCGTGTTGATGGGCTGGGGTGTCGAAACAGCGACGGCGTACGCGGTAGCCGCCGTCAGGTTTCGGGGTGCTTAGTCACGCCACGCCCCTCGGTTGCGCCGCGTACGTGAGGCACAACCGAGGGGCGCCCTGTGATATGACGCTACGGGAAGAAGCTGGCGATACTCGCACACAGCGGTTGGCCCGACGACTGCAGCACCGGCTGTCCGCCCACGAGCACGCAGGCGCGTGTGTTGATGGTGATACCGCGGGCGAGCCGAGTGTTGGGGAGATAGGTCAGATTGGAGAAGTGATCGACGCGAAACTCGTCGACATCGACCGGGGCCTCGAAGGTGAAGGAGCTAATCAATGCTTGCTGCGGACCCGCTGGGAGAAATCCTTGCCCGTTCGACGAGGCGGTGGCGGTCCATGCTATGGTGGCGTTCGGGATACTGGTGACGCGTGCCCGATAGCGAATGGGACTGCTTGGCGTTCCCGACAGGAAGCCGCTTACGATCTGCAGGTTGAGGCTGGCGGCTGGAATCGCGACGCCACCCGACACGTTGACGGAGTGTTCGGCGGTGAGTGTTTGCCCCTGTGATTGAACACTGAACCGCACCGTCATCACCCCCGCCTGCGAGCCGGTCGCGTTGGTCGTGAAGACCCCGCTGCTTGCTGTAGACCCGGAGGTCGGTGACACCAACCCATTCACGACGCTGACGGTGACGGCCGCGTTGTCCACTGGCGTGCTGACGCCGGTGAGTGCGTCCACCCGACGAACCAGGACCTGTACCGGCGTTGCGATGCCCACCGTCGCGCTCGACGCCCCCGATGCGGAGACCACGAGTGTTGCGCACGCAGACTCCACCAGGACATCGGCTCCCGGGGCTTGAACAGGCAAGGTATCACTGTCTCGCCCGAGTGACGTGCCGGCAACACTGAACGCCTCGACGTTCACGACGTACCGGCCCACGACTTCCGGAATGGTGAAGATCTGTCGCACCGCGTTGGTGCCGCTCTGGGTGACTTCTTTGTACAGCGCGCCGTTTGGCGTGAGGATACGCGTGATCGTGCGCACCGCGCCGCTGGCCCCAATGCATGCGTCGGTACGCACTTCGATATCTGACGACGTGAGCAACGTGGGCAGCTCCGCAGCGGTGTAGACAGAATCTGCGAATCGCAACTGCAAGACTTCCACGTCCGTCTTTGGCGCTCCACCGATCGCCGTTGGGACGTTGCGCGTACGCGATGCCGAGATCCTGCCGTCTCCGTTAAAATCGCCACGAGGATAGACATTCTCGATATCCATATCTGTCGACACGGTACCATCGAGGTTGAGATCTCGTGCCGGGTGCGTGGCGCTTCCGTTCAAGGAGCGCGTGGCGATCGCTTCGGCGTCCAACTGCCAATCGCGCCATCTCCGAAAGTCGCGCATGCTGACGCGTCCGTCTCCACCCACAGAGTCGACTACGGTCTCGGCACCCGTCTTCGGGTTGACCCGCTGGTTGCCATCGAACGACCCGTCATCGATGTCGAGCAACGCATCGAGGGCGCGCGTTCCACCAACAACCTGATCGGCATTGAGCGCAGCCGCGAACAGGTCAATGCTCGGCGCACCATCGGGCACAGCGACCGCGTCGAGGAGCAACAGCGCCTTGAGTGGATTGCTGGTCAGCGTCGGCGCGGGCAGCGTGGGGTGAAGCGAGTACAAGTAGCTGATGGCACCGGCTACCAGCGGCGCAGAGAATGAGGTGCCGTTGATGGCGTCAATGAAGCCGTTGGAAAGGTCGGTCGTCATGATGTCCTCACCACCGGCGGACAGGTGGCCACCCACGTTGGAGAACACCGCCCGTCGAACGCGTTGCTCCAGTGGGCGTGATGAACCAGGTTCAACGGTACGTGCAACAGCCTCCACCACGATGATCGGCGCAATGCCCCGCTGCAGGGCGGCATTCTGCAGCGGCCCATCCAGCACGGCGGGAAATGCTAATGCAGACGTGGAGTTGTTACCCGCTGACGCAACCACGATCGGCAGTGTGGCTCCTTCTTCTGACAACCGCGTGAATGCATCGGCGACGATATCGCCCAGCACATTCATGAAAGCCGAGGCGGCCGCCGTGCTGAATCCGGCCAGGCCAGAAGCCCAGCTGGCGCCGACGCTCGCGTTGACCACGCGCACGTTCGCGTTTGTCCATAGGCGCAGTTGCGCGACGGCCTGGTTCGTCGTGAGCGCGTTCTGAACGCCCCCGGCGGAGAACAGCTCGACAAACGGTGATACCCCATCAATACCGCCGTTGCCGTGTCGCGCCGAGATCACGCCGGCCACGTACACCGCGTGGGAGTCGACGGCCACCGACGGTGTGAGCACACCCACAAACGGCAGATCGTTGTGTGCCTCCACCACGCCGGTCTCCCAGACGCCCGTTCGCACATCTGCGCCATTGCGCTCTACGAAGCGATTGAGGTTCCACGTCTGCGGAACACGTGCTGTCTTGAGTGCCCAGTTTCCGCCGATCGCCGGGCGCAGATCCCAGTTCCAGTTGGCGGGAACGGTCTGCCCGGCTGACCGTGGCAGGGCGTGATTTGTCATCCGCATTTCGGCGACTGCGCCCAATACTATCGGCGCACTTCGCAATGCCGCCAGCTTGGCGTCCATCTGGGCGTGTGTCGTTGTCGCAAAGCGCAGCACAAGCAACGCAGGCACACGGCCAGCAATGCCGCGTGACCCGCCGATCAGCACACCCTCGGCCTGGGCGATCAGGGCATTGGCTTCGCCGACCGTTGCCGTAGCACGGAGGCGCACCAACGCGGTGTTGAAAGACAACGGAATGCCCAGCAGGACTGGATGATTGGTGTTGAAGTCATCGTTCGTCAGCGCCGCCACGCGATCAGGGACGGCTGCAACCGCTGGCGATGCGGGATCGCCAGCGAGCGCGTCGGCAGTGATGGTGGTAATGCGAAAACTGATCGCGACCGACTTCCCGCGCACAATGGCGATCTCGTTGTCAGCAGCGAGCGCGGCATCGCGTGTGGTGATGGATACGCGCGCCGGTGTGGACCCCAACAACGTGGCGCCATCGAGTACCTCGATGCGATAGCGACCGCTGCCGATTTCGAGTGATGACGGCGTGGTCCAGCTCACGCGGTATTCTGCCGAACTCGGATTGACCCGAATATCCGATGCACCAGCGCCCATGACGAGCGTGCGAACGGTGGGACAGGTTGGTCCTGTCGCCAACACGCAGCTGATGCGTACTGTTGGCGTTCGCGTGCCGTCGAAGGTGCCACCAGGAGTTGTTGGAACGCGTACCGTTGGCGCGAGGAAGCCAAAGCCCACCGTGGCCGTGGCCGACGTGGCCGTGGCCGACGCTGGCGTGAGCGTCAGCTCGTCGCCCGTCGGCGTATTGGTGATGCTGTGCTCAACACAGGCGCTGAGCGCGAGCGTGCACAGCGCGGTGGAGATGCGGCGTGCGGTGCGCATCACGATTGCCGGTTCGGTGTGGAGAGGTTGATCGCCGCTCGACGGCGTGACAACACACCGATAGCCGCGAGACCGACCGTCATCAACGCGTAGGTGGACGGTTCAGGCACCGTGGTGCCCAGCGATACCACGGCGCCGTTGCGGACCTCAAACCCGTACCGTCCAGGCTGGCTGCCGCTTCCGCCGTCAGCTACGCTATTGCTGCCACCACCAACCAGAGCGCCGCAGACGCCGGACCCGGTCAACTCTCCGCTCCCTCCGGTGCCATTTGACCAACCTGCGCGGGCACAGTCATCGCCGCCCAACCCGTTGACGCCGCCAGATGCATCGCCGGTTTCCCATTGCATGGTGCCGTAGTTGAACTCGACGTCGAAATTGCCAAGTCCGAGGTCATTCCGATCGATGAAAACGAGTTGAAAGTTGTTTCGGCGGATGAGGCCGGGCGGGACCAGTTCGCTGTTGAAGTAGCCCACGTTCAGCCAGTTCACCCCGAACGCGTTTCGCGCGCCCACCACTCCCGTGCCGTACTGAACGGCGGTGCTGGCGCGCGTGTCGACATCGGCAAAGAACGGTGCGAGCATGCGCGCACCAGTGCTGGCCAGCGGTCCCGGTGTGAACGACTCGTAGGGGTCTCCGAAGGTGACGTTGCCGTTATTGTTGATGAACAGCGGCCCGGCCCCATAGAAGTTGAACGCAAATCCGATGTTGGCGATGGACACAAAGCCGTCGTCGGTGGGGCTAAGCGAACTGGTGTTGAAGCCAGCGCGAACGGCTTGTGCCGAGAGCATGGTGGCGCAGAGTGACAGCGCACCAACGAGCAGGGGAGCGAACAGCGGTCGCGGCAGCATGAGCGGTCTCGGGGGGGAAGTGGAAATCCTCGCAGCGGCGCGGGTGGCGCCTCCCACTAGACACGTACCGAGACACCAAGCATTCTCACTCTGCCGCGACACCGTTGGGCGTTCCCATGAGTGCGGTGACCCCTACCCGCTATTGCGATTTCCCGCCGTCATACCTCACTGCGAGTTCGTCGGCGCCTCGGCGCGGCACGGTGGTCACGGCGTAGTGAACCCTTCGCGAGATGCGGCGTCGCGCAGGCGTTCATCGTAGCTGATGAACATGCCCGATGCGCTGCCGCCGCTCCATTCCAACGCGGCGGCGAGTTGCAAGGCATCGGCGGCGCGGAGCGGATGCACGCGCAATACGCGCATCGGCTGATCACGCACCGCGGTGCCGGGTTGAATTTCGTACCACGCGCTGGTCAGCTCGCCGAGCATCGCACGTGCAGCGCGCTCATCCGTCCATGCTCAACTGTCCGTCGCGATGCAGCCGCGCAATCGCCGAGGCACACTCAACAGCCGAGCCCCACCAGACCATCATCTCGCCGTCCTCGGCTGCCAACGTCCGCGCGTGCGCCGACCGCGGCGGCTCCAGCAGCAGCGTGACCAGTGCGGACGAATCCCAGAATCTCACGGCGCGGTGTGCTGAGGTTTGCGTTCATCAGCGCCCGTCCGCGCGCTCATCGATCAGCGCCGCGAGACTGTGGCCGTTGACGTCGGTCGGGCGAGCGCGTAGAAAGAAATCTGCGGCCAGCGTGGCTGTGGGGCCGCGAAGTCGCCCGCTGCGCAAGAGCATCTCGCGACGCCCCTCCTCCTGTTCGGCGGGCCGGATGGGCATGAGACGGGCAATAAGGCGCCCGCGATCGGTCACGAGAACTTCTTCGCCGTCGCGGACGATGTCTATGAAGGCGCTGAGCCGCGCTTTGAGTTCAGAGATCGAGACAGTAGTCATATGACTATACTATACTAGTCACAAATAAAGGACCTTACGAGTCCGGAAGCACCACCCGCTTCTTCCCACCCACATGCGCCCACAGCGCGCGTGACACCATTGCCGGGTTCCACGGCGCGCCGAGTGCGGCGGCACGGAACCGGATCGCCGTGGCGTATCGCGCGTAGTAGCCAAGCGTCCACGCCACGACGCCCAGCGTGGGGATCTGCGCGGCAACGAGCTCGTCGAAAAACGGATAGTGCAACGGGGCATACGCGGCCGCGGCTGCCGATGCGGTCGCTGGTCCGACGCCAGACAACGTGGCAATCTGCTCGACGGGGCGCGTGCTGTGCGGCACGTGAGCCAGCGCAATCATGCTGACGTCGATCACCTTCTCCGGCGCGTTTCCGCGTACCAAGATCAAGTTCGGGGCACGCCACACGCCGCGAGCCATCTTCCACTCGGTGAGTTGCACCAACTCGTCCAGCGTGATGTGCGGCGTAGCGCGCCCAGCAATCGCGGCTGGCAATTGGTCGTGATACCACGCGTCGAGTGCGGGCAGGCGCGCAACCTCCTGCTTCGACACCACGTGCGCATACCGTGCGAGCGCGCTGTGCCATACCGCCGTGTCGTCGCTACTCCATAGGTCTGTCAGTTGGATGACACTGCCGGTGGCCATCTGATTGCGCTCTACTTGGTTCGCGCCCGCTCCAAGCGCGTAACTGTGCCTTCCGTGTGCGACAGGAACACCACACCGCCTGCGCCGAACCCGGCAATGGTGCGCTCGAGCGGGATCTGTACGCGGTCAACCACCTCGCCACTCGCGTTGATCACATCGTACACCGGCCCGCCGGCGGTGGGCTTGGTGTTGATGGTGCGCATCCACACGTTGCCGTCGGCGTCGGCGCGCGCGGCAGTCGCGAAGAACGCGGGTTGAAAGTCCGAGAGTTCACTGGGCGAGACGTACGTCACGACGGCCGATACTTGTGGCATACCACGCGGTGCGGCGCCGCCACCACCGCCACCTCCCATCATCATCATCATGTTGGGCGGTGGGCTGCCACCACCCATGACGGCGCTGTACGCTTGCGCGAGTTGGTTGTTCTGCCCTGGATTGGCCGCGTCCATGCGATCCCGCACCGCTTTCACCGAGTCGATCAAGGCCGACTTGTCGTCATCCGTCATGCGTTTCCAGTCAAACGGGATCTTGGCCGTGGACTTTCGCGTGCCGTCAGCGAGCATCCAATCCACATGGTAGTCTTTGCCGCGCACGATCGCGATGTGTCCCTCCGAGGTCACCGACCATTCGTCGATGACCGGTAACGGATTCACTTCAATCGTCACGTTGAACTTCCCGTCGCTGTTGCTCAACCCAATGTTCGTTTTCGGAATCTTCACAAAGCCAACGGTGTCAAGCACGCGCGTGGCAAGATTCACGCGCACCACCGGCATGGTATCCGCGACGGCAGGCGCACCGGGCGTGCCCGAGGCATTCATTCGCATCTGAAATGCCGGCATGCCGCGGTACACCAAATGATTGTTGGAGTAGAACGCACCAGCTCCAACGCCGCCGGCGGCCAACATCATCGCGTCCTGCGAACGTGGTACCGACATCACTCGGCCGATCTTTCCCTGCGGATCAATCACCAGCATCGAGAGCGACGCCGCATCAACAAACAGCGTGGAGTCGCCACGGTAGGCGATCAAACTCCCACTCCGCGGGCCATAGGCATTGGCGGTGGTGCTGGTCGAATCGGCCACAATACTCACCAGCGTGAACATGCTGTCGACCAGCAACACGCGACGGCTGGACACGTCGTTGATGAGCAGCCGCCCGCCAGGCAGCGCGCGAATGTTCGTGGCCAGTCCCAAGGAGTCCTTGCTCGCGGACTGCACAGGGCCCAGCTGTCGAATAGGTGGCCGTGATTGCGCGCCTGCGGCGTAGGGCAGCACCGCGGCGGAGAACGCCAAGGTCAGAGTAGCTCGCATGTATGGATGCATCGTGTTCAGAGAGACGTGTTGAGAGAGACGTGTTGACAGAGACGTGTTAGAACGAAGCGTGGGATGGCCGATCGTCATTGGCGCATGATCATGGCTGCGCCGCCACCGAAGCCGCCCGCAGTGATGCCGCCTCCCGGAATTTGCATACCACCGCCGCCACCAGCAGTTCCGGAGCGGATGTTCGTCAGATAGCGCTTGTCAAGCGCGCTGGCAACAAACGCCGGCAGTTTACGCAGCTGTTCTTTGGTGAGGAGCTTCTTCACCGTTGGTGCAACCGTGAGCAGGAGATCAATCGACGCCTCGCGTGCCGCTTTGTAGCGATCGTAGGCGAGATCGTGGCTGAAGCGATCGGGCAGGGCCGCCAGCTCCTTCGCGACCGGCGCCCAGATGGAATCGATCCGCACGACAAACCGCCGATTCATGGACGCCAGCGAATCGGCCTGCATCGCCGTCAGCTTGAGCGTGTCTTGATCGCGGAGCATCGTGGCGAGCGGGTTGGGGATGCCGGCGCTGCTGAACTGCGCCTTGATGAGGGCCTCTGCCGCTTTGGTACCCGACGTGCGGCGTCCACGGTCCAATGCCTGCGTCAAGACCTGTCGCTCGCGCGTGGGGGCGATGTCATAGCGCAGCATCATGGTGAGCGTGACCGGCACGCGAAACGTGTTGAACGCCGGGTTGGTATTGCCGAAGCGTTGATTGACTTCGTACTTGAAGCGGCCCGCGATCGCATCGTAGCCGCGCACATAGAGCAACGTGGGGTCTGCAAACACCGTCTGCCCCCAACCACGCAGGCGCTTTTCGCCATGCAACATCAGGTCGGCCGCGCCCAGCGGATTGGACACATTGAATGAGAGTGTTGCGCGTTGCGGCATCCGGACTTTGAGCGGGTTGAGCGAGATGCTCAGGTTCGCCGTCTGCGTCCACGGACCTTGGCAGCTGTTGCGCAGTGCCACCGACCCCTGCTGGCGTTCCAGACACTCGCGCGCGCCACGCTGTCCACTGGCCAGCAGAGTGCGCATGCCGGCGGCGAGCGCTGGATCGACGGTGGATGTTGTGCCACTCGGGTCGAAGATGAACGCACGATCGTTGCCAAAGCCGTCGCCGTTCACGTCACCGCCAATGCTCGGCGTGTATGGCGTGCCCGAGCGCACGGTCCCAAACCAGTTGATGCGAAGGAGATCGAAGGCGTTGTAGCCGAGGCTATAGGTCAGCTGATGTCGCGAATCAAAGCTGGACCGACTCCAGGCGATGTCACGAGGATCGCCGCCCGTGCTCAGGAAGCCGCGAAAATGTTCGCGCACGTTGGCATAGGTGTAGCTGCCGCTCCAGCTGAAGCCCGACGTAAAGTTGAGCGGCGAAATGCGCACGCTGACTTGCCGACTCTGTGAATTCAGATCGCTGCGTTGTTCCGTGACCCGCGCAAACTGCGACACCACCCGTGCGTCGCCGCTCGCAATTGCTCCCGTGGCCGGGAAGATGCTGGTCGGAAGGACGTAGACTGGTCGGTTGCCTTCGTTCGCCAGCGAAAACCGTTGAACAGCCGCGAAGTTGCGGTCAACAATGCTGTTTTGATTGGCATTGTACGAGTACGTGCCATCGACAGTGGCGAACAACCGATTGCCCAACACGGCGCCGCCCCATTGCAGATTGGAACGCAGGGAGCGTGGCGCGCGATAGTTATCGGCAAACAGGGTCACGTTTGGAGCCGCGTTGGCGAAGAGCGTGCCGGTGCTGCCGTCAGCACACCGATCGGGAATCACGCTGGTGTTGGTGTAACTGTTCCAACTCGGGATCGGTGTTGCCGGCCCGGCGCAGGCCAATTGCTGGATCGCCGCGCGCAAACCCGTGTTGTCGATCGCGGAACCGATGAGCGTGGCTTGCGGCGTACTCTGAAAAACACCGATGCCGCCGCGTACGACGGCGCGCGGTCCTCGGAACGCACCCGCGAACGCACCGATTTGTGCGGCGGTGCCGTAAGACCACGAAAAGCCAAGTCGTGGGCTGACGAACACACCATTTGGAACACGCGCGTTCCGCACATTCAGGAGTCGTTGCAAGTCCGGGTTTTCTGTTGGTGACTGCGTGAACACGTTGGCGTCAACGCGCACGCCATACTGAAACTGCAAGTTCGTGGTGCGCCGGTAGGAATCGCCCAGGGCGAGCGATCCGATCACAATGCCGGACTCCCGCCGTCGTGGCGTGAGTGCACGCGTGTACGAGAGCGGGATGCCCGCCTGCAGATCAGCGAGCGAGTTGTACGAAAAGGTGCCCAGCCGGTTGATCGTCTGGTCCTGCGTGTTACCATCGCGTCGCAACTCTGATGTGAGTTTCAGGCGATGTTTGTTGTTGGCGCTAAACCATGACAGTTGATTCATCGCGCTGGCACTGGTGCTGGATTGCGACGTGCCAAGGAACTGATTGCCGCCAAACGACAGGGTCTGCACGCCGACCGTGCCATCGCTGAACGACGAGTTGACGCGAACGCGACCGCCCGGGAGGGCGAGATCGGGGGCGCCATCGTTCGACGAGGCGTTCAGGCCAGCGGACGTTTCTGTGAGAATGCCGATACCGCGAAGCGTCAGGTATGCGCTGTGGCGTCCCTGCAGGCCACCGTTCCATCCCGTGCGCTCGCCGCCGGCGGTTGGCAGCGACGTGTTCAGCGCCGTCGCCGGATCGGCACGATTCCAACTGCCGTTGAACGTGAGGTTGAACGACTGTCCGCTCGTTGACGACGGAGGCGTGGCATCGATGGAGCCGAACACGGACCCGTGGTCACCGATGCGACTGCTCGGCAGGCCAGAGAGTGTGGTGGGCACTTGTGCCGTGTTCAGCAGCGAGACCAGTCGCGCCACCGAATCTGCCGCCACACCAGATGCCTGCAATCCAGCGGCGTCGGTATTGAGCAGCGTCTGCAGATCATTGCTGCGGCGGCCAAGTTGGAAGGACACGTTGTAGAACGTGTTGTCGTACACAATAGGCCCGGAGAGCGACCCGCCGAGTGACAGGTTGGAGTATTCCTGTCCCAGCGAACGCGCCGCGCGGTCGGCCCACTGCAATTGCGGCGCATCAACCGTTTGGCTCAGCAACCGTGCACGAAAATTCGATCCCGGCCGCGTGCGCAAGCTGAACTGCCCGCCACTGAAGCCGCCGCGAGAGACGTCATAGGGCGACGTGATCAATGAACTGAGCACGCTGGCGTCGCGCGGGAGGCCGGCGCCGCCGAATTGCATGCCGTTGAGGGTGGTGTTGTTCTGATCGGCGCCGAGTCCAAGCACGGAGAAGCCATTGGCGCCGCCGTCTTGTCCCGGCACCAATTGCACACCGGGCAAGGTCGCGGCCATCGCCGCGAGATCGCCCATTTGATCCGGGGGGAGCGCACCGGTGTTCTGAATGCGCTGCTCCGTGCCGCCAACGTCTGCGTTGACTTCATTGCGAGAGACCTTGTCGCGCGCGGCGGTGACCTTCATGGCATCAAGGATCGCACCAACCTTCGTGAGCTTGGCGTC
>JANOPS010000114.1:0-65778 GCA_031421995.1 Gemmatimonadaceae bacterium
TCCATCGCGCCCGACGGTGGCGATTCGATTGGCGTTGAGTACGTCGGGATAGACGCGTGCCGCGCTGTGCGCACGGCTCGGGCAAGCCCAAACACCGGAATCTGACGCCCGCTGTAGGCGATCGCTTCTGGGGCGTCGCCGGTAGCTCGCGTGGCTCGAAGCACCCGCTCCACGCACTCAACCGGAACAGCCCACGGCGTTCCGCCGAGCACAAAGACGACGAAGGTGGCCCAATCCACCAGCGCCACGTCTCGCCGCGAGCGCTGCGCGAACACCGCCGACGACCGGAAGCGCGGCGACGTCACGGCGTGAAGCCGGGCTGGATGCGTTGGGCGCTGGCGGTCAAGCGGTCAGAGCTCCACATCACCATTGCGGATGGAACGCACCAGCAGACGACCCGCGGTGAGATCAAAAAAGACCGATCGCCCATGCGTGCCTCCAACATCTTCCGCGACGATCGGCACCTGCATCTCGGAACACGCGGCGTGCGCGGCGGCGACATTTCTGGAGCCCAGTGACATCGATCCGGTGGGCAGCAGGGGCGCGAACATGCTGGCTCCACCAACCAGTCGCGCCTCAATGGCACCACGGGCGCCGAGTTCGCGCATACGACGCACCATCATTGGCACGGCCGACGCCGCGTATTTACCGGGTACACTCTGCGCCGCCGACAGGTTGACGTTTGGCAAGAGCACGTGCGCCAGGGCGCCCACGCGCACGTCCGGAGCATAGAGGGCAATGCCCACGCATGATCCAAGTCCAATGGTGACCAGCGTCAGCCCGGCACGGCCTACCGCATAGTCTGCGATGTCCACGGTCAGCTGCTTTATACGCACGCCAGCGGGCACTTACGCCACCCGACTCAACGTCGCCAGTTCGGCAAGCGGCTCAGCGGCCTGCTCGGTGTCCGCCCGACGCAGCGCCTCCAAATTCGCGTGCACAATGCGGTTCGCCGGTTCAATGTCGAGCGCGCGTTCCCACGCGGTGCGCGCATCGTCCATGGCCCCGCGCCGATAGTGAATGTTGCCGAGTTTGAGATATACGTCGGCACCGTGGGTGTCGTTCAAGCGCACGACGCGAAGGAACGCATCATACGCCTCATCGTACCGCTGCGCGCGGTACAAGTAGTCGCCCAGGTTTTTGTGCAGATGCGCGCAGTTGGCGTCTTCAAGCAACGCGTGTTCGAGCGTCCGGGCGGCCAACTCATAGCTGCCGCGTCGCTCGTGGACCACAGCCAGATTGTTGTGCAGCGCTGCCGCGTGCGGATGGACAGTCAGCCCTTCCTCAAGCACTGCAAGCGCTCGCGCGGTGTCGCCGGCCAGCGCAGCCGCCAATCCTGACGCATGATACCAGGCCGCGGTGGGCTGTCGCGCCCCCCATCCGGCGCGTGCGGTCGCCAGACGCTCGTCGGCGGCATCCAGTTGACCACGCTGCAGGAACAGCATCGCTTCGGAGAGCGCAATGCGTGGATCGGCGACCGGGGCGCGGATGGCGGCGTCCGCGAGCGCTTCTGCGGCCTCGTCCAATCGTCCAAGCCGTTCCAGCGCGAACGCGAGATCATGCAGGACGGCGGGCGGCGCATCCGGCTCGCGCGCGGCACGGCGGAACGTGTCCACCGCGTCCTCGTACTGCCCACGGCGAAGTTGCACCAACCCCAAATGAAATCGCGCCGCTCCGTCGGCGTCACGCAGCTCCAGCACGCGACGAAACTCCCGCTGTGCCTCGTCGAGCAACCCCGTCCGGTAGAACGCCACACCAAGATTCCGGTGCTCCGCGATACGACTCTCCGGCGGCGGTTGGCGCCGCGCGGCACTCCGCCCAACGCGTTGGGCGAATCCGGCGGTGATCAATCCGAACAAGGCTTTGCCTACCTCGAACTCGTCGAGACCCGAGCGCTCCACCATCGCCTGGACGTCGACCGCACCGTCGAGCAACGGAATGAGCTGCTCCTGCGTGGCACTGAGCGTCACGTCGGCCTGCGCCAATCGCCGGGCGTCGACTTCAAAGATCAAGTCAAGACTCGGGATCTTCTTGGCGATCTGCGTCCACTCATCGACGCGACGCGCCCCTTCAAGCAGCAGGGTATCGGCGCTGATCGAGACGAGCGGTTCAGCCGTCGACGTTCGCGCGTCAGCCTCGAAGGTGAACGTGCCGGTGTCCCAGGAGAACAAGTGGTAGACCGCCTCTTCCACCTGCGCGCGGAAGTGCGTCAGCATGTGGTCGCTGTCGACCACAGACTGGCGATTCAACGCGGCGATGAGATCGCGATCATCCTGACTGTTCGCGCCCGCCGCCGCGCGCGCCAGCGCATCCGCCGTGACCACGCCACTTCGCAACAGCCGATCCCCAAGCCGATCCCGGCGATTGACCAGCGTGGCGTACACAATGCGCCCGCGATCGAAATGCACGGCGCCAAAGCTGCCCTCCCGGGCCACACTCAGACAGCCGGTTTTCTGCCCGAGTGCCAGCAGTTGCAACACGTCGGCGAGGCTGGCCTCAGAGAGATTCCCACGAATCGCCACTAGCGGTATTCCTCGATGAGTCGTCCGCCAAGATCAGGCCATTCCCACATCACTTTCTCTTTGTCCAGAAAGAAATCATCCAGCATGCCCGGTTCCGGCGTATGTGCCGCAAACACGGAATGCTCGGTGCGGGTAACGCCGAGTTCGCGCTGTGCGATATCCAGCGACAGCGGGCGCCCGGCCATCTCGGCCGCGGCAAGAAGCCGCGTCATCAGGCCGACGACCTCGCGCACGCTCGTCGCGTCGCGATCGGCCAGAAACGCGATCAGTCCCTGCGCTGGCTGTTGTCCCGCTTCCAGCAGCCACCGTTGCACCAAACGCTCGCGCATTGCGCGGTCGGGCGCCTGTAACGTGGCAACCAAACCGCCCTCAAACCGCGAGCGCAGCCTGTCCGCCAAGCCGAACATCTCGCGCGGGGCCCGATCGCTGGTCAGGACGATCTGGCTTCCGCGATCATACAGATGATTGAACAAGTGAAAGAGCTCGTCTTGCGTGCGCTCCTTGTCTTCCAGTTGCTGCACGTCGTCGACGATCAGCACGTCGGCCGCACGATACCGTGACCGCCAGCGTTCGACGGCACCTTCCTGCATGGCCGCGATCAGTTCGTCGACGAAGAGCGAGGCATTCAGGCAGGCGACCGTTTTGCGCGGCCACGCCGCACGCACCGCGTTCCCCAGGGCGTGCGCCACGTGCGTCTTGCCCACACCACTCGGACCGTGGATGTACAGCGGGTTGTAGCGCTTGCCGGGGTGTTCCAGCACGGCGTCAAACGCCTTCACAACAAGTTGATTGGACAGTCCGCTTTCCAACGAGGCGCGCGTCCACAGCGGATTGGGCTCCGGCAGCGGCACGGCGCTCACGATGGCGCGATCCAACAGCGCCTGTGCTTCGGCAATCAGTTCAGGATTGCGAAACGCCGGATGGCCGCGCAGCGACGAGTCCACCGCGAGTGCCTGTGCTTCGACATTGCGGAGGTGTTCGACCGCGGCGGTATAGGTGGCCAGCAGCCCGTTGACGTCGGGCGCTGCCGGCAGGTTCATCGCGCGCTCCAACACGTTCGTGACGTAGCCCTCTTCGCGCCAGAAGGCACAGGCCTCACCCAAGTGCACGCGCCACTGCTCGACGCGCGTTTCGACTTCGTGGAGCACGTCAGCCAGAAACCCTTCGTACTCCGCGCCCGCCACACTCGAGGTGGAGGGCGGCGTCCTTGACGGCGCCACGGCGATGCCGTGACGCTCGCCAAGCACGGCGCGCACATCATCCGCGGTTATGGCTTGGCCTTCGAGCTGCTGGAACGCTGAGAGCCGATTGAGTGCGCCTTTCAACTCGCGCACATTGCCGTACGGCAGACGCGCCGTTTCATCAAGCACGCCCGTGCCGAACGACAGTCCCCGTTCGCTGCAGGCGTTCCGCAAGATCGCCACTCGCATCTCGAAATCGGGCGCACCAACATCAACGATCAATCCGCCAGACAAGCGGGAGAGCAGCCGTTGATCCACATCGGGAATTTCGGCGGGTGGACGATCGCTGGTCAGCACCAGCTGGCGTCCCTTCCCTTGCATGAGATTGAACAGCCGCAGCAATTCGGTCTGCGTTTCGCGTTGCCCCGTCAAGAACTGCACGTCGTCGAGAATCAGGAGGTCCACTTCCTGATAGCGTCGCCCGAACTCCACCTGTTGCCCAGCCCCGATGGCCTTGTGCAGCCGTTCGGCCACGTCCTCGCCGGTGCTGAACTCCACGCGCAATGCGGGTTGGATCTGGCGTGCCTGGTACGCAATCGCGGCCACGAGGTGTGTTTTGCCGAGTCCAGACCCCCCGTAGACAAACAAGGGGTTGTATGCGCTGCCGGGCGCTTCCGCGACGGCGTGCGCAGCCGACGCGGCGAGACGGTTTGAAGACCCGATGACAAACGTGTCGAAGCGATAGCCGCCGTCAAGCAGCGTCGTCACACGCCAGCTCCAACGGCGACCAGCTCTGGCGCATGCGCGGGCTGACTTGCGCGCGGCGAGCGTCGCGGCCCGTCGCCTGCTGGAGAGGGCGAGCCGTCATCAGCCCCTAGTCGACGCAACACGCGCATGCCGAGCGAACGCAGGGTGTCGAAGACGCCCATGCCGTGCAACGCGTCGGCGGCGAACTCGGGGACCGCACGGAAGTTCAGCGCCGCCGACAGCTCAGCAGTGGTGGCCGCCAACGATGATGGCAAATCCTGTTTGTTGTATTGCATCACCACGGGGAGGTCGCGCACGTCCACGCCGTGTTCGGCAAGATTCGCGTGCATATCCTGGAGACTTTCCTGATTGTCATCCCATCGGTGCCGCTGACTATCGGCGACAAACGCAATCCCGTCTGCGCCCTGCAGGACCAGCTGCCGAATGGCGCGATAGTACGGCTGCCCGGGCACGGTGTACAGCTGGAAGCGCACGCGGTACGCACCAACGGTTCCAAGATCGACGGGTAAGTAGTCGAAAAAGAGCGTGCGATCCCGTCGGGTGGCGAGCGAGGTCAGTTCGCCCACTTGCGTGTTCGGCAGGGCGCCATGCAGGTACGTCAAGTTGGTGGTCTTCCCCGATCGCCCGGGACCGTAGTAGACCAGCTTGCACGTGATGAGCTTGGTGGCGTGGTCTACGATGGGCATACGCCCGTCCCTCTCCGACGTATCGTTACGAGCGACGTTCTGCGGAATGCAGTAACGCGTGCAGTCGAGCGGCCAGCGCCATCGCCTCGCGAAGTCGATCCGCGTCTGGATGAGAGGCCTCCGACCGCAGAGCGGCACTCCAGAAGGCCAACGCACCAGGCAGATCGCCGCGCCGCGCCGCCATGTCTCCATGCGTCGCCAGCGCCGTCGCATCCACCGTCGGCGAAGGCCCTCCCGTACCCACTCCCTCGACAGACGTCTCAGGGGCCGCTGGCGCAACGGCCACCGTGGACACCGAGAGCGCGCTCGCTGCCACCGCCGTGACACCATAGGGGGTGGTGCGAAAACGCGGCATGCCGTTGGCTGACACCAGTCCAGCCAGTGCTGGGTCGAACAGCGAATCTTCATCCGCCACGTCGTCATCCGATGCATCGGCGATCGGAGACGCCGCAATCGTGCTGTCGAGTGACAACGAGATGGAGCGCGGCGGCGACTCGCCGGACGCGAACTGTGAGGCGGCACCGATCGGCGGGGTGGGATTGCGCCGTGGCGCATTCTCCGCCTCTCGCAGGGTCAGCAGCCCGGCCCCCATGAGTCCGTGCACCATTTCCGCAACGTCCAGCAACTCGCGGTCCAACGCGGTTGAGAGCGCTGACAGATCCCGGCTCCCGTCCACCCGCGTGAGGATCTCCCACTCTTGTGGCACAAGACGGAGTAAGGGAAGCTGCTGCGGTTCGACGTCAACGAACGCGGGAACAACGTGGGCGCCCGCGATGCGATCGGCGATGCGTTCCCATCGTTCGGCGCGCTGCGCACTCTCAACCAGCATGAGTTCAAGACCGATGCGCACGGGACTGGGGGCCGGCTTTCCCTCATCCGGGGTAAACGCGAAGTCGCCGTCGCGCCACGTCAGAAGGTCTAACACGCACTCCTCTACGAGGGGCCCGGCCGCCGCCGAGGACGCCAAGCCCTCAGGGACGTCGCCTCCGCCTTCGCCTGAGGGCCATTGGGCCGCATCCACCACCGCGCCGTTGATGATGCGCACAAACGCGGCCCGCCCCTGCACCTGTGCCTGCAAGTGCAGCGTACCGGTTTTTCGACTCAGCCCGAGGAGTTGCAGGACCTCCGGCAACGCCAGTTCGCGTAGGCGCCCCTCAAGACTCATCGCGGTGTCGCGCCCACGAGCAGACCTGCAATGGGGACAACGCAGGAAAGCCGGCCGGTCATGACGCCTTGCGGGCGAGCGGCACGTCCGCCTTGGCAATGGCCCGGCGAGCCTTTGCCTGAATCTCCTGATCGCCCTCGCCCTCTGCCACAAGCCGCCAGCGGTCTCGCGCATCGCGCAAACGTGACTGCCGCGCCAACAACACCCCGTCAAGCCAGAGCGCGTGCAGATGGTTGGGCTCGTGCCGCAACACGCGCGTCACTGCGACGCGTGCGTTCGCATCCTGATTGAGCCGTATCAGGGTTTCTGCCAGTAACACGAGACCGCTCAGATCTGCAGAGTGGCGCTGCAAGTGCTCTGCCAACAGCAGCAGCACGTCGTGCGGGCGATCCGCATCGCGATGCACCTGGGCCAACTCCAGCACCGCCTCTCGCCACTGCGGCGCGAGGCTGAGTGCGGCGACGAGCTCAAGCCGCGCGGCCAAGAGATCGCCGCGCAGGCGCAGGAGTCTGGCGATGGCGACGCGCGGCGACGGACGACTTGGGTCGAGCGAGAGCGCACGGCGATAACAGGCCAACGCCAAACCCTCCTCGGCGATGCTGACGGCGCTGTCGCCCGCGAAATGCATGAGCGCCGCACTTACCGGTTCAAGGCGAAGCAGGCGCAGGATCGCAGTCCGTACTGTGTCCACCGGTACGGGATCGCACGCGGCAGCGCTGCAGGCGAACAGTGCGAGCACTTCGGCATCGTGCCCGTTGTGCGATCCCAGCGTTTTCAGCACCGGTAGCGCCTCGGCACCGCGCTTCAGCAAGCACAGCGCCCGAGCCTGCCCGAGAGCCGCTCGACGCCAGAGCACGTAGTGGGGTGCACCCGGACGACGCTGGTCGTCATCAAGTTGCCCGATGGCCTGAGTGAAGCGGTCGAGCGCTTCTCCATGCATCCCGCGCGCGGAGTGTCGTTCCGCGTCGTCACACGCGGCGGCCGCATCGTCAAGCGTGGATCGACCGCCTGCGGGACGTTCTGACGGTTGTTCCGGCAA
Organism: Gemmatimonadaceae bacterium; assembly: GCA_031421995.1. Lineage (GTDB taxonomy): Bacteria > Gemmatimonadota > Gemmatimonadetes > Gemmatimonadales > Gemmatimonadaceae > Gemmatimonas. The sequence goes on from JANOPS010000114.1 coordinate 7,362, forward strand.
GAGGGTGACAACGTCGTGCGTGCTTAAAGCGACCCCAACGAGCGGATCCCCCTGGCGGAGCGACAACAGATCCAGCGCGCCGCACGCCTCCGGACACTCGCGCTGCACGTCGATCGCCACGCGCATGCGTGCGTCGATGCGGACCGGGGCGATACCCATCGCCTGTTGGGTTTCCCGCAGCGCCCCATCATCATCGCCGTCCGCTGCGAGCAGCTGCGCCAGCGAGTACCGCGCTTCAGCGTGTCGTGGCCGCTCCTCCACGGCGCGGGCAAACGCGCCACGCGCCTCATCCTGCCAGTCGAGGTGCACGCAGACGAGTCCCAGCGCATGCCAGGCGTCGGCATCGTGCGACTGGAAGGCAACCAGCTCTCGCAGCAACCCGAGCGCGGCAAGCGGTTCTTTCCGGCGGCGATACCACATCGCGAGATTCGTTCGCGGCACCACCGCACTGGGGTCCAACTCCATCGCGCGTGACAGCGCGTCCTTGGCTCCCGACGCGTCGTCCAGATCGTACAGCGCGACGCCGAGGTTGTTGTACGCGAGCGGGCTGCGCGGATCGCAGCGCAAAGCGCTCTGGTACGCGGCAACCGCACCGGTCAGATCGCCGCCCTGATGGAGCGCAACCCCGAGCTCGTTCCAGTAGCGCGAATGCGTGGGATGCTCGAGCAGCAGTCCTTCGAACGCCCGCTTCGCGTTCGCGAACATGCCACCCACCACGTCCAGTTCGGCAATGGCGTGACGCGCCAGTTGTGCGTCTTCTCCTTGCAGGAGTGCGCGCTGGAACTCACGTCGAGCCTCATCGAAGTAGCCGCGCTGTCGAAAGGCGAGACCCAATCCGTACCGTGCCAGTCCCCCTTCGGGACTGGCCGACGCCGTGGATGCGACAGGAACCCGGTTCGATTCCAGTGAGAGATCCGGCTGCAGGGATTGAATCGATGGATTGAGCTCGGCGGCGAACTTGGCCGCGGCCATGGCGGCCTCATGCCGGCCCATATCCCCGAGGACGAATCCGCGCAGCAGATGCGCGTCAGCAATCGCGTGGTCGAGATCCAATGCCGAGTCGAGCACCAGCAACGCCTGCTCATTCAGGCCTCGCTGGTAGAGCACTTCGGCGAGGTGAAGGCGTGCAATGGGGTCGCGATCCGCGGATTGCACGGCGCGCTCCAGCCAACGTTGCGCGCGACGCAGATCGCCCGCACGTTGCTCGATCAGGCCGCGCTCAAACAGCGACGCCCCGTCATCCGGATCTTCCGAGATGAGTGCGTCCAGCGCGCGCGTCGCGTCCGCCGTTCGCCCGATCATGCGGAGGAGCCTGGCGTGCTCACGACGAAGCGCCGTGTCCTGCGGCTGTGCCCGAAGCTGCGCGGCCAACTGCGCGAGCCGCGCGTCGCACGCGAAGGGTTTCGCCGCGGCAATTTCGAGATTGCGCGACGCGGCACGCATGCGGGCATCGATCGCCAGCGCGCGAAGGAATGCATCGACGGCGTCCGCATACAGGCCCTTGCTGTAGTAAAGCACACCCAGGTTGTTGAACGCGCCCGGGTCCTTGGGATCGAGCCGATCCACCATGCCGCGAAGTAATTGCGTGTCACGGCCAACCGGCGTCGGGGTGCTCTCGTCGCTGCGACTCACGATATGCCTACGCGAGACGCAGCGCGCGCAACATCACCTGCAACGACGCCGGATCGGGGAGCAGCAGGAAGAATCCGCGCAGCGTCTGCTGCAGATCGCGCAGCAGGAATTCGCTTTCGACGCAGAGAATGGAGTCCGGGTCGGGCGCAAACTCACCGAACGCACTCGCCAGCACGGCCGTTGACATGTCAATGACCAGCGTTGGCGGCGATGGCAGCAGCAGCATGCCGAGGAAATCGCTGAGCGCATTCATGTACGCACCGCTCAAGATGTTTCCTGCTTCCTTAATAGCCGACGACTCCAGTTCGCCAAGTGCCAGGGATGATCCCATGGGCCGACGCAGCATCAATTCGGCGAGCCGCATGATCGTCGGTCGCGGAAAGACCAGGATCGTCCGGCCACTCAGATCGCCGAGCATATGCATGAGGACGGCCGCGACGGGCTCCTCTTCGACGCTGAACTGCGCAGGCATGTCTTCCAGACTGAACACGGAGATCGCGGGCACCTTGATCATGATGGTGCTCCCGGTCATTTGGGAGAGCGCCGTCGCCGCGTGCCCGGCGCCGATGTTCGCCGTTTCGCGCAGTGCGTCCAGTTGAATAGTCTTGAGCGACCGAATGACTTCCATATTCACTCCACCCTTGGTGCCACGGCGTTATCCGGCGCCATCATGTGAGACTCCCGAGATCGACGATGAGCGCCGGTGTCCCGTCACCGAGCACCGTGGCACCGCTGAACCACTGGGCGCTCCCTTTCACCGCCTGATACGGCTTGACCACGATATCCAGCTGGGCCACGACCGCATCTACCACCAGAGCGGTGCGCCGACCCGCAACCTCAACGACCACGACATGGCTGCCAGCCTCGCGCCGAGGCCGGTGAAACCGCTCCCGCACGTGCAGCAGAGGAAGCACCTCGTCGCGCAAGGTGATGGACTCGTAGTCGGTGGTCGGCACCAACATCCGATCGTCAAACTCCAACGCCTCAATGACATGGGCGGCAGGCAGGGCGAAGGTCGACCCCTCGACGACCACCAGCAGCGCGCGCATGATGGCCAAGGTAACCGGCACCCGGAGTGAAAACACGGAGCCCTCCCCTTCCAGGGTCTCCAGCGCCAGGGTGCCACCGAGCGACCGGACACGCGTGGCGACCACGTCCACGCCGACGCCCCGTCCGGAAATCGCCGTGACAGCACGCGCTGTCGACAAGCCGGGATGGGCGAGCACCTGGAGCAAGTCCTCGTCGGTAATCTGGGTGATTCCCGGGGAGACGAGTCCGTGCTGATGGGCGCGACCAAGAATCGCCTGGCGATCGATCCCGCGCCCGTCATCTTCGACCTGCAGCACGATGGCGGCGCGATCGCGAACGGCGCGGATCGTGAGCGTTCCGGTTGGCGACTTCCCGGCGGCCCGTCGCGTCTCGGGGTCCTCGATCCCGTGGTCGAGCGCGTTCCGCAACAGATGCATCAGCGGATCTCCGATCGCATCGAGGAGCGAGCGATCGAGTTCGATCTCGCGGCCCTCCATGACGAAGCGCACCTCTTTCCCCAGGTCTTGCGCGATATCGCGGACCACCCGCGGGAATCGTTCGAAGACTTGTCCGATCGGCACCAGGCGCGCCTGCAAGACCTCGTCTTGCACCGCCGAGATCAGCCGCGCGGTATCCTGTGCAACGCGGGTCAACACGCGCGTCGACGAGGTGTCGCTTTCCTCGGCCACGCGCAGCAACCGATCGCGTGTCACGACGAGTTCGCCAACCAAATCCAACAACGAGTCCAGGCGTTTGCGCTCCACGCGCACGGTGGTGAGCGCCGGGTCTCCAACGCGCGTCGCCGACGTCGAGGACACCGTGCTGACACGCACGCGGGCCACCTCACCAGCTGCACGCACCGACGCTTCTATAACATCGGCCGGTGCGGCCGTCAGCAGGGTGAGCTCGAACACGCCGTCAAACGGTTCGTCATACCAGCGCGACTGCGGTGGATCCGCCGAGCGCACGGATCCCATCGACTCAAGGCGTGCGAGCACCAGCATCGCGCGCACTCCCTTCAACGGACAGTCCGCCGCCAACCGCACGTGCACGAGACATGCTTCGGTAGCGGTCGACAAACGCGCCGACGGCGAGGGCTCGTGTTCCGCCTCGGAGGGTCTGGTCAGCCCCGTGAGCGGATCGATCTCGGCGATCTCCAGTCGCGTGCCATCAACTGGTGAGCGTGCCCCCATCGTGAGGGGCGACGCCGGCTCGTCACGCGCACGCATCGCCGCTTCGACCGCGCTACGCAGTGTCGCCGTGCCAGCAAATAAACGCGTCACCAACTCGTGATGCGCCACCGCCTCACCGCCACGGACCCGATCGAGCAGTGACTCCAGGTCGTGCGCAATGCGCTCGACGACGCGATAACCCATCGCTGCGGCCATGCCCTTCACGGTGTGCATGCTCCGGAACAGCGTCGCGACGTGCCCGTCGTGCGGCGCTGTTTCGAAATCCAGCAACGTCATGTCCAGCGCGTCGAGATGCTCGCCGGCTTCGGTGCGAAAGAGCTCTGCGTAGCGGGCCTGATCCATAGCAGCGCCGAACGACGGCGTGTCGGCAGCTTACGCTGCGAGCACGCGCGTAACGGCCTCGAGGACGCGACTCGGTTGGAACGGCTTCACGACAAAGTCCTTCGCGCCCGCCTGGATTGCTTCCACCACCAGTGCTTGCTGCCCCATGGCGCTGCACATCAGGATGCGCGCTGCGGGATCATGTTTCGTAATTTCGCGGACGGCGTCGATGCCACCCATATCAGGCATCACGATGTCCATGGTGACGAGGTCTGGGCGCAACAGCCGGTACTTCTCCACGGCCTGTACGCCCGTCTCGGCTTCGCCAACGACTTCGAACCCTGCCTGCTGCAGGATATCCCCAACCATCGTGCGCATGAAAAGCGCGTCGTCACAGATCAGCACAGTACGACTCACCGTTCCATCTCCTCAGAAGAGAGCAGATGCGGCGCGCAGAGCGCGACCGCGTCAAGCGGCGTGATGAAAGCATGCTCCGACGGCGCCGTGTCATCGCTCGCCACCGACGCATCCAGGCGTACATCACGAACCGCATCGACGGCAACCCCGATCACGCGGTTGCCGTACTCCAGCAGGACGACCGACGGCACCGTAACGCCACGACGAGCGCGCAGGAGCACGGAAAGTTCCAGGACGGTAACGACCGTCCCGCGCACGTTGATGACGCCACGCACCATCGGCGAGGCACCCGGCACGCGCGCCATGACATTCGCCCGCACGACTTCGCGGACCTGCGCGATCGGTATGCCGTACTCCTTGTCTCCCACACGTACCACCAGCACCCGCGGATGTGCATCGTCCGCGTCGTCGGAAGGATCAATCCGTGGTGGACTCGACGCTGTTGCTGTCGGTCGCGTTGTAGAAGCCGAAGAGATCAAGTGGGTCCTGGTGCGATGCGAGTTCGTCCATACCACTCAACGCCGCAATTGAACGACGAAGGTCATCAGGCAGCGGTGAGCGAAGGTCTATCGGCACACCGGAGATCGGGTGACGGAAGCGGAGCCACGCGGCGTGCAGGAAGTGCCGCTGAGGCGGCAGCGCCGCGAGACGTCGCCCCCCACCTCCGCCATACGTGTCATCACCCACGACCGGATGCCCAATGGACGACAAGTGCACGCGAATCTGATGCGTGCGCCCGGTGTGTAAGTGCGCACGAAGCAGGTCCACCGAGTCGAATCGTGCCAATCGCACAAAATCCGTTCGCGCCGTCTTCCCATCAGGGACGATTGCCATACGCGTTCGGTCTCGCGGATCACGCGCGACCGGCTTCTCAATCGTCATTGCGTCGCTGGTGAGGTGCCCCCACGTGACGGCCGCGTACCGTCGTGTAACGCGTCTCGCCGCCAGCGCCGCACTCAGCAAGCGATGCGAGACGTCCGTCTTGGCGACGATCAACAACCCAGACGTGTCCTTGTCGAGCCGGTGCACCAAACCCGCACGCTCGGCGCCACCGGTGCCCTCGGCCAGCGGCTCGCCATGCGCCATCAGCGCATTGACCAACGTCCCGCTCCAGTTGCCGGGGGCGGGATGGACCACCATTCCCGCGGCCTTGTCCACCACGATCAGGTCGTCGTCTTCGTAGGCGATGGAGAGGGGAATCGCCTCGGCGACGATGTCGCGACCGGGCGGTGGTGGAATCGTCACGACCACGTGATCCTGGGCTTCACCGCGGTACGAGGAGCGCTCCGCCTTGGCGTTCACTAGCACATTGCCAGTCGCAATCAGTGTCGCGGCCTGCGTGCGCGAGAGATCACACCGGCGAGAGACCAGCAAATCCAGTCGCTCGCCCGCGTCGTCGGTGATCTGAAAATCGTGCGTGAGAGACGGACGTTGGCGTGGTTCGTCGGCGCTCACGAGCGCGATGGATCGGTCGCTGTGCCACCCGCTGCGCCACCCTGCCCTACATCTCCACGTGCTTTGTCGCGTGCCATCTGTTCTCGCTCCTGTTGCCACAACGCGAGTACGAGACAGATCGCACCAACGGTTACGGCCGAATCTGCCACGTTAAAGGTCCAAAAACGGACGTCACCCACACCGATATCGATGAAGTCGACGACGCCGTCGCGCTGGCGCACACGGTCCAGCAGGTTGCCAATCGCACCGCCGATCACAACGGGGACGCCGATCGACGCCAGCTTCGACCATTGCGTCAGTTCCGCCGTCGTGCGCAGCAGCACGGCCACAATCACGACGCTCAGCACCCCGAAGATCCAGCGTGACGCGGGCCCGAGGTGCATGCCGAACGCCGCCCCTGGATTGTACGCCAGCGTGAAGCGCACCACATCGCCGATAATGGGGTGTGGCACGTGCCGCGGGGAAAGCGCCTCGACCGCCATGGATTTGGTGACGAAGTCGAAGGCCACCACCGCCACCACGATCAGCCAAAACGGCCATGTGTTGTGTGCGGTTGGCAACGGCCCCACCGATGGGACCGAGGCGGACGACGTGACGCGTGTATTCATGAAGTTCCGCCCGGGTCGATAACCGTTGAGGCGTCTTTGGCCGACTCGTCCACTGGTGCTTCGCTCCAGAGGACCCAAGCCAGCAGGAACGCCCCGCTACTGACGGCCATGTCGGCGACGTTAAACGTCGGCCATCGGTGCAAACCGTAGCCGACATCGATGAAGTCTACCACGCCAAGTTCCGTGCGAATACGATCGATCAGATTGCCGAGGGCACCTGACGCCACGAGGGCAATGGCGAGCGCACGCACGCGATCGTTGGCCTGACATTGGATGTACAGCCGTCGCAGGATGACGAGTGCGCCAATGGTGAGGGCCATGAAGATCCATCGTGAGTATCCCCCAAGATACAGGCCAAACGCGGCCCCGGGGTTGTACACCAGCGCAAACCGCACGGCGTCGCCGAGCACGGGGACCGCATCGCCGTTTGGCGGGAGCTGTGACACCGCCATCGCCTTCGTGATCAGGTCCATCAGCACGACGGCCACGAGAACGGGCAACGCGATCAGCGCCTTCATAGTCACGATTTTTTCGCGTCTTCCTCGCGCTGCTTGTATGCCACGCAGTAGCGAGCATGCGGCAGCGCATCAAGCCGCTCGAAGGCGATCGCTTCGCCGGTCGCTTCGCAAATGCCGAACGTCTCGGGCGTTTTATACAGCTTGCGAAGGGCGTAGTCGAGGTGCCAGAGGTAGCGCCCTTCCTTGCTGGCAAAGAGGAAGGCCTTTTCGCGCTCCATGGCATCGGTACCCTGATCCGCCATGTGAAACGAATACGCGCTCGTGTCGCTCTCGGCCTCCCCGTTAGGCCCAAAGGCGTCGCCGTGGTGTCCAAGTTCCTTCGTGACACGCTTCCGCTCTTCGAGCAAGCGCTTTTCAAAGTGCGCTAAGTTCTTTTTTGACATAGGCTTCGGCTTTTTCATCTCTTTCTTGGCCTGAGCCACCCTCGTCGCCTCATCGTCGGCGGCTTTCGCCGCTTCCTTCACTGCCTTGGAACCCGCCATCAGGAGCCTTCCTTTCTGAGCGCGAGCGGCACGGGACGCCCTTCAACGTCCACCACCTGTGTCGCGGTCCACATTGCACCGGCCGAAACATTCTCGGGCGGCGTCCCTGCTTCCTCCCCGATCATAACCCGAACCGCCAACACCTCCTCGGCAATTCGGTCCCGATGCGCTGCAACCGCGGCGTTCACCTCGTCGTCCCCCCACAACGCCAGCAGAATTCTATCGCTGACATCAAGGCGCGCCTCTTTTCGAAGACGCTGTACCCGGCTGATGATCTCTCGTGCCAACCCTTCAGCGCGAAGTTCGGGCGTGACCGTTGGATCAAGCGCGACCCCGTATCCGGCATCTTCCTGGATAATGGCCGCACCGGAAGCGCGCCGGATGATGGCGACGTCGTCCGGATCGATCAAGCGGTCAACCCCAGAAACTGCAATTGTGACAGAATTTCCTGCGGCCAGGATGCGAAGCAGGTCGTCGGGCAGGCCGGCAACGGCCTCTGCAACCAGCGGCGTCTCCTTCCCGAACTTCTTCCCGAGCGCCCGGAAGTTGGCCTTCGCCTCCAGCGCGACCAAGCCGTCGGTCGAACGAACAAACTCCACGTGTTTCACGTTCAACTCTGCCGCCAGCAGCGAAGCGAGCTGAGCCGCACCGGTCGGATCGCCCGGCACGACGCACTGCATCGAGGGCAACGGTTGCCGCACCTTTACCTCCGCGACGTCGCGAGCGGCGTGCGCCAGCGTGACCAACTTGCGAATGTGCTGCATGGCCGCCTCGATCGGTTCGTCGATCAGCCCGGTCCCACGGGTGAACGGTGCCAAGTGCACCGACGTTCCGGTAAGCGCCCGGTGTACCGAATCGGTCATAAAAGGCGCGAAGGGCGCCAGCAGGCGGCACGTGACCGTGAGGACCTCGGCGAGCGTGGCGAAGGCCGCACGGTTGTCCGCGCCGTCGATCTCATAGAACCGACTGCGGGACAGACGCACGTACCACTTCGACACGTCGTCATCGACGAACTCCATGATCCGGCGGGCCGCCGTCGTCGCATCGTACGCGGTCAGTTGGCGATCGACATCGGCTTCCACACGCGCCAATCGCGAGAGGATCCAGCGGTCCAGCGGCGGACGCTCAGCCACGGCGGGGTCCTGATCGCTTGGCGCCCATCCGAAATTGGCGTACTGCGCAAAGATGCCGTTATACACGTTGCGGAGGGTCAGCAGAAAACGCCCAGCCGTCTCGCGGATGGCGTTTTCGTCGAACCGACGCGGCACCCACACTTGGCTGGACGAGACCAAGAACAGTCGGACGGCGTCCGCGCCATGCCGCGAGAGCACGTCCCATGGGCTGACGACGTTGCCCTTGCTCTTGGACATCTTCTGACCGTTCGCGTCCAGTACGAGATCGTTCACCACCACGTTGCGATACGGCGCGGCCGTGCCGCGAGCGTTGTTCGGCAACGCGTCGCCGAGCGCTGTCGCAATCGCCAGGAGCGAGTAGAACCAGCCGCGCGTTTGATCGACCCCTTCAGCGATGTAGTCGGCGGGATACTGCGCGGCAACCATGTCGTGGTTCTCAAACGGAAAGTGCCACTGGGCAAACGGCATGGCGCCTGAGTCGAACCACGCGTCGATGACCTCATTGACGCGACGCATGGTGCCGGTGCCGGTCGGCGACGGCCAGGTGTACTGATCGATGTACGGCTTGTGTGGATCAAAGTCGTCCGGCAACGCGCGTCCGATGCGTTCCGCCAGATCGGCGTAGCTGCCCAAGACATCAACTTCAGTGGGATCGGTATCGTTGATCCACACCGGAAGGGGTGTGCCCCAATAGCGATCACGAGAGATCGCCCAATCCACGTTGTTCGACAGCCACTCACCAAAGCGACCGGTGCCCATCTCCGACGGATTCCAATTCACGGCCGCATTGCGCGCCAGCAGATCGTCGCGAACCGACGTCGTGCGCACAAACCACGAGCCTCGCGCATAGTAGAGCAACGGGGTACCGCAGCGCCAGCAGTGCGGGTACGCATGCGTGAAGGTGGTCGCTTTCCACAACACGTCGCGCTCACGCAGGACCTCGATGATCCGCGCGTCCGCATGCTTCACAAACACGCCACCCACCTCTGGCACCTCCGCACCGAATTCACCGCGCGCGGTGACTGGCTGCACGAACGCCAGGCCGTGTCGTTGTCCCGCCGCATAGTCATCGGCGCCGAACGCCGGGGCCATATGCACGACGCCGCTGCCATCCTCGGCCGACACAAAATCTTCGGCCACGATGATTTCGTGCTTCCCTTCGTCAGGATACGCGACCCAGTCTAACGGGCGCCGATAGCGCAGACTCGTGAGCTCGGCACCGCGATGCGTGGTGATGACGTCCCACCGATCTGCCCAATCCGCGCCCAGCACGGCCGGCACGCGCGCCTCGGCAAGCACGATGGTCCAGTCCACACCGCTCTTTTTCCGCAGTTCGGCGTAGACCAACTCCGGATGTACGGCCAGCGCCGTGTTCGAGACCAGCGTCCAGGGGGTGGTGGTCCACACCAGAATGCGCCGACGTGTGCCGGGTGTGGCGTGTCCGTTCGCGTCCAACAGGTCGAGCGCCACATACACGCTGGGATCTTCAACGTCTTCATAGCCCTGCGCGACTTCATGACTGGAAAGCGCCGTGCCGCAGCGCGAGCAGTATGGCAGGATTTTGTGGCCGCGAAAGAGCAGTCCTTTGTCGTGTAAGGTGCGTAGCGCCCACCAGACGCTCTCCACGTAATTGTTGGAGTACGTGACGTACGGATTGTCGTAGTCCAGCCAGTACGCGGTCCGCTGCGACAACTTCTCCCACTCGCCGCGATACTTCCACACGTTTTCGCGGCAGCGCCGGTTGAACTCCGCCACGCCCGTTTGTTCGATCAGTTGCTTTCCGCCGCGCTTGGCGATTTCGGCCACGTCAACGCCCTGTCGCTCGGCGGCTTCGCGCTGCAGCTCTTTCTCGACTTCGATCTCGACCGGAAGTCCGTGCGTATCCCAGCCGGCCTTTCGAGGAACGAAGTGTCCCTGCATGGCACGATGCCGACAAAACAGATCCTTGATCGTTCGCGCAAACACATGGTGAATGCCAGGACGACCATTCGCGGTCGGGGGCCCTTCGAAAAACACATAGGGGGTGCCGCCGGCGCGCGCGGCCTGCACGGCTTCGAAAAGCTTCTCGTCTTCCCAGCGCGCGAGCACCTCTTGCTCGAAAGCATCAGCACCAAGCTCGGAAAGCAACGGATATGTCGGCACAGCGGGCGCAGCAGTCATGAGAGCAACGTGAAAACAGTGGGAGCAACGAAGAATGCGACGTTACAAGCGCGACAGCACACCCTTCACGACGGACGTGAGATTCGGTTCCGATGCGCGCGCGACTCGCACGATCTGCTCGAGCTGCGCCGGCTCAAGCGCATCGGGCAAACATTGATCGGTAATGATGGACAGGCCAAGGACTCGCATGCCCCCGTGGCGCGCGACAATGACTTCCGGGACGGTGGACATACCCACCACGTCGGCACCAATAGCGCGGAGCATGCGGTACTCCGCACGCGTTTCCAGATTGGGGCCCTGCACCGCCGCGTAGACGCCTTCGCGCAAGGTGATGCCCTGCTCGGCAGCCACCGCTCGTGCGAGGTGGCGAAGCGACTCGTCGTACGGTTGCGACATGTCGGGAAAGCGAGGCCCCAGGGCCTCGTCGTTTGGCCCGATGAGCGGGTTGTCGCCCAACAGATTGATGTGGTCGGCGATCAGCATCAGATCCCCAGCGGACCACAGTGGATGCATGCCACCGCACGCGTTGCTCACCACCAACGTGCCAGCCCCCAACGCGCGCAGCACGCGCACAGGAAACGTGATTTGCTGCATGGTGTAGCCTTCGTATCGGTGGAACCGTCCCTGCATAGCGATCACGGTTTTTCCGCCCAGTGTCCCGCACAACAACCGACCGCTGTGCGATTCCACGGTCGCCAACGGAAAGTTTGGCAACGCACGATATTCGATCGACTGCTCGACGTCGATTTCCTGAGCCAACGCCCCCAATCCGGTGCCGAGCACGATCGCCACGTCGATTGGTCGCGCGAATCGCATGCGGACGGCTTGCGCGCAGGCTTCGATCCGTTCGCGTGCATGCAGCCCGAGCGCCGGATGCGCCAACGCGACCCGCTGATGTTCCTGCGTGTTCTGGAGTTGTGGACGCGATCCCGGAAGCGCGGTCATGACTCGTCCACGGCGTCCAGCCACGACGGAGTGAGCGACGGCGGCCGCGGCGGGAGTGACCGCAATTCCTGCAACAACGCAGGCCCATCGGTACTGGGCGCCCCCGGTGGTGCGATCAGGTGCGGCGCAGTGGTCGGCAACTTGGAGTCCGGCGCAAGGCGTGCGGCGCCAGCGGCCGCGTCGGCCGCCGCATCAGCACGCTGCTCCCGTGTCTTCACATACGGCGGCGCAGGTTCGCTTTCTGACGCCACCAATTCGGACAACTGACGCTCCACCTGATTGCGCAGTTGTGCCAGATAGCCCCGTCGTGTCCGCCACAGTTGCTGCAGTTCCTCGTCGGCACGTCGAATCTCGTCACGCACCTGCGCGAGCGAGGTGTCGGCTTCGGCGCGCGCCTCACGCACAATCAACACGGCCTCGCGCTCGGCCTGCTCGCGAATCTCACCACGCAGCTGCTGCGCGCTGACCAACGCATCATTAAGCGCCTTGTCCCGCTCACGAAACGACTTCAGTTGTTCGTGGAAATTGCGTGCCTTTTGGTCGAGTTCCTGGTTGGCGCGCGACAGGCGCTCAAGCTCTTCCGCAACCTGATCGCGAAATTGGTCGACGCGCGAACGGTCATAGCCTCGCAGCGCATTGCCGAAGTCATAGCGCCGTACGTCCAGCGCTGTCAGGTGAAACGCATCATCCGTCATGCCATGGTCCCGAGGTGAGCGCCGAGAAACGACCGCGCAGCGGATGTCACGGAGTGGTCCGCTGTCCGAACAACACTGTGCCCAGGCGCACGTGCGTCGCGCCTTCTTCCACTGCAAGTTCGTAGTCGCCCGACATGCCCATGCTCAGCCACGGAGCCGGATGACCTGCTTGCTGCAGCTGCGCACGCGCCGCGCGCGCGCCGGCAAAGACGTGGCGCAAGATACCCTCGGGCGCGTCGTACGGTGCCATGGTCATCGCCCCCATGACACGCAAATGCGAGCAGTCGCGCAACCTATCCGCAACGCCGCGCACGGCAGCAGGCTCCACGCCTGCCTTCGACGCCTCGCCGCTGACGTTGACCTGCAACAACACGTCGAGCACCTGGCCGTCAGCCTTCGCCGCCGTTTGGAGGGCCTCGGCCAAGCGCTCGCTGTCCATCCCATGCACCAAGCTGAACCGCGTCGCGGCCTTCGCCTTGTTTCGCTGCAAATGGCCAATGAGATGCCATCGCACCGGTACCGACACGGCCGCCATTTTCGACTCGGCCTCCTGTACACGGTTCTCGCCGACGTCTTCCACGCCGGCCCGCCAGGCGGCCTCGACCACCTCTGGCCCGTTGGTCTTGGTCACGGCAATCAGGGTAACCGACTGGCCATGCCCACCGCGAGCCGCCGCCGCTGCGATTCGTTCGCGAGCCTCCAGAACGCGCGCGCGCACCGCCGTGTCCAGCGAGGAAGCGGATGCGTCGGAAAATGGCATAGCATAAGAAGTTAGCTCCCGTTGCATGCCGCCACAAGTGAGGTGTCGGCGAGGCTGCGAAGGCGAGTACAGCGCAGCAACGATTGCACCTGCTCGGACGCACCATCCGCTCCACGGGAAAGCGGACTCAGCGCGGAAAGCGGCACCCGCTCGGCACTCTGGACCAGCGCTGGCAGGTTCAGTCCAACTGAACCGGCGACCAGATCCTTGCTTGGCGCATAGACCAGACCTTCAAGCGCCCAACCAACTGAAGGATCGATCCGTGTGCGGTCGGCGGCCGACAACAGCACGCTGACCCGGATGGCACGCCGCGCCGCCTGTGCCGCGGTCGCAGTCGCCGAAAGTGTCTCAGCCAGCCCGCGCCACGGCTCTACGGCAGAGCTTGGCAAAAGTCGACGTTGCTGGAGTTGTTCGCGGTACCACTCCGCCCCCAGCAGCGGAACGGTCACCACGAGCACATCGGTTCGTACGGATTCCACCTGTTGGAGGTACCACAGTGGAAAGGAGTCATTGTCGCCCGCCGAATACAGGACGCCGTTGATGGGTACGGACTCGAGCAGCAACCGCGCAAAGGTTCGCGGAAGCGTCGCCACCGGTTCGCGGCGTCGGTCCATCACCGGTTGGTTCGCCAACATCGGCACAGCCGCAAGCACGAGCGGTAGCGTGGCCAATGCCTGCGTCAGCTTCCCAATCGGAAGTTTTGCCTTCAGACCTGCGGCGATACCGAACAGCCCGGCACCCACGGCAATTCCCCATGCCCAGAAGCCGAGCATGAAGAAGTAGTCGCGCTCGCGCGCTTCGTGTGTCGCGTTCGCCGGCAGCAGCGGGTGTCCAAACGACGGCCCGGCGCGCAGGTTGAGCCAGAGGGCAACGCCAATGGTGCCACTCAGCAGGAGGACGGTCATCGCCCGTCCGATTCTCGGATCGCGGCGCCACAGCACGCGCACGCCAAGCACGCCGAGCCATCCCCACAGCACCGAGAGCGACGTGCGGGCCCACGCGGGGGACGGCTCTGGGTGCAATCCGTACGCCACCTGCCAATCCGCCCACTCGAAGATATTGCCGATCTGAAGCCAGAGCGGAGCCATTCTGGGCCAGAGCCCCTGCACCGCGTACTGCTTCCGCTGCAACACTGAGAGGAGGCCCTGCCACGTAACGGGGTTCCCCGAGTTCAGCTGGGGGTCCTGAAGGGCGAGCAACGGGAGGACGGCAACGGCGGATAGCGCCAGTAGTGCGAGCGCGACCGCTCCGAGGATGTCGCCGCGACGCGGCACGTCGCCTCGCCATGCGAACGCCACGGCGGCCGGCAACGCGACCAAGACACTCAGGTGCATCGGGACGGCAAGGGCGGCTAGGAACACGATCAATCCGCGCCACCGACGCCTATTCTCCGGCGTCTCGACATCCCGCCCGGCTCGCTCACCGGCATATAGCATCGCCACCGAAAAGAAGAGGGCGACGGAGTACACCTCTGTTTCCGTCGCGCTACTCCACACGCTCATCATGCCACCGGCCGCCACCGCTGCCGCGACGGCGCCCCGTGCCCCAATCCACCGAGTGACCATGGCCGCGCCGACGCCACCAGCGCCCGCCGCCGCGACCACCGAGAGCATCGTGATCGCCCGGGCCGGGCCGGCGGCCTGAAACACCAGCGACGCGCTGTGGCCAAGCAGTACCCAGAGGGGGGTGCCGGGTGGGTGAGGAATGCCCAGGGTCCGGGCGGCCGTCGCGAGTTCGGTGGCGTCCCAGAACGTGAGATCGGGGGCTGCACTCGCCAAATACAACGCGAGCAGGATCGTTGTACTGATCCCGCCCGCGACGACGGCACTTGGCAATCGGAGGCCGCCTTTCCGACGGGCGCTCACGAAAGTTCCTCCAGGTCGCCTATGTCAGGCCGGGGCCACCTCGGGTCCGCCAAGCATCGGCGGCGCGGACGGCCTCGGCGTTGGAACAAGCGGAGGAAGCACCGTCAGCGTGCTCACCGGCGGTGCGTCGGGCGGCAAGCGTGGCGGAAGCTCCTTTCCGGCCTTCAACAGCAGGATGTCATCACGCGTGAGCGTCTCACGCTCAAGCAGTTGCGACGCGACGATATCCAGCAGCGAACGGTTCTCGGTCAGTACCGCTACAGCACGCGCATGCGCTTCCATCACCACGCGCTTGATTTCGCTGTCGACCAACTGCGCGGTTTGCTCCGAGACTTCGCGCCGCGACTGGATCTCGCGTCCGAGGAACAGTTCTTGTTCGTTGTCGCCAACGAGGATCGGGCCGATCGTGTCCGACAAACCCCAGTGCATCACATAGCGGCGGGCGATGCTGGTTGCCTGCTGAATGTCACTCGATGCGCCGGTCGTTACACGGTCACGCCCAAACACGATCTCCTCGGCAGCACGGCCACCGTAGGCCATCACCAAACGCGCTTCGAGTTGCTCCCGGGTGACAGAGACGCGATCGTCTTCCGGCAGTGTGAAGGCAATGCCAAGCGCACGGCCGCGCGGCACGATCGTGACCTTGTGCAACGGGTCGTTGCCCTTGACCATCATGGCACAGACAGCGTGTCCCGCTTCATGAAAGGCCGTCAGGCGACGTTCGTCGTCTTTCATGACCAACGACTTCCGTTCGGCGCCCAACATGACGCGGTCCTTGGCCTCTTCAAGGTCGCTCATGTAGATCTTGTCGTGCCCTTTGCGCGCGGCGAGCAAGGCGCCCTCGTTCACGAGGTTGGCCAAGTCGGCGCCGGCCATTCCGGGTGTGCCACGGGCGAGCGACGTCACGCTGACATCGTCTGCTTGCGGCTTGTTGCGCAAATGCACCTTGAGGATCCCTTCGCGACCGCGCAAGTCCGGCGCGTCAACCACAATCTGTCGATCGAAGCGGCCCGGGCGTAGGAGCGCGGGGTCCAACACGTCAGGACGGTTGGTTGCCGCGATGAGAATCACGCCGTCGTTCGACTCAAACCCATCCATCTCCACGAGCAGCTGATTCAACGTCTGCTCACGCTCGTCGTGGCCACCGCCCATGCCCGACCCGCGATGACGACCGACGGCGTCGATTTCATCGATGAAAATGATGCACGGCGCCTGCGCCTTGCCTTGTTCAAACAGATCGCGCACGCGCGACGCGCCGACGCCGACAAACATCTCGACGAAGTCCGAACCGGACATCGAAAAGAATGGACGTGCCGCTTCACCGGCGACGGCCTTCGCGAGCAACGTCTTGCCGGTGCCCGGAGGACCGACCAGGAGTGCGCCCTTGGGCAGCCGCCCGCCCAGCTTGGTAAACTTCTGCGGATCCTTCAGAAACTCGATGATCTCTTGCAGTTCGACCTTGGCCTCATCAGCGCCGGCGACGTCAGCGAAGGTGATCTTCGGTGTGTCACCGGTGAGCAACTTGGCTTTGCTCTTGCCAAACGAAAACGCTTTGTTGCCACCCGACTGCATCTGGCGGAACAAAAACACCCAGAACCCGATGAGCAACACATAGGGCAGGATCGTGATCAACAGGCTGCCAAAGTTCGGACGCGGCTCGACCGCACGGAAGCGGACGCCGCGCTCGTACAGGCGCTTCGACTCGTCATTTGCGGTGCCCTGCGGCAACCGCACCGTGAACTTGCGCGCATCACGCGGCCCAACCTTGACCGACTGGTTGAACTGGCCGAGCATCACGTTGTCGGGCTGGAACGTGATGTCCTTGATGTTGCCGAGTTCCAGCTGTTGCCGGTAGGCGGTGTAGTCGATCTCGGGCGATGCGGTCTCACGACCGCCCGTCCAGGTGAGGAATGCGACAGGGATCAGGATCACGAGGATCCAGAACGAGAGCGTCTTGGAGTGCCGCGCCCAGTTGGTGGGCTTCTTCGGATTTGGCGTCATAGGTGCTGGCATGGAGATTCCTACATCCCTTCCGGTGGTCCTGCGGGACTACTGTAAGCTGGCAACGTACGGCAGGTGCCGAAAGTTCTCGGCATGATCCAACCCGTACCCGACCAGGAACTCATGTGGTGCGTCGAACCCGACAAACTTCGTGGGATGCTGCAACTCAACAGCGATGTGCTTGTGGAGCAACGCGCAGATCTCAAGCGAGCGCGGTTGGCGCTCGGCAAGCAACTCGACCAGTCGATTGAGGGTCCGACCAGAATCCACGATATCCTCCACTAGCAGAATGTGTTTACCCTCCAATTCCGTTTCCGGATCGTAGAGCAAACGGACCACGCCGCTCGACTCCATCGCATCGCCGTAGCTTGAGGCGACAAGAAAGTCGACCTGCAGTGGACGTTCGACGTGGCGTACCAGATCGCTGAGGAAGATGAAACTGCCTTTGAGCAGTCCGAGCACCAGCAGCTGACCCTCGGGATACGCGGCGGTGATGGCAGCACCCAGCTCAGCCACACGATGCTGGATCGTTGCCGCATCGAACACGATGCGGCGAACCGCGCGCCCATCGAGGCGCGGGTCTGCGGGCGAAGACATCTGCGACGAATCAGTCGGACTCGCGTTCACACCGATACCAGATGGAGTCCGGCCAACCCGGCCGGTTCGGGGCCGCGAGTGCGCGGCACAATCCTGGAACGCACAGCAGCGCCCCGTCACGCAGGACGACCGGCCAGCCGTTCCGGTCAAGCGGTGGAATATGTCTATCTGAAAAGTATCGCGTCACGCGCCGTCCCGCCGGTGCACCCGCACAGAAAATCCGATCTCCGGCCTGCCACCCGCGGATCGTGACCTGCGCGTCAACGGGCACGCCAAACTGCCAACGTTCATCCTCGGCGAATCGCGCTTCGGTCGGCGAGAGCCGACGAAAGCGGAAGCGCCCGAGACGCGCGGGGAGCTGTTCCGCTCGACCAGTCCACGCGGCGATCGAGGAAGATCGCACGACGGGGAGGCGGAGCTCGAACATGTCTTGCTGACGCGCGTCTCCGACGCGCAGCACTTTCGAGCCGCCGGACAGCTCCACGTGCGCTCCGCGTCGGCGCGAGCTGCTAAACCGGACCAGCTCGCGAGTTCCCCGCCCATCCAACGCGATGCCAAGGCGCGCGAAGCAGGCCGGCCACAGAATGGCCCGGCCGGCGTCGGTCGTCCGATCGAAGGCCGCCGTTGGCATCCGCAAGACGCTCGCGCTTACGCGCTGAATACCCAGCGTGTCAACGAAGTGCTCCACGCCGCGTCGCCACACGGCGGCTTGTTCACCGAGATCCAGCAGCGTTGCGGTAATCCCGGGATTGACCGCTTCCAGGGCGGGCAGCAGCTCGTGACGGACGCGACCGCGTTGAAACCGACGCGAGCTGTTCATGGGATCATCGAGGAACGGCACGGATTCGGCGGCGGCCCACGCCGCCACTTCCGCACGAGACACCGGCAACCAAGGGCGGACGATACTCGAGGGGGCGGCGAGCGCGGCAAGTCCGCGCGCTCCCGCCCCGCGCATCGCTCGCATGACGATGGTTTCGGCTTGGTCGTCGCGGGTGTGCGCCGTGACCACGCGCCCTTTGTATGCTCGCGCCACGCGATGCAAGAACCCCCATCGGGCCTCTCGCCAGGCGGCCTCGGTGAAGGCGGGCATTCGCGCGCGCTCCCGGACCACGTTCAGCCCAAGCCGTCGCGCCTCCGCAGCCACCAGCGCCGCCGAGTCGGTCGCATACCCGCCCGTGCCATGATCGAAGGTGGCCACAACAGCCAGCCGCTGCGGCGCCCACCGTGCCATCGCCCGCATAAGCGCCATCGAGTCGCGACCGCCCGAGATGGCCAGGACGAGCGGCCCTGCGGATCGCGCGACCGCTACCTCAACGGCCGCTCGAATGATGGCGACGGTCGGTACCGCATCCTCGGTCTCAACCGTCACATCGCGGTCGCTGGTTGCGGCGGGGGCTATCGCGATACGCGAGGTCTCGGCGTCGTGCCTGGGCGTCATGCCTGACAGATCACCTGTGAACCGGACGCCGTCAACTGCAGAACGAGAGTCTCGCCCCGCCAATTGTTGGGGCGCGGTGCCCCTACCTTCTCGCGCCGCACTCCACTAACCTACTGTCCGTCAACAAATCGGACGAAGACCGTCCGTTCGTAACTCTGTCGGAGACCTCGACGTGGAACATCACGGTACGTTTGGCACCATTTGGGCTTCACTGGGCATGACCGCCTATTACATGGCGATCACTTGGATCAACATCCTGCTCGGCCTGTTTCTCGGGCCGCTGTTCATGATCCCGATCACGTGGGTGCAAGACGCGATTTCCGGGAAGAAGTAAAGGGCGTACGCGGTCGCTGGTCGGCGTGTCGGTGACTTCCCCGAACGTCAGAAAGGTCGGCAGGCTTCAGGTGCGAAGCCGCCGACCTTTTTTGTGTGCGCCGCGGGTGTCATGTCGGACGACGATTCCCGTTAGCGGCCTCGAAGAGCGGCCGCGAACGGCAATGGCATCGCCGACTATCGGCGGACCGCCATCGGCACGCGGAGCAGCTCAGTCGCGGACAACACCACCGCATCGCCGAGCTGCACATTGCGTCCGGTCAGGTCGCTGAGATCGGTCCCGTGATACGCTTCTTCTCCGTGCTCGACGATGTCGATACCTGCCATCTCCGACTCGAGAGGAAGGCGCAGCGGCATAACCGCGCTGACGGCGGTCACGATGCCGAAAGTGCCGACCGCAGCGAAGGCAATCGTCGCGACGACGGCCAGCAGCTGCACGCCGACCAACTGCGGATTGCCAGCCAGCAGTCCATCGGCGCCATTGGGATTCACCGCCTTGCTGGCAAAGACACCGGTAAGGACGGCGCCGACAATGCCGGCGACGCCGTGGCAGGCGAACACGTCAAGGCTGTCATCCAGCTCTGTCTTTGAGCGGAATTGCAGCGCGAAGAATGAGCACGGCGCGGCAAGTGCACCGATCGCGATCGCCGCGAGAGGCGACACGAAGCCCGCCGCAGGGGTGATAGCGACGAGACCGACAACCGCACCCGTAGCAGCGCCAACGGCAGTCGCATGTCCGCTACGCCACTTCTCGATCGCCATCCAGGTGGCCAACGCCGCCGACGCTGAGGCGTGCGTGGTCAGGAGTGCGCTGGCAGCGACGCCATCGGCGGCAAGCGCGGAGCCGGCATTAAAACCGAACCAGCCAAACCACAGCAGCCCTGCGCCAAGCAACACGAACGGCACGCTGTGTGGCACGGTCGGGACCCGTTTGAAGTCCCGTCGCGGTCCCAGCATCGCCGCCAACACCAACGCGGTCACGCCTGCACTGATATGGACGACCGTGCCGCCCGCGAAGTCGAGCGCGCCAAGGGTGCGGAGCCATCCGCCACTTCCCCACACCCAGTGCGCGAGCGGATCATAAATCACCGTCGACCAGATCACGCCGAAGAGCAGATAGCCGCCAAAGCGCATCCGATCGATCACGGCGCCGGAGAACAGGGCGACGGTAATGCCGGCGAACATCGCTTGGAATGCTGCGAATAACAAATGCGGCAGCGCACCGGCGTAGGTCGCATTGGGCGCCGCCGTCACCTGCTGGAAACCCACGAAGCCCAGCCCACCCAGGAAGGACGACCCGTCGCTAAACGCAAGGCTGTATCCGAAGAGCACCCACTGCACGGTGACCAGGGCGAGCGCGCTGAGGCTCATCAGCATTGTATTCAGCGCACTCTTCTGACGAACGAGGCCGCCATAAAAGAAGGCCAGGCCAGGTACCATCAGCGCAACCATGGCGGTGCTCATGAGGACCCACGCGGTATCGCCGCTCGATATCGCCGCCATCAGAGACCAACTCCATTGACGGGCAAATCCATCTGCGTGTGGCGCATGACTTCCTCCGCGTTGACCGCCGTGAGCGCGTGATTATCGCGTTCACCGGTCCGAATCCGTACCGTCTGATCCAGCGGCATGATGAAAATCTTGCCATCCCCCACGTCACCGGTCCGCGCCGACTCGCAGATGGCGTCGACGGTTCGATCGACAAAGGCCTCAGAGCACGCCATCTCGATCCGCACTTTTTCGTGGAACTCCATGACGACCGTGTCGCCGCGGTATTGTTGGACGGTGTTCCGCTCGCCGCCGTGCCCACTGACACGCGAGAGCGTCATGCCGGTGACCCCGACTTGGAATAACGCCCGTTTCACATCGGCGAGTTTTTCTGGGCGGATAATCGCGACGATCAGCTTCATGGGCGGCCTGTAATCGGTTGCGGGGTGTGTCGAAGCGATGCTATCCGCCACATTATGTAGTTCGCGCGTTTCGCGCAAATACCCTCACGCACGCCGTCGACTCATGTCTCAGAACACCGTCGCGATTCTTGTCGGTCCGGACTATGAAGACCTAGAGGTCTGGTATCCGAAGCTACGTCTCGAGGAAGCGGGGTATCGCACGCCGCTGGTGGGCATCGGCGACGCCTCGTACAGCGGGAAGTGGGGCTACCCGGCGCCGGTGGATATGCATGTCCGCGACGTCGACCCAACCACACTGTGCGGAGTGCTGGCGCCCGGCGGCTGGGCTCCCGACAAACTGCGACGCGACCCGCTGGTGCTTGAGCTGGTGCGGTCCGTGAACACGGCCGGCGGACTGGTGGCAACGATTTGTCACGGCCCGTGGATTCTGATTTCGGCGGGCATCGTGCGTGGTCGCACGATGACCTCCACTGTGGGCATACGCGACGATGTCGTCAACGCGGGCGCCACGTGGGTCGACGAACCCGCCGTGATCGATGGCAATCTTGTCAGCGCCCGCGTTCCAAAAGACCTGCCCGCGTTTGCCCGCGCGATGCTGACGGTGTTGCAGGGACGCTAGGGCATCGCTGCCGGCGCTCGCTGCCGAAACGACATCAGGACTCGTCGGCTACCAGCCCGACGTAGCTTCGACCACGCCAACGCTGTGGGACCCGCGCCGTGCTGATGGTGAGGCGCACCGCGGCGGCGATGTCGGCGATCCATGAGCACCAGAATGGCAGGCCGCGCTGCACGTAACTGCCGCGCAACGCCACCAGCATCATGATCCGCACCACAAACGCGGACGCGTTCACCAACAACAGCGCTTCGATGAGCAGATTGTGCGTCGGCTCACCGCCGTCCATGCCGCCACGCATGAACGCAACCACGCTGAGGCCGAGCAGCATGGGCAAGGGCAACGCTTGTGTCGACCAGACCAACACGACGTCGAGCCAGCGCCGCCACACCGGTGTCGCATCTTTGAGGTCAAAGCTGCGTCCCCACTCGCGCCACATCTCGCGCAGGGACGCATAGGCCCGGACGCGAATAATCTCTGAGCCATCCAGAAAGCCCACCCGCGCACCGCGCGCGGCCAAGTGGCGTGCCAAGGTCACGTCGTCGCTAAACGACGCGCGCGCTGGCGCATACCCTCCGTGCTGTTCGAGGAGCGAGCGACGCGCCAAAAAGCACTGCCCGTTCGCCAACACGCGGTCTGGAGGTGGCTGCGTTGCGCCAGCAGCGCCGCAGCGATAGACCAAGGTTACCAACATGGCCGGCTGCACGAATCGCTCGCTCGCCGATTGTCCATCAAAGCGTGGCGAGAACGACGCCACATCAAAGCCGTCCTGCTCCACGGCGGCAATGACGGCGCCAACGAGCCCCGGCGCCGGCACCGTGTCCGCATCGATGCCCAGCATCCATTCACCGCGGGCGTGACGGAAGCCGGTTTCCAGCGCCCACACTTTTCCAACCCATCCTTCCGGAAGCGGATCGTCGGTGATCAAGCGAATGCGCGAATCACGGCGTGCCGCCGCCTCGACCAATTCACGCGTGCCGTCCGTGGATCGACTATCAACCACCAGCACTTCCAGCAGCGGATCGGTCTGCGACATCAAGCCCTCAAGACAGGGGGCAATGCGCTTGGCCTCATTTAACGTGGCGACAATCACCGAGACGGTTGTATCACGACGCGGTGCGAGAATGGGCTGCACCGGTGGACGACGCGTGCGACCGGGCATGAGGCGCGCCAAGAGCACCAGCAGCAGCAGCACCTGCACCGCGAGGAGTGCGACGCCCGCGACGCTCATGATATCGCTCACGACGATGTTCGCGAAGGCGCTCATGTGGCGCGAGCTCCCAGGCGCGGTTCGACCGCGTTCAACGGTTCGCTGCGGGCCAGTGCGGCGACCGCCCGAGCCATGTCGCCAAAAATGAACAAGTGCGCCGGATACATCGCGTACCAGTAAAGGAGTCCAAACAGTCCGCGTGGCGCGAACAGTGCTGTTTGTATCAGTCGAGTGCCTTGCCCTTCGGCGACTGCGGTAAACTGCAGCCACGCTTTTCCCGGCAGCCGCATTTCGGCGCGAAGTCGCAGCAGCCTAGGCCGCTCCACCGCTTCGACACGCCAGAAGTCGACCGCCTCTCCGAGATATAGCCATGCGGGGTCTCTTCGACCACGCCTGAGGCCCGGTCCACCCACCAGGCGGTCGATGAATCCCCGGATTTTCCACAGGCCGTTCCACGCTAACCACCCCTGGTCGCCACCCAGCCGACAGAAGGCCCGAAAGACCTGATCCGGCTGCGCCTCAACATAAATAGCGCGCGTCTCTTCCAAGACGCCCTCGCGATCGCGCAACTCGTATGCCGCGAACGTACCCAGGGCGTCGCTCCAGCGTGACTCCACCGCGTGCTCAGACAGCCGCGCCAAGGCCCGCTCGACCGCGACCCTGTAGGTCATCGGGCGAATGTCCGGAAACTGCTCCAGCGCCTTGGTGGTGTCAGCGACCACGGGATTGGAGATGCCCTCGATCAGTGGCTCAGCCAGACGTCGCGGAATAGGCGTGATGCGATCCACCCAGAGCGCGGCGACGCGCGGCGCGAGCACCGGGACGGGGATGATCGTTCGACGCAACCCGCGAACGGCTGCATAGCCGTGCAGCATATTCGCGAAGGTCAAGCGATCGGCGCCGCCGATCTCTACCACACCGCACGGAGGATGCTCGCGCGCCGCAACGAGGTAGCTCAGGACGTCTCGCACCGCGATGGGCTGGACTTCGTTGCGAATCCACTTCGGCGCGATCATGAAGGGCAAGCGCTCCGTGAGGTACCGCACCATTTCAAACGACGCCGATCCGGAGCCAACGATAGGGCCAGCCCGGAACTCGGTGGTGGGCAGCCCTGCCCGCAGGATCGCCCCGGTCTCCCCGCGACTGCGCAGGTGCTCGGAGGCGCCCGGTTCTGGCGGCAGGAGGCCGCCGAGGTAGATGCAGTGCGTCAAGTGGCGCCCGGCGTGCACGAAGTTCCGTGCGGCAATGCGGTCGCGCTCCGCGTAGTCGTCGGCGTGCGTCATGGAGTGCACGAGATAGTACGCGTGCGTCACACCGTTCAGGGCGCGTTCCAACGACGCGGCGTCGAAGAGGTCCCCCGTCACCACGTCGACGCGCTCGGCCCACCAGCGACCGCGAATGCGGCGGGGGTCGCGAACCAGCACGCGCACGGGGAGCCCGCGCTCCACCAGTCGTGAAGTCAGTCGACCGCCGATGTACCCGGTCGCGCCAGTGACAAGAACGGTCATCAGAGAGAGTGCCTCGGAGGAGGACGATTGGCAACTACGCGGGCGGGGCTGTACTGTCCTCGTGTTGCATAACGTACGCCTCCGGGGCGGCGGTCCGTTCCCCGTGCGTTCCTCATCCTCCTCGCCCGACACGCCGCATGCCCCACCCCACCCCATCGCTTGGCGAACAGCTGCTGCACCACTGGCAGCGCGTTGCCGGGCTCCCACTCGGCAAACGTCTTTTTAGCTGGATGGTTGGTCGAAAGGCGCCGTACACGCAGACCGTGGGCGGTGTGTTCGCCGACCTTCGCCCGGGCTTCGCGCGCGTTGAGCTCCGTGATCGGCGCGCGATTCGTAACCATCTTTCGTCGATTCACGCCGTGGCGATGGTGAACGTGGCCGAGATGACCAGCGGCGTGGCGCTGATGACCGCCCTGCCAACCGGGGTTCGCGGGATCGTGACGTCGCTGGCTATTGTGTACCACAAGAAGGCGCGCGGAACGCTGACTTGCACGACCACTACACAGGCGCCCAACGACGTCGTGGCGCCCATGCCGTTCGACGTCGTGGCCGATATCACCGACAGCGCTGGCGATCTGGTGGCTCGCGCCACGGTGCAGTGGACGCTGTCGCCTACTCCCGCGAAGATCCTCCAGCCTACCTCGTAATGCATACAGCCCTGACCGCAGACGCCAACATCGACGTGCCGCTCATTTGTGGGCCGATGTATCCCTGCAGCAATCCGGAATTGGTGGCGGCGGTGAGCCGTGCCGGCGGCCTGGGCATTGTGCAGCCCATCTCGCTCACGTACGTGCATGGGCATCAGTACCGCGCGGGACTGCAGCTGATCACGCGGTTGGCCGACGGAAAACCGTTCGGCCTGAACGCGCTCATCGAAGCGAGTTCCAAGACGTATCACAATCGGATGGTGCAGTGGGTTGACATTGCCCTCGAAGAGGGGGTGCGGTTCTTCGTGACCTCGCTCGGCAACCCGCGATGGGTTGTGGATCGGGTGCATGCGGTCGGTGGCGTGGTGTACCACGACATCACGGAGGCAAAGTGGGCGGCCAAAGCCCTCGACGGTGGTGTCGACGGACTGATCGCCGTGAATCGCGAAGCGGGCGGTCACACGGGCTCGCGCACGTCGCAAGCCTTGTACGACGAAGTCGCCGGCTTGGGGCTTCCCGTCGTGGCCGCTGGCGGCGTTGGACACCCAGCGCAGTTTCGCACACTGCTCGACATGGGGTATGCTGGTGTGCAGCTGGGGACGCGGTTCATTGCCACCACGGAGTGCAACTCCGATGCGGCGTACAAGCAGGCGATTGTGCGATCCACGGCGGCCGATGTCGTGCTCACCGAGCGTTTGAGCGGCGTGCCGGTGTCGGTGCTGCGTACGCCATATGTCGAGCGCCTCGGCACCACGATTGGGCCGATTGCGCGCGCGCTCTTTCGCGGTCGACGCACGAAGCATTGGATGCGGACGTTTTATGCGCTCCGTTCGCTGCGACAACTCAAGCGCTCGAGTGTGGACGGGGCGTCGCAGGACTACTGGCAGGCGGGCAAGAGCGTGAGCGAGATTCATGACATTCAACCCGCAGGAGACATCGTGGCTGCCTTTGCTGCTGCGCTCGATGAGGTGCCCGCATGAACGATCGCGCTAGATGCATTTCGTTGGCGGTGTGGGCGCTGGCATGCCTCGCCTCACCCAGTGACGCACAAACGCTCCGTGTGCCAGGACTACGGGCGTCTGCGGAGTTGCTACGCGATTCGGCCGGCATCGTACACATTCGCGCACAGAACGAGCACGACCTGTTCTTCGCGCAAGGATACAGCGCGGCCCGTGACCGACTGTTTCAATTGGAACTGTGGCGGCGTCAAGCAACCGGCACGATGGCCGAAGCGCTTGGAGCGCGATGGGTCGATCGCGACCGTGCGTCGAGGTTGCTCAAGTATCGCGGCTCGATGACCCGCGAGTTGACGCACTATCACCCGCGCGGTGCCGCGATCATCTCAGCCTTCGTTGCTGGTGTGAATGCGTACGTTGCGCAGGTGCGCCGCGATCCGTCGCTGCTCCCGCCAGAACTGGTGTGGCTGGGGATCACGCCGGGCCGGTGGACGCCGGAAGTCGTGATCTCGCGGCACAACGCCCTCGCGTCGAATGCGCGCGAGGAACTCGGCACGGCGCGCGCCGTGCGCGCCATCGGGGACGCGGCTGTTCGCGCCCGGCGGACTTTCGAGCCCGAGGGCGCGCGACTCGCCCTCGACTCAGCGGTTGCCGCGCTCTTGGACGCCGCGACGGACAACAGCGTCATGTCGGCGTACGACGGGTTCAAGAACGCGCCGGTGTTTCGCGCGGCCGAAGTCACGGAGGCGGTGCGTCGACGCGCGGACAGTACGACGTCGGCGGATACGGCGAGTGCGAATGGCGCGCAGCCTGAGCGGTGGGAGAGCAACAACTGGGTGGTGGACGGAACACGTACGCGGAGCGGTAAGCCCATCGTCGCGAACGATCCGCATCGCACGATCACTACGCCTTCGTTGCGCTACATGGTACATCTCACGGCGCCCGGATGGGACGTGATTGGCGGTGGTGAGCCCGCCATTCCCGGCGTGGCCATTGGCCACAACCGTGTCGGCGCCTGGGGCCTCACGGTGTTCGGCATCGATTCCGAAGATCTGTATGTGTACGAGACATCGGCCGCCGATGCGCGTGGCTATCGGTACGGCGCACGGACGGAACAGATGCGCGAAGTGCTGGACACGATTCACGTGAAGAACGCCCCATCACAGGTGGTGCGGTTGCGTTTTACGCGTCACGGGCCGGTGCTCTACGAGGATTCCGCGGGACGCGTCGCCGTCGCGCTTCGCGCAGGCTGGTTGGAGGTTGGTGGCGCACCGTATCTGGCCAGCCTCCGCATTGATCAGGCGCAATCATGGTCGCAATTTCGGCAGGCGCTTTCGTATGCGCGCATGCCGGCGTTGAACTGGGTATGGGGCGACACCGCCGGCGTGATTGGCTGGCAGTCAGCTGGCATTGCCCCGATACGCAAGCACTGGGACGGCTTGGTGCCGGTCGCTGGTGACGGACGATTCGAGTGGGGTGGGTATCTCCCGATTCCCGAATTGCCCCATGTGGTCTCGCCGCCTCGTGGTGTGTTTGGTACGGCCAACGCCTTCAACGTGCCTCGAGAGTACGCGCGCATGGATGCCGTCGCGCGTTCATGGGCAGAGCCCTTTCGATTGCAACGGCTGACGGAAGTCCTTGATACGCTGCATCAGGCGGACGTTCAGTCCATGGCGCAACTGCAGCACGATGAAACGGCGATGGCTGCGCGGTCGCTTGTGCCGTTGCTGCGCGGCATCGAATTCACCAGCGAGCTGTCAAAAGCCGCGAAAGACTCGGTGTTGGCGTGGAACGGTGTGCTGTCGGCAAACTCGCTGGGCGCCGCGATCTATGCCATATGGGAACGACGACTGCTCTCGCACACGGCCGATATGGTCGTCCCGATCGCCGCGCGTGCCGCACTGCGCACCGTGCCCCTGTCGCGCACTCTCGCATGGCTGACGCAGGCCGATTCGGTGTTGGGTGACCATCCGACGACGGCGCGCGATTTTCTCGTGTTTCGCGCGTTCAATGAGGCCGTGCAGGATCTCTCGCGGCGCTTCGGTCGCAGGATGAGCGACTGGCGCTACGGCGATGCCAAGTTGCACTACGCGCGCATCGCGCATCCGCTGGACGCGCTCGTAGTCGATTCCCTGCGCGCGCAATTGTCGCCGGGCCCGCGGGCCCGCGGTGGATACGCAAACACGCTCAACGCAACCGGCAATAGCGACAACCAAACGGCAGGCGCGAGTTTCCGCGTGGTGATCGACGTCGCCGATTGGGATGCCGCGATCGCGACCAACACCCCCGGGCAAAGCGGCGATCTGCGAAGCAGTCATTACAGCGACCTGTTCAGCGCGTGGGCGCGCGGGGAGTATGTGCCACTGCCCTACACCCGTCGAGCGGTCGAGCGCCGCCTCGAGTCCCGTACCACCATCAGGCCGTAGCGGGCGTCGGTCACACAGCGACGGGGCAGAACCGTTTCCGGTCCTGCCCCGTCGTTGTCTCGCTGCGGTGCTGAGCGGCGTGGTGGTTCCGGGCCACCGCGCCGATCAGCGTCGCATCGTTGCCCCCTGACCTTACGCGTTGGCCTGCTTCTGACGACGCGAGAACATCCCCATCGCGGCCAGGCCCGCAGCCATCAACGCATAGGTGGACGGCTCGGGAACGACCGTGTTTGCGCCGGTGAACGTGACCTGATTCATCGCAAACTCCGTACCCTCTCCCTGAGGCGCGAGTGCCAAAATCTGCAGACGATCAAAGGACGCATTGCCAAGCCCGACGACGCTGGCCTGGTTGTCGTTGGCGGCGCCACCGCCGCCTGTACCCACGGAGTACTGCGCCACCTGCGTAAGCCCGTTCCATGCGGTCAGTCGCACCTGCTGGCCATTGGAGGGCGTGTTGTTGAACCATGCCTGCGTCGCGAACCCGCCGACCAGCCCGCTAAAGGTCAGGTCGTACGATTGCGCGCCGAAGCCAAAGAGCACCCAGTCGTTGGTCGTAAATCCGCCGGACCAGCAACTGCCCGCCTGGCACGGGGTGTACCACGGCAGGGTAACGCCATTGCCGGTGACCGTCATGCTAATGCCAGCGAGGCCGGTCGCCATCGTAAATGGGTTACTGCCCGGGTGCCCCTGCCAGCTGAACGTGGTGGCATTGAGCAGCTGACTGCGGTCGGTGATCTGGACCTGCGCGTGTGCCACTGACGCACCGAGAACCATCGCCGAGCTCATCGCGACCAGCATCTTGATTGCCTTCATAATCCATACTCTCCGAAATGACGTTGGATGATCGAACCGCTTCATGCCACCGTCTATCGCAAGAGCCGCGCCAAGCTCATCCATTTGCGTACCTTGCGCGAAACCAACTGCCCATGGACCAGTCCGTCACGCCGCTGGCACGTTGTACCTCCTGCTGGCACGCTTCATCACGCGGCGAGCTCTAGCATTGTAAGTCACAATTCAGGAACGTGTTGCGTGGCAAACTGGAGTGTGGAGTACACTCCACACTCCAGTCACCATGTGACCACAAGCTCAGCTATTCCTTTGATCCACCAGCGGTGGCCCGCGCCGGTGCGGCGGCGGGTTTCTCTCCTTGGAGCCAGTACGCAAACCACTGCCGGATGCGGCCAAGCCGGTCGACCAGCAACCACGGCTCGCCTGTGCGGGAGAGGTCGTGATTTGACCGCGGATAGCGCACCAACTCCACCGGCACCCCTTGTTTCTTGAGAGACATGAACCAAATCTCGGCGCTACCCATGGGCGTCCGATGGTCCTCCTCACTTTGCACGATCAGCATCGGCGTCTTGACCTTGTTCACGTAGCGAATCGGCGAGAGCGTGTCATAGAGCTTCTGGTTGTCCCACGGCTTTCCGTAGAACTCGAATTCGGTCAGCCCCTGCGCATCACTGGCGCCGTACCAGTAGGTCCAGTCGGTGATGGTGCGGTCCGTCTGAATGGCCTTGAAGCGATTGGTCCTGGTGGCCATCCACGTAGTCATGAAGCCGCCGTACGAGCCGCCGGTAGCGCCCATTTTCGTGCTATCCACGTCTGGTCGCGCTGCCACGATGTCCACCGCTTTCATGAGGTCCTGGTAGTCTTCAAGGCCCCAGCGACCGCGCGTGCTGTACGTGAAGGGCGCGCCATAGCCACTCGATCCGCGCGGATTGGTGAAGAGGACGAACATCCCTTGGGCGGCGAGGTTTTGAAACTCGTCAAACCACCCCTCCCCGTACGCCGAATGCGGGCCGCCGTGAATGTAGATCACCATCGGATACTTCTTGCCGGCCTCGTATCCGTGCGGCTTCATCAGCCAGCCTTCGATCTCGACGTTGCCCACACTCTTGTATGTGAAGCGCTCCGCGTCACTCCAGACCACGTCGGCATTCACGTCGGCGTTGAAGTCCGTCAGCTTGCGTTCGTTGCTGCCGTCCGCATTCGCGACGTAGAGCTCCGTCGGCTTGGTCATTGACGTGGCGACATACGCCATGGTTTTCCCGGACGCGTCGAAGGCCAGACTCCGCAGCTGGCGACGACCCCCGACCAGCTCCTTCGGCGCCGCCTTGCCGGTGAGGTCTGCCTGAAGAATGGCCGAGCGTCCGCCGATATCTGCGGTGAAGAGCAGCGCGCCGTTCGGCAGCCACTCGAAGCCCGAGGGCTCGTACTGCCACGTGCCCAGCAGATTCCGAGGGATGCTACCGCTTACGTCTACCGTGTAGATACGCGAATTCTGCGTGCGCGCCGGACGTCCGACGAAGGCCAGTTGGCTCCCATCGGCAGACCACGTCACCGCTGATTCCGCGCCCATCCAGTCGACGACTTTGCGTGGCGTCCCGCCGGCCACGGGCATCACGTAGATGTCAGACTCGTTCCGTTCGGCCTCATCACGCGCCTTGTTGTACGGCAGCTTGGCTGTTGCCTCGCGTTCGAGATCCACGACCGAATCGGGACGCAGCGTGGCATCGGCAATGAAGGCGATCCACTGTCCATTGGGAGACACGACCGGCGAGCGATGCGAGTATCGCGTGTTGGTGATCATCGTGCGCGCGGTGTCGCCCACAGTCTGCCGCCACAGTTGCTGCGGGCGCCACGTGCGAGCCGAGTCGCGGCCGGCAACGAAGCCCACACCGTTCACCTTGTAGGACATGTCGACCACGTGTCGACCGTCAAAGCGCGAGGGATCCGCAGGACGCGTAATGCCGTCGAACGGCGGGCGCGCCATGGGCTGCATTCGGGCAAAAGGATTGGCTCCGGCCGCGGCACTTGGCGCGTCTTGCGTTGCCGGCCCCGTGAATACCGCGAACGCGTTGTTGGCCGGCATCGATCCGTTCGGGTAGCCGTCGACCTGCACCGCTTCACCTCCCGGCTCATCCAGACGAATGGCCCACATATTCCCCTTGCCACCGGCGCGCGGCGAGGTGAAGAACAAATATTTCCCGTCGTGCGACCAGCGAGGGTTGGAGCTCTCCGTGCTGGGTGACGTCCAGCGTTGCGGGGCTCCGCCGGCCGTGCTTGCCACCCAGATCTCGTTATGCCGCCTGTTCTCGGCCTCAACGGCTCTGGTGACCGTCACGGCGACGCGTTTGCCATCGGGCGATACCACCGCGCCGCCGACGTTCGCGATGCGATACCAATCGGCGAGCATCATGGCCCGCGGGCCCTTGGGAAGCTTGGCAGAGCTCGGCACCGCCGTCGGTGTGGCTTGTCCGCCCTGGGCGGCCGCGACCGAAGGGGCAGCCACAAGGGCGACAGAGCAGATCAGTGCTCGACGCAGGGCGCGTTGGTGGACCGGAGCCGTCATGGGAGCCGTGATGGGAGCCGTCATGTAATCATTCTCGGGATGAGGTCGAAGGGACCAACGGCATACGGGACAAGCACCTACGTCGCCGCGGTCGACCTCAATCTTGGCTCACTGGCGGCTTCAAGGCAATCGGTTCACCGGTTCAGGCTCGACCGTTCTTCCGGCGGCTATTTCATCCCTTGCGGGATCTTGAGTTCGCTCGTACCATGATCTGCGTTGCGGGGAGCGCCGCGACACTGCTATGAACAACGACTTGTTGGATGAGTATCTGTTGGTGCTGGTGTTCGTGCTGGACCAGCTGGACCAATCGGTTTTCCGCCCGATGTCCCACACTTTTTTCACGGAGGTGATCATTTGACTAGTCACACTACCTACGCCGGCTCGGCCTGGGCAAACGATCTCCTGATCGCCGCCCGGTAACTCGGGTTCCGGTTCGGGCATCGTCTCGAGCCGGCGAGGTGAGTATCGCAGGACTGCAGGACAACGAGGGCCGTCGCGCACACACGCGGCGGCCCTTCGTGTTTCTGGTGCTCAATCGAGCGGCGCGACTAGAGCTTCCAGATAGGGCCGCACCCCGTTCGCCGAAAGGTGTCCGAGACGTTGAGGATCTTCCAACTCCCAGCGGTGCGTACCAGCTGGAACGCGTCGAAGCCGCAGTGGGACACCTTGCCCTCCACGCGGACTTGGTACTCTGCCCAGACCGTTGCCAGATCGCCGTCGAGTTGGAGCCGTGGATTGCGAATAGGCTCGTCGAGCACGGGTCCCTGTGGATTCATCGCGGCGTCAACGAACTGCGCGCCCGTGAGCACAACGACCTGCGTTGAGCCGTCCTGGGTGGGTCGCAAGAGCGTCATGCGAGCGGCCGGGTGAAACGTCGCGCGCAATGCGTCGGCGTTGCGTTCGCGCATGGCCGTCAGCATCCCATTCAGTGCGGACAAGACGGCGCTGCTATCGGTCTGCTGGGCCTGGCCGCTGCGTGAAATGCCGACAAAGACAAGCGCGGCGGCGAGAGCAATTCTGAGTGTTTTCACGAGATCCTCGTTGGAACGTGGTGTGGTGATGCGGCCATCGCCGCGCTCAGGCGATGGTGCAGGATGCACTCGCGACGTGTCAGTTCGCTACGATCGTGGGCTCTGTCGCGCCAGCGGAGGACGAGTGGCATCGTGCGAGGCGACGGCGTAGTACTGGCGTGCGCGTCGATGCGCGCCTTGTTTACACGTGTTCCGGACGCCTCGCATTCTCCGCCACTCCTCCTCTCGTGCCCTCGCGACACCCCAAGGCAAAACACGCGCGCGACGTGCGGTCCTTCACCGACATGCCTAACGTTGGGCCGGCAACGGCTGCAGACTTCGCTCTGCTGGGGTTCACCGCGCCAAACGAGCTGATCGGACAGGATCCGTACGCGTTGTACGAACGGCTCTGCGCGTTGACGGCGACCCGTCAGGATCCGTGCGTCGCCGACGTGTTCATCGCGGCGGTACGATTCATGGAAGGGGCGCCTCCGCATGCGTGGTGGCACTACACCGCTGAAAGGAAGCGCGACTTCGACTTGCGCTCGTGAGCGGCTGCCCTCGTCCTCCGGTCGAAACGCTGATAGGTTCTGCCCGCCGAGAGTTTCCCGGCAATCTCTGATTCTCACTCTTCGCTACGCGTGGGCCGCTCCCGCGGCCCACGCACCAGCCACAAAGCGTGCCTCAGACGCCCACCTCCTCGGCCTCACGCGCGTGATCCGTGATGATCTTGTGCGCGACGGCACTCGGCACTTGCTCGTAGCTATGGAATCGCCGCGTGAAAGTCCCGTGCCCGTGCGTCAGCGAATACAGTTGCGTGGCGTACAAGTGCAGTTCTGCCTGCGGCACAATGGCGCGAACGGTCGTGCGATGTCCGTCCGCGTCCGTGCTCTGGATGTGCCCGCGTCGTCCTGACACATCGCCGAGGACGTCACCAAGAAAGGCGTCAGGCACACCGATCTCCAGCGCATCGAGTGGCTCAAGTATCACCGGCCGGCACTTGGGTGCCACGGCCTTGAAGGCGAGGATGCCCGCCATCTTGAACGCCATTTCGTTCGAGTCAACCGAATGGGTTGAGCCGTCGAACAACTCGGCGCGAAAGTCGACCAGCGGGAAACCGCTCAACACCCCGCGAACGCACGCCTCCTGGATGCCGCGATCAACGGCGGGGATGTACTTCGACGGAATAACGCCGCCCACGATCTTGTTGTCGAACAGGTAGCCTTCGCCGCGCGGCATCGGGCTCAGGCGCACCCAGCAATCGCCAAACTGGCCGCGACCTCCCGTCTGCTTCTTGTGCCGACCCTGCCCTTCGGCTTTGGCGGTGAGCGCTTCGCGGTACGCGACCTGCGGCTTCATGAGGTCGGCTTGCACACCGAATTTGCGCTTGAGGATGGCCATGGCGACGTCGAGATGCCGCTCGCCCAATCCGCCGACGATGGTCTCATGCGTCTCCGGGTTGTAGTGCACGTCGAACGTCGGATCTTCGTCGTGCAATCGCTTCA
The DNA here is from genome assembly GCA_031421995.1 of Gemmatimonadaceae bacterium. Lineage (GTDB taxonomy): Bacteria > Gemmatimonadota > Gemmatimonadetes > Gemmatimonadales > Gemmatimonadaceae > Gemmatimonas. The sequence continues at coordinate 42,081 of JANOPS010000114.1, forward strand.
GCCCGAGTTGGAGCTTTTCTTCCTCACCTCGCGTGGTTGCTCGCACGGCGAACTGCACCAGCGGTTCGGGAAACACGATCGTCGGCAACCGAATGGGATGCTCCCGCGTGGACAGCGTGTCGTTGGTATGCGTGTTGCGCAACTTGGCGACGCACCCAATGTCGCCGGCGTGCAGCACCGCTACCTCGAGACGTTCCCGCCCACACGGGATTGCCAGATGGCCCAACTTCTCGGCACTGTCGCGGGTGGCGTTGTAGACGTCCTGTCCGCTGACGACATGGCCCGACAACACGCGGAAGTAGCTGACGTCACCGACATGTGGCTCAGCGAGTGTCTTGAACACCAGAGCCGCGAACGGCCCGTCGTCGGTGGCATGCAGCTGGATGGTGTTCTGCCCCTCGGCGCCGGTGAGCGCGTGCATCTCTTCCATTTCGAAGGCGTTCGGCATGAGCTGCACGAGTTCGGTCAACAACGCGCGCACGCCAATCATGCTATCGGACGACACGGCGAACAACGGAAACAAGTCCATCCGCTTCATCGCTTCTTTCATGCCATGCAGCGCGCTGTCGCGATCGATCTCGCCACCCTCGAGATACTTCTCGAGCAGCGTGTCGTCAGTGGCGCTGATCGCTTCAATCAACTCCTCCCGATAGCGCTCGTAGCGTTCCTGGCACTCGGCCGGAATATCGGCCTCAATGAATTCGCCTTTGACCCCGCCGTCATAGATGTAGGCACGCTGCGTGAAGAGATTGATCACCCCGCGGAAAGTCGCTCCGGCACCGATGGGCACTTCGACCGGAATGACCTTGGTGGAAAGCCGTTGTTTGATCTGTCCATACACGCGGTCAAAATCGGCATGATCCTTGTCCATCATGGACACCACGAACAGCACGGGGTCTTGCCGATCCATGGCGGCGCGGAACATGCGCTCGGTGCCCACTTCGACGCCGCTGGCCGCACCGATGACACACAGCGCCCCATCAGCGGCCGTCAACCCGGCCAACGCGTCGCCTTGGAAGTCGAGCGAGCCCGGCGTATCAATGAGGTTGACCTTGCTGTCCATCCACTCCAGATAGGCGCAGCCGAGCGAGATTGAATATCCGCGTTCGACTTCTTCCGGGAGGTGATCGGTCAGGGCCGTCCCATCCTTGATACTGCCGTGGCGTTTTCCGGAGCCGGCCGCAAAGCACAGCGCATCGACCAAACTCGTCTTCCCGCTCGCGCCGTGGCCAACCACGGCGATGTTTCTGATGCCGGCGCTATCGTAGTCTCTCATCGTCTCCACCCGTTCCAGGTCGCGTGCGATGGGCGAGCCATCGAGTGGCTCGCAAGCCTGTGCCGGCCTCCGAGGACGAGGCCGTGGACGACCCAATCGAATCGCCACCACTAGCGTGCGCCTAAGAACCGCGCTCGGCAAGGGGACTTTCCTGGCATCGAGTGTTCCGAACGAGCACCGCTATTTCCGTTCTGGGGATGCGCAGCTGGCCGGACGCCCGGTTGAGGCCCCGGCCATCCTGTCGATTCCCGGTGTCATCGCCTTCGATGACCAATCGCCCGAATCCGCTTGTTCGCGCCGGGCCCCGTCGTCGACTAGTGGCCGCTCGCGTCACCGAGTACGCTACACCTGACCTAACCTCCCTCTCCTCGTTCGAACCTCCGATGCTCGTGCCAGCTCGCACCCTGCTCCGCCTGCTCTTCTCGTGCTGTGCCGCGTTGATCGTACATCCGTCGACCGCGCTAACCCAGACCACCGCCAGCGTAACCCTGTTTGGCAAAGTCCAGGACGCGCAGACCAAGGCCCCGCTCCCCCTCATCACGCTCCAACTCCGCACCGAGAAAGACAGTGCGTTCGTGGGCGGTCGACTGACCAACGACGCCGGGGCATTTACCTTCGCAGGCCTCAAGAAGGGGGTGTATTTCATCGACGTCCGCTCGATTGGCTACACGCCCCTGCATCGCAAAGTCTTGGTTGGCGAGCTCAGCGCTTTCCTGGATCTCGGCGCACTGTTGATGGTCAAGGATGCACAGACGCTTGGCGAAGTGGTGGTGTCATCGAAGGCCGATGCCGTGTCGGCCGCCATGGATAAGAAGACCTTCACCGTTGCGGACAACATCAGCCAATCGGGCGGTTCGGTGTTGCAAGCCATGTCGACCGTGCCCGGCGTGACGGTTGGGCAAGACGGCAAGGTGCAAATCCGTGGCAGTGACAAGGTCGTTGTCTTGATTGACGGCAAGCAGACCGCGCTCACTGGTTATGGCTCGCAAAACGGGTTGGATAACCTGCCGGCGTCCGCCTTGGAGCGCATTGAACTGATCAACAACCCGTCGGCAAAATTCGACGCGAATGCCAGCGCGGGTATCATCAATCTCGTCTTTAAAAAGCAGGAACAAGAAGGGCTCAACGGCAAGGTGGGCATCATGGGCGGCGCGGGCGCGCTGTGGATCAAGCAGGAAAACCTGCCCACCATTCGCCCGCAGTTCCAAGGCACGCCGAAGTTCAATCCGTCGTTGGCACTCAACTATCGGCAGGGCGCGACGAACACGTTTGTGCAGGGTGACTGGCTGTACTCGCCGACGTTGAACAAGAATGAGTTCTCGACGCGTACCTACAACGACGGGACCGTCATCATTCAGCAAATCAAGCGCAATCGACGCACCGACTACGCCACCGTGAATGCGGGAGTGGACCATGCCTTTGACGAGCAGAACACGCTGAATGTGTCGGGACTCTTCAACCGCGAGAAGATCCTCGACAACGGTGACAATCCGTACTTCAGTGGTACGCTGCAGAATCGCTACCGACTCTGGCAGTTCCTTGAAGATGAAGTCAAGTACACGGCGTTTGGGAGTGCGGTGTTGACGCACAAGTTCCCGCAGCCGGGACACACGCTCGCGCTGAGCAGCAACTATTCGTTTCATCGTGAAGACGAAAAGTACTTTTTCACGAACACGGTGCCGAGCTTTGTCGGCAACGATGCGTTCAAGTTGCTGTCAGACGAACATGTGGTGGATCTCAATGCCGACTACACGAAACCGTTGCGGCAAGGTCGTGTGGAGGCCGGCTTCAAGGGGCGCTATCGCTCTATCCCGGTCAACATGCGGTTCTTTCCGGGCCTCAACTCCCCTATCGACACCGGCGCTGGCGGGTGGGCCAAGTACCGCGAAACCATCCCGGCGCTCTATACCAACTACGTGTTCGAGAGCCAGCGCGTGGAACTCGAGGGTGGCGTGCGCTTCGAGAGCGTGCTGGTGGACTACGACGTGAACCCCGATCACAACACGTATAAGAGTGACGGCTACCGGTACTTCCAGCCGTTCCCGAACGTGCGTGCGGCGTACAAGTTCGACGACGCGAACAAGGTGTCCGTGTTCGTGAACCGGCGCGTCGACCGTCCGAACGAAGTCGATATCCGGATCTTCCCCAAGTACGACGAGCCGGAGCTGATCAAGGTCGGGAACCCGGCGTTGCAGCCGCAGTTCTCCACGAACGCAGAGTTAGGCTACAAAACCAGTTGGGCCACGGGCAGCCTGTACGCCGCGGCCTATCATCGCATTGTGGATGGCACCATTACGCGCATCGCCACGCAGGTGCCCGGCAGCGTGCTGCTCTACAATGTGTTCCAGAACGGCGGGCGCAGTTCCAGCAGTGGCTCGGAGCTCGTGTGGCAACACACCGTGTCGCCGCGTCTGTCACTCGATGCCAACGCCAACGTGTATCGCAAAATCGTTGCGGCATTCTCGGTGCTGAATCAGTATCCCGTCCCGACACGATTCACGGCCGCGCGCGAACAGCTCACCTCAGGCACGGTGAAACTGAACGTGGTCACGCGGCTGCCCGGCGAGTGGCAAACGCAACTGTCATCGATCTACCTTGCCCCTGACCTTCTGCCACAAGGACGCATCGAGAGCCGCTACTCCTTGGATGTTGGAGCCAAGAAAAGCGTGCAGCGGGGCAAGGGTGAGCTGGTCGTGAACGCCACCGACCTGTTGAACACCATGCAGTTACGGCGAACAACCCGCGGCACGGACTTCCGCGTCGTCAGCACGGACTATCTCGAGACGCAGGTTATTCGGGTGGGGTACAACCGCAAGTTTTAGGCGCTCGCCAGCGTTGCCTCAAGCGTGATCGGCACATTCAACGCGCGCGACACGGGGCAGCCAACCTTCGCCGCTGCCGCCAGCTCGGCAAATCTCTCGGCGGAAATACCCGGCACCGTACCGGTCACCTGCAGAACGATACCGATGATCGTGAAACCGATCTCTTGCTTCTCCATCGTCAGTACCGCTTTCGTGTGCAACTGCGTTGGCACGTGGCCGGCATTCGTCAGCCCGAACGAGAGCGCCATCGAGAAGCAGCCCGCGTGCGCCGCGGCGATTAATTCTTCCGGATTGGTGCCCTCGGTGCCATGCTCGTCCTGGAAACGCAGCTTGAACGAGTACGGCTGATCCTTCATCGCGCCGCTAAGGGTGGTGAGTGTGCCGCTGCCTTGCAAACCACTGCCGTTCCAAACCGCCTGAGCTGACCGCTGCATGTGTCCTCGCGTGGGTGGGTGAGCAGAAGAACTTAGCGAAGTCGCCGCGCGATGTTAATGGTGTCGCAATCGATGTGATGATGACGCCAGAGCGTTCGCCGCGCGCCGCACCTTGGAGCGCTCAGCTACCGCCGACCGGGGCGTTCATGTGTCTCGTGCGTTCAGCGACCGACGACCGGGGTGTCGATGAACCGGTGCAGATCCGCGAGCAGCGCGTCGGCCGTCAGTGCACCGTGCTCGTGCGCATCGAGCAGGCCCCGTAGCCACTCGCGATTCGCCACGCCGAAACGCACGCCGTTGGTGAGTGTAATGAGCGGACCAACCAACAACCTCGCGTGCGCAGCCACAGCGTCATCGCTTTCCGCCTGTCGCTCGAACTCGGCGCGATCCCTCTCGATCGACGACACGATTTCGGTAAATGCCGACAGTTCGGCGTCAACGGCACTGAGCTCTGCCGTCAGCACGGACGCGAGGTCGGGCGCGTTCATCCGACTGGCGAAGAACAGCTTGAGCAGCAACGGCTCGCGGCGCGCCACGGCCGGCGCCGGCTGCGTAACCCAGCGGTCGAACGCCTCGACGCCCAACGGCGTGATGTGGTACTCCTTGCGGTCGGGACGGGTCTGCTGCTCAACGCGCTCGTGGCCAACCAAGGCATCGGCCTCCAACTCGGTGAGGGCGCGATAGATCGCGGCTTGATCCGCGGTCCAGAAGTGCCGCACGGACGCGTTGAAGAACCGCTTGATGTCGTAGCCGCTCAGCGGACGAATCGTGAGAAAACCAAGAATTGCGTACCGAAGCGACATCGGTCGACCAGAAAGGGGTTGCGTTGCGAGCACTTCGCGGTAAATATAGGACAAACGAACTGTATGTATAGTCCTATATACTCACGGTCTTATGAACTTCGTCCTCAAGAGAGCCGCTCGCGTCGTCACCCGTCTTGCCCTCACACTGGCACCGCTGGCCGCCTGCCACTCGGTGCCCGCGTCCGTCACACGTCCCCGCATCGTCGCAACCGACAGCGTCTTGCTTGCCGCAGACGTCATACTCCCCGTCGTGGTGCCGGACGGCGGCGTCCCCGTGGTGCTTATCCAGACCCGGTACTGGCGCAGCTTTCAGCTGCGGGGCGGCGGCAAGAAGGGTGTGGTGCCTCTTGGTCCGCGCGAGGCGATCGTGGAGCGGCTAGTGCAAGCCGGATTCGGCGTCGTTGTCGCCGATGTCCGCGGCACAGGGGCATCCGGTGGCCTCTGGCTCTGGCCGTGGTCGGTCAACGAGGTCCGCGACATGGGGCCGATCATTGATTGGATCGTAGCGCAGCGGTGGTCCAATGGCGCGGTTGGGGCGACCGGCGTGTCGTACGAGGGCACCACGGCCCTCCTGTCCGCGACCGCAGGACGACCGGCGCTGCGAGCCATTCTGGCCCGCGAGTTGGAATGGAATCTCGTAGACGAAATCATCGCACCGGGTGGTATCCGCAACGTGGGCTTCGTGGATACGTGGAGTCGATCGGTCAATGCGCTCGATCACGGCAAACTGCCGGAGCTCTTCCCGCCCCTTGCACGGTTCGGCATCAAGGGTGTGCACCCAACCGACGATGATCCTCGCTCGGACATGCTGCGCGCGAGGCAGCGCGGGCGTCCGACGACGGATGTCGCCGGTCGGGTGCAGGCCGTGCGCCGCGGCACGGATCGCTTTGGCGCCGACGGGCCGGCATCGGATTCACTTGGGCCAGCCGGCCACGTCACGCGCCTCGCGTCAACTACTGCCGTCGTGGGCATTTGGGGCAGCTGGTGGGATGGCGCGACCGCCGACGCGGTGTTGCGCGCGCAGGAACAGATGCCGATTCGTGAAGCGGTCATCGGTCCGTGGTCGCACGAAGGCGATCACAATGCCAGTCCGCTGCGGCGCGACGATAGCGAACGGCCTACCGTCGATCTCGATGCCGTGGTTGGGTTTTTTCGCCGCCATCTGACCCTTCGGGACAGTGCGCCCGCTCCTCGCAATTCGTGGTACGTCGCGGGGAGTGAACGGTGGCGCTCCGGCGCGACGTGGCCCACCACGAAACCGCGTACGTGGTACCTCGTTGACGCTCGGCTCGCCGAGAGTCCGAGCAGCGGTGCACCGCGCAGCTTATCGGTAGACTTCGCGTCGTCCACCGGCACGAAGACCCGCTGGACGACTGGACTCGCGCGACCGGTCGATGCCCCGAACCGCGCACAAGCGCGTGGACTGGCGTCGTGGCACTCCGCGGCGCTGGCCATGCCGCTCTCGGTGTTCGGTGCGGCGCAATTCCAATGCAGCATCACGCTCGATGCGCCAGAAGCAGCACTGCATGTCTACGTGGAAGCGGTCGACCCGAAAGGGCGCGTTCGGTTGCTCAGTGAAGGCGTCCAGCGCGCACACGCGGGACCGGTGTCGGTGCGCATCCGTCCCGTCGCCTTTGAACTGCCAGTGGGCTGGTCCCTTCGTTTGTCTGTCGCCGGCGCCGATAGTCCGAGCTTTGAACGCGTGCCTCAGGCGGGTCCGCAACGGATCCACTTTGGTCCGGAGGGCTGTGTGCTCACGTTGCCGGTTGTTGTGGAGGGGTAGCGAGCATGGCATCGAGCGCACGCACCAGTGCGACCGCAAGCACGTCCTAGCGACTGAGCCTCTCATCGGCCGCACGAAGCAGGCGGTACGCAAACCCAACGGTCTCGCGGAAGAACGACGGGTCGACCTTGTCGGCGTCATCGCCGCTGCGATGATAGTCGGCGTGATCTTCGACGCCGAGGTAGAGGAAAGGAATCCCTTTGGCGTGAAAGGCGGCGTGATCGGAGGAGGTAGTCCAATCGTCCCCGGGCTTACCGGCCTTGGTGTCGTGTCCGAACCGAATAGCGATCTTGCTGTCACGCGCAGCGACGTCCGCGATCGGCTTGAGATTCGGGTAGTGCGACGTGCCCGAGACCCATAACGCGGCGCCATCCTGTCGCGCGATCATGTCGAGGCTGATGTCCATCGCGATCTGGCCTGTGGGCAAAAGTCCCGACGCAACGAAGGTCTTTGAGCCGTGCATGCCGCCCTCCTCGTTGTCGAAGAACGCCAGCACAACATCATGCGAGGGTCGCTCGCGTAACAACCGTTCCGCGATCGCCAACAGCGCCACGCACCCCGACGCATCATCATCGGCCCCGTTGAAGACTTCGCCGTTGCGCACTCCCAGATGATCGTAGTGGGCGCTGAGCACAATCGTGCGACTGCCGGTGGTTTTGCCGGGAATGCGCACCACCACGTTGGCGCCCACGGTATCAGCGCCAGCGCGTGCAGGCAGCTTCACCATCTGTTCGAACGACGCGCCGAGAGGCTTCGCCCCCATCGCGGTGAGCTCGCGAATAATCCAGCGCCGCGCGCGCGCACTCCCGGGCGTCCCCGCGCGGCGACCCTCCATGGAGTCTGCTGACAGCGCAGCAAGTCGCGCCATCAGGGGTGCGCTTTCAAGGCTGGACGCGCCGCGAGGCGCTACAGTAGACGGCCGTTGCGTATTCTGCTCGGCGGCGCGCGTCCCGCTACGCCCGCATCCAGCGGCGAGCACGAAAACAGCGAACGCGATGCGGATCTGGTGCGACATGTGTCCTCGTTGTGTGAAATCGCGGGCGTGCCGCGGGAGACCGACTATCGGAACCATACACCGCTCGTGCCATTGAGTTGGGCGCGTACCACAAATGCGGTGGCGGACGAGGTCACGCCCGTGATCCGCAGAGCGCTCACGCTGCTCCCCATCACCACACCCGGGCCGATGGGACCATTGAGCTTCACCATCAGCTGCGTGCGCACCGAATCCAACTGCGCGCCGAGCGGCACACGTCCACCCATGGTCGCGCGTCGCACGGCGCGACCAATGAACGGCGCGGCGAGTGTTGAGGTCATGCGTGACAGCATCCCACGGCTCGCCAGCGTCCATTCGAGATCATCGAGGCGCAACTCGCGCGCTGCCGCATCCCACCGCATGCGGGAGGTCATGCTTAAGCGACCTTTCATCGTGCCAGACACATCGAGGTAAACGTCGACAGTATCACCGCGCCCGCGCACCTGCACGCTGTCGACGCGTACGCCGCCCGACGGCGGGTCTGCGGCGAGCAAGAGGCCCGCGCGTTTGGCGACGTCCGCGAAGGGCAGTTCCACGCTGACCGGCACGTTGAAGGACGCCGGCGCTGTGCCCAGCGCCAATGCGGGCAGAGGCCGCGTGCGCGTGCCAGGCTTACGGCCGCTGATCACACGCGGTCGTGCATATAGAATCATGGACGTGGTCAGGCTCGGACCGGCCCCGACGAACGGTGTCACGCGCACCGCTTCCGGCTCAAGCAGAAGCCACAGCGACTCAGTACTGTCCAGCGGCGTCGGCTCAAGAAAACTCTGCCACAGCGAATCGGCCAAGGGCTTGAAGTCGGCAACCATTGGAATCGTTGTATCCGCTTGAGCTGCGAATGCCGAGAGTTGCCGGTCGACGATATCGCGCAGCGTGCCCGTGGCATCGACGCCAAGCTTCGTCACGCGACAGGCGTCGATCAGCGTGCTCGCGAGTTTGGTGTCACGTGCACCAATGCGCCAGTCACGGCGCCAGTACAATGACGTTGTCATGGACAGCGACGCACGACGCATCGCCTCGGGCGCGTACCCGCATCCCGCCAGTCGGGCACTGCCGAACACGCCGACTTGCGCGCGGTAGGCCAGACGGGAATCAATGTGCAATTGGTCGGCGGTTGCGCGGAGTTCAAGCGAATCACGCCTGTACACGTATTGGTGACAGACCAGTCCACCCACGGCCGCGCACTGCGGGTCATTGAGCGAGTCGCGCGCCGGAAAGAGCGAATCCAACGAAGGCCGCAGCGCTCGCAACACATACGTGACGCGGACGGGGATGACGGCGAGGCTGGACCAACCTGGCTGCGCTACCAGAGGCGCCGGCGTGGCAACTGGCCCGCCCACGGGTGCCGGGAGTTCATCAACGACGCGCTGTTTCGCACACGCAACGCCCAGTGCCAGCACACCCGCCGCGCACGCGTGACGCCACGCCGCCCTCCCAGCTACCATGGACGTTCAGCGCCCGTCCAATCCAGAAACGCACCGCTCTTGTCCGCCGATAGCCGCTCGGCCACGCTCAGCAAGCCGCCAGCAGACTCCTCAATCGGTACCAAGAATGTTGGGCTGTCAGGCGCCGTCGCGTAGTTCCCGGCATTGCCGAGGCACACGATGATCTCCTGATCGGCAAGATCGTGGGCGAGTGTGCGCGTGAGCATATGCAGACCTGACGCGCTGGCGCAGGTCGCGTAGTCGCCGCCTTGCGTCTTGCCCGCCAACGATCCCAGCCACGAGGTCACGATGAGGACCCGCGCGCCATCGCCGGCGGCAAGCAGCGGCAGCAGTGTGCGCACCAGCAATACCGGTGCGACCGCGTGCCGTCGATAGTGCTCCACGAGTCCCGTGCCAGACAAGGTCGCAAGTTGCTGATCGCGTGTCCCGTCGCTGAGCTTCTCATTCGCGCCCGGCTCTGCCGGAGCAATCACCAACAGATCGAGCGAACTCGTCAGCCCCTCGAGCACCGGAATTGCATCCGCCACGGACGATGCATCCGCCGGATCAAGGGCGATCAGCTCAAGGCCCGGAAACTCGGCGCGCAGATCGGCCAGCACCGGCACCCGCGCCGGATTTCTCGCCGCCGCGTACACCTTGTCTCCGCGCTCGCAGCTCTTGCGTACCAGCGCAACCCCGAGCGGACGCGCGGCGCCGGTGATCAGCGTGCGTCGTGCCGACGGCGACACTAGTGTGCACTCCCGACGTTCGCACTTCCGGATTGTGCACTTCCAAGGCGCATGACGCGTTCTACCGCACGCACATCGGCCTCGATTTCAATGGGCGGGTTGGCCTGCGCAAAGTCGCTGCGTTGATGCAAATCCACGAGCATGCCGGGGTCCTTGAGGATGTGTCCTGTTAATACTGCCACGACGCGGTCGCCCGCGCGAATCGTTCCGTCGGCAACCAGTCGCCGCACGCCGGCAACGCTGGCGGCGCTTGCCGGCTCACACCCCACACCGGCGGCATCGATGGCGCACTTGGCGGCGATGATTTCGTCGTCACTGCAGGCCAAGACCAAGCCGTTGGTCTCCTGAATCGTGCGTACCGCACGATCCCACGAGGCCGGATCGCCGATACGAATCGCCGTCGCAATCGTTTCCGCGTCGACCGTGTAGCGCGTGGCAAAGTGCTCACCAAAACTTCGTGCAAACGGTGCGGCTCCTGCGGCCTGCACGGACACGATGCGCGGTAGGCGCGTTATCAGGCCGAGGGCGTGCGCTTCGCGCAGCGCCTTTCCGAACGCCGCCGTGTTGCCGAGGTTCCCGGCGGGCAACACCAGGAAATCGGGGACCTCCCATCCCAGCTGCTGCAGCAGCTCGAAGACAATCGTCTTCTGCCCTTCGATGCGCCACGGGTTGATGGAATTCAGCAGATAGATGCCCAGCTCTTTCGACGCGTCTTGCACTAACCGCAAACACGCATCGAAGTCACCGCGCACCAGAAGCGTCCGTGCGCCGTATCCCAGCGTCTGCGCCATTTTTCCGAGGGCGATCTTGCCGGCGGGCACGAACACCAAGCCGGGGATTCCCGCCTGTGCGGCATACGACGCGAGTGCCGCAGACGTATTCCCGGTGGACGCGCATGCCACGGCCGACGCGCCGATGCGCACGGCTTGGGTCACGCCGACCGTCATCCCACGATCCTTGAACGAGCCGGTGGGATTGTGCCCCTCGTGTTTGATGCGGAGCCCGTCGAGTCCGACAAATCGATCGATCGCCGACCGTTGGAGCAACGGCGTGTTGCCCTCCGGATGACTGACGATGGCGGTGCCGGCGCTCGGCATCACGAGCGACCCAAAGCGCCAGACGCCGGAGGGTGAACCCAACGGCCGCGCACAGCAGTGTTCTGCGAAACTGGCGCGTAAGGCGGCACCGCGAAGTGGCACCCCGAAGGCGTCGATCGGCGGCCCGTGCACGATCTCCAGCAGACCCCCGCACACCGTGCAGTCTGGTGAGGGGTCCAGCTCCGGCACAGTGGTACCGCACGAGGCACAGCGCTGCTGACTCGCGTCGCCATGATCAAGAAAGATCGACCTGCTTGTCGTCGGGGTCATGTCGCTGCCAGTTGAAGCACATCATTGAGCACGCCTGCTGCGGTCACGGAGGGGCCCGCACCAGGCCCGGTGATCACCAACGGATGCTCACGATATCGGTCGGTGGTAAACACAATCTGGTTGTCGGTGCCGCGGAGTCCAGCCAAGGGATGCGACAAGGGCACGGCGCGGAGCCCAACAGTCACGCGTCGCGCAGTGGCCTCAAGCACGTAGCGCAGTGCACGTCCCTGCTTTTCGGCCTGCGACTGGCGCTCGGCCCAGGCTACGTCCTGCGTGGCCAATCGTGCAAGGAATGTGGCGCGCGGCAGGGATTGCATGGCGCGCGGGACCAACGATTCGATCTGCACATCAGCGAGTTCACCGGTGAACCCCATCATGCGGGCGAGAATCAACGCCTTGCGGGCGACATCCATGCCGGACAGATCATCTCGCGGATCAGGTTCGGTAAAGCCACGCGACATGGCGTCAAGGAGCGCGGCGCTGAAGGGTCGCCCCTTGCCGATCTCCGTCAACAAGAAGCCCAGGGTGCCCGACGTGCATCCTTCGATCTTCAGCACCCGGTCTCCCGTCTGGACCAATTTGGCGTACGAATCCATAACTGGCAGTCCGGCACCAACGGTTGTTTCGTGGAGAATGCGCTTGTTGTACGTGGTGGCGAGCGCGCGCAGTGCGTTGACCTGTGCGAGCGGCGCGGAGAGCGGCCGCTTGTTGGCCAGCACGATATCCATACCCGCGGTCAGCGCGGCCCGGATCGTGGGGATCGTTTCGTCGGCGGTGAGGTCGACAAGCACCGGGCGCGCCAACGCGTGCCGCGCGATCCACGCGACGGCCTCCGGAGCCGTCGCCGTCATGGCCTCGTCGAATGACGAGAGCGCGCGTCCCGCCGCCTTTGCATCGGCGTAGGCCGATAGCTGTCGTGCCGTGATGCCTTCCGCCTTGAAGATGCACCCGCTGCGATCAATAAGCGCCACGACTGTCGGCTTCACGCGCACCCGGGCGCGCGGCACCATACGCATGAACTCACGTCCGATCTGGCCCACGCCCAACAACACTACATCCACGCGCTGTTCATCACGCATGCCGCCGCCACCGATCTTGTCCAACTGAAACGCGTCGTGCGCGGCGCGCACCGCCGCCACCGCACTCGACTCGTTGACGACGACGGAGATGTTCAGCTCTGATGACCCTTGCGCGATGGCCACGATGTTGACGTTCGCCACCGAGAGCGCACGAAACAGCCGCGCTGCTATCCCGGGGGCACCGGCCATGCCAAGTCCGACGACCGCAAGCATGGCGACGTCGCGTTCAACACTGATCCCTTCGAGCTCCCGTCTCGTCAGCTCGGTGGCAAACGCGTGGTCGAGGGCCCGCTTCGCCTCGTCCGCGCGTGGGGCAGGAACGCTGAGACAGATCGAATGTTCCGACGACGCCTGCGAAATCAGTGCAACGGAGATTCCTGCTTGATGCATCGCGGCAAAGGTGCGGGCCGCGATGCCGGGAACGCCGAGCATCCCGTTCCCCGCGACGGTGACGAGCGCTTGTTCGCGAATCAACGACAGCGCCTTGACCGGGTATCGTCGCAGTGTGCGTCGCGTGGAGATTTCCGTGCCCGGCGCGGTGGGATCCGCGAAGGGGCGAACAAAGACGGGAACCGCCACACGGGTGAGTGGTATCAGCGCGCGCGGATGGAGGACTTTGGCGCCATAGTACGCCAACTCGGCGGCCTCGCGCAGATTCAACTGCGGGACAATTCGCGCATTGGGCACCAACCGCGGGTCGGTGGTCATCAGCCCCGGTACGTCCTTCCAGAGCGTAATCCGAACGGCCCGGAGCGAGCGACCAAGCACTGTGGCCGTCAAATCACTGCCGCCGCGACCCAAGGTCACCACGGCCCCGTCTGGCGCTCCGCCCACGAAGCCCGGCACGACCGCGACGCGTCGTTTGCGCAGCAGCGGGCGCAACCGATTTCGCACCGCACGGTCGGTGGCGGAAAGATCAGGGAACGCGCCCCCGAATGCACCATCCGTGTGAATCAGCTCAGCGGCCTCCACGTACTCGGCCTCGATGCCCCGCGCAGACAGGCCGGCGACCACCAATCGTGCCGACAACTGTTCGCCGCGGGCCACGATGAAGTCCCGGGTGCGCGGCGTGAGTTCCTTGAGACTTGCCACCCCGTGCAGGAGCGTGCGCAGCTCGTCGAAATCGGCCGCAACCGATTGCAAGACGATCTTTCGCGGACGCAGCAGTCGGACAACGGACGTGACGATGTCGCGATGACGCCGGTGCAACATCGCCAGATCTCCATCGACGGTGTGCACGTCACCCGTCTTGGCCGTGACCGAGAGCGTGAGCAAGGCATCGGTGACGCCTGCGATCGCGCTGACGACGGCAACCAACTGCGTCTTTCGCGGCAGGGCGATGATATCCAGCGCCTGCGTGACGGCGGCGGCGTCGGCAAGCGAGGCGCCGCCGAACTTGAAGATCTCAATACTTTGGACGCGCGGGGCCATGCGTTGGAGTTTGAAGATGGGGCGAGACCGACGAGTCCATGTACCGCCGCCGAGCCGCTAATCTGTTGTGTCGCTGCGGTTGGTACCCTTTGGAAGGGCCAGCCGTCTTATTCTCAGAGCGATCTCCGCAGGTTAGTCCTGCCGAGTCGACCTGTCCACACCTGTGTGCACCTCAATAGGTTTCGGTTCGTTCTGTTTGTGGCCGCTGACTCGTGGCGCCACGCTTTTCCTGCACCGTATATCATGACCGCAACTGCCCTCGCGCCTCTGGCGCCACGTGCTTCTGACGCGTCGTCGGCTCCACTCGCCGGATTCGTCCCTGAGCTCCCCGCCCGTATTGACGGGCTCAGGTTCATCGCCAACAATCTGGCGTGGAGTTGGAATCGCGACGCGCGCGCGCTGTTCCGCGAGATCGACGAGCCGCTGTGGAACCGTCTGCGCCACAATCCGTTAATTCTGCTCCAGCAGGTCGCGCCATCACGACTGGTGGCGCTTTCTGAAGATCCCGGGTTTTGTGCGCGATACGATCGCGTGGTCGCGTGGTTGACGGCGGAAACGTCGACGGACGAAATGACGTGGTATGCGCGCACGTTCCCTGCGTTGCGTGGGCGTCCGATTGCCTACTTCTGCGCCGAATTCGGCGTGCACAACTCTGTGCCGATCTACTCCGGCGGATTGGGCGTGTTGGCCGGGGATCATCTGAAGACCGCGTCCGACCTTGGGGTGCCGATTGTTGCGGTCGGCATTCTGTACCGGCATGGCTACTTCGATCAGCGTATCCGCACCGACGGATGGCAAGAGGATTCGCAGGATTCGATCACCTTCGATCAAGTCCCGCTGGAGGCCCTTCCCGGGCTCGACGGGGCGAAGCATCTGGTCACGGTGAAGACGTTCGGCCGCGATGTGCACATTCGCGTCTGGCGCATGCTGGTCGGCCGCGTGCCCGTATACCTCTTGGATTCGGACCTCGAGGAAAACCATCCCGAGGACCGACCGCTCTTGTCGCGGCTGTACTCCGGCGGTCCCGCGATGCGTTTGCGCCAGGAGTGGTTGCTGGGCGTTGGCGGTGTGCGCGCCCTCCGTGCGTTGGGCATCCAGCCGGAAGCGTGGCATGCGAATGAAGGGCATGCCGCATTCATGATGGTCGAACGGGTGCGCGAGCAGTGCGCCGCAGGCGCATCATACGATGAGGCGGTGACGACAGTCCGCGCCTGTAGTGTGTTCACCACGCACACGCCGGTGCCTGCCGGCCACGACCAATTCACGATCAAGGACGTGCACGAATGTGCCGGTGGCGCGAAGGACGGTATGTGGAATGAGATGGGAATCGACGCGGAGTCCTTTCTCCGTATTGGATACCATCCCGAGGTCGGAACCGGCATGTATCACATGACTGCCGCGTCAATCCGTCTCGCGCGTCGCGTGAACGGCGTGGCCCGTCGTCATGGTATCGTATCCCGCGAGCTCTGCATGTCACTCTGGCCTGGACGCGAGGCGGAGAGCATTCCCGTTGGCCACGTCACCAATGGCGTGCACTTGGCCACCTGGATGGCCAATCCGATCATGCAATTGCTGGACAGACAGCTTGGCCCCCAGTGGGGCCACGCAAATGATCCCGCGTTGTGGGAGCAGGTGCTGCAGATCGACGATGAACAGCTGTGGGGGACGCACCTCAGACTCAAGCACGTGCTGATGCGCCTGGTGCGCGAAGAAGCGCGCCGCGCGTTCGGTCAGCGCACGCTCGAGACGGTGCAGTTGGTTGGTGCCGGCACCCTGCTTGATCCGCACGCGCTCACCATCGGCTTTGCTCGGCGCTTTGCGACGTACAAGCGCGCGGATCTGATTTTCCGCGACGTCGAGCGGCTGCGCAAGCTCGTGACCAACACGTCACGCCCCGTACAGATCGTGTTCGCGGGCAAGGCACATCCGGCGGACAATCCGGGGAAACAGATTCTGCAGAACGTGTACCAATTCACCCGTGACCCGCAATTCGAAGGACGCATCGCCTTCGTGGAAGATTACGGAATGCACTTGGCACACCTGCTCGTGCAGGGTGTCGACGTCTGGATGAACCTTCCACGCGTGCCCATGGAAGCGTCCGGCACCAGCGGCATGAAGGCGGGCCTGAACGGCGTCCCGCAGCTTTCGACGATCGACGGGTGGTGGGAGGAAGGCTACGAAGGCAACAACGGATGGGCGATTCCTGCGGACGTTGACAGCGATGATGCGCGAGGCACGGTCGATCGCCTCTACACGCTGCTTGAGCAGGAGATCGTGCCCAGCTTTTACGAACGCGATGCCACCGACCTGCCTCGCCGTTGGCTGCAGACGATGAAACACGCGATGCGCGTCGCGGGTCAACAGTTCACAGCCCGGCGGATGGTGGAGCAGTACGCTCGCTCCTACTACGCGCCCAGCGTGCTGGGCGACGAACTTCCTGACGATCCACCAACGGCGTGATCGTCGCGCATGCTGTGGTCCTGTGCCCATGACCGCCAACGCACCTCCCACACCAAGTCTCGGTGCGCCGATCGTGATGACGCACGCGACGAACGCACCGACAATTGTGCACTTGACGTCGGAGTATTCTCCGTTTGCGCGGAGCGGTGGGCTGGCGGAGGCGGTGATGGGACTGGCGCGCTATCAAGCGCGCGCCGGGTCTACGGTGGTGGTGTTCGTGCCGTTGTACCGGAGCGTACGCGACTCGGCGCCAGATCTGGCGCTACTGGGCCGCCCGCTCCGCATCGACCTCGGTTTCCGCAGCGAGGAGGTGCGATTCTTTCGCGAGGTGCACCCGTCGGCAGGACCGAAGGTGGTCTTTGTTGACATCCCCGAGTATTTCAATCGCGCAGGCCTCTACGGCGAAGGTGGACGCGATTACGGCGACAACGCGCGCCGGTTCGCCCTCTTCTCGCGGGCGGTCCTCGATGCGATTCCTCGCCTAATCGCCGGTCCGGTGCTGGTGCACGCGCACGACTGGCATACCGGCTTGGCGCTGCTCTACATGCGTTCCTACGCTGGCCTGCGCGAGCGATACCGCAACACGCCGTCTGTGCTCTCGGTGCACAATGGGGGCTATCAAGGGCACTACCCGTCCAGCATGCTGAACGACTGTGGCATTCCCCCTGAGCTCTTCACATTTCGCCACGCGGAGTGGTACGGCAAGATCAATCTGCTCAAGTGCGGGCTCACGTTCGCCGACATGGTCGTCACGGTGAGCCCGAACCATGCCGTCGAACTGCGCACGCCGGGTGGTGGATTTGGACTGCAGGAGGTCTTTCAGTGGCTCGGTGAGCGCTTCACGGGCGTCGTCAACGGGATCGACCTCGACGTGTGGGACCCATCGCGCGATGATCAGATTACCGCCAACTACTCGCGCGAAGATCCCTCTGACAAAGCCAAGTGCAAAGCGGCACTGCAGCGGTCATTCGGCCTGCCACAGCGACGGCGCACACCGCTCTTTGGAATGACCGGCCGGATGGTCACCCAAAAGGGACTGGATCTGCTCCTCACCTCGCGGCTTGTCCGAGATCTCGACGCGCAGTTCGTCTTTCTTGGCGCCGGCGAGAAACGCTACGAAGACGCCTTACGGCGACTGGCGGCGCTTCGTCCGCAGCACGTCGGCGTGCAACTCGATTTCACCGATCGCCTGGAGCATCGACTGATGGCCGGTGCCGATATGTTCCTCATGCCGTCGCAATATGAGCCATGCGGACTCACACAGATGCGCGCTCAGCGCTACGGTGCGCTGCCCATCGGGCGTCGCGTGGGTGGCATTGCCGACACGGTTGAGGATGACGTGACCGGTTTCCTCTTTGATGGATACAACACCGGGGCGCTCGACTGGGCGATCTCGCGTGCGCTCACGCGCTTCGCCGATCGCGACGCATGGGAGCCGCGGATGCGCGTGGCGATGGGCCGTGATTTTGGCTGGGCGCGGGCGGCGACACGCTATGACGACGTGTATCGCCGTGCCCAACACGCGGCCGACCAACGGTAGCACGTGACGTCAAAGCGTAGTCGTGTCGCGGCGCGTGTCGCGGCGCGTGTCGCGTCCCGTGTCGCGTCCGCAGCGCACACCACGTTCTGGCGTATATACTCACTCCCCACCATCGCGTTCTGATGCATCACGTCGTCGTACACGCCCACTGCTACCAACCGCCGCGCGAAGATCCGTGGCTTGAGGTTGTCGAGGCGGAAGCCTCTGCCGCGCCCGAACACGATTGGAACGCGCGCATCAATCGCGAATGCTACGAGCGGCTTGGTGCGTGTGAAGCGCGCGAACGCGACCCGGCGCACCGTCAGGATCCAGACGCAAGAGCCGGCTTGGCACGGCTCGTCAATCTTTACGCGTGGTGCACGTTCGATGTGGGCGCGACACTGTGTGAATGGCTGGAGACCGAAGCGCCCGCGACGTTGCGCGCGATGATCGCCGGCGATGCCGCCAGTGTGCGGCGCTGGGGACATGGCAATGCGATCGCCGCGCCCTACCATCATGTCATTCTTCCGCTGGCGTCGCCGCGCGAACGTCGGACCGAAGTGCGTTGGGGTATTGCCGATTTCACCCGTCGATTCGGTCGCGCCCCGGAAGGCATCTGGTTGCCGGAGTGTGCGGCGGACGACGACACCCTGGATCTGGTCGCGCAGGAGGGGATCCGTTTCACCATTCTTGCGCCGTATCAAGTGGACGCGGGCGCCGAGACGCATGGGCTGCCGGTGAAGTGGCAGGGCGCCTCAGGCCGATCATTGACCATCCTGCCGTATGATGGTGGGCTGGCCGGTGAAGTGGCGTTTGGTGGGCTGCTCCGCGATCCCGCGGCACTCGCGAAGCGACTCGCACCCTCGATTGCCGACGGACAACCGCGCTGCACCACCCTCGCCACCGACGGCGAGACGTTTGGCCATCATCATCGCAACGGTGATCGCACATTGGCGCTGGCGATGTCCGCCATCGCAGGGAGAACCGATGCCCGTCTTACCAATGCGGCCGTCATCACGGCGCGCTACCCCGCCACGCTCAACGCAGCGCTCGTCTCCCCGTCGGCATGGAGCTGCGCGCACGGCATCGAGCGCTGGCGCAGCAACTGCGGCTGTCGCTTGGATCATCAGCGCCCGCCAGCACAGCAATGGCGTGGCCCCCTCCGCGAGGCACTGCAACAGCTTGCCGACCAGAGCCATGAACAGTTTGCGCGGGAGGCGATCACCGTCTTCACGGACGACCCGTGGACGGTGCGCGACGCGTACGGTGACGTCGTTGCCAACGATGGTGAAACGCTCGCCGAGTTCGTGTCCGCACGCGTTCGCCGCGTAGACGCCGGTGGCGGCGCGAGCGCGCACGAGACCGTGGAGCGACGTATAGCGCATGGGCGCTCCCTTCTGGAGATGCAACGCGCCACGCTGCGCATGTTCACGTCGTGCGCCTGGTTCTTTGATGACGTGGAACGCATCGAGACGCGACAGGTGCTGCGGTACGCGGCGCGCGTGCTGGAGCTGTCAGGGAACTCGGCACAACTCGAACCACCCTTCGTTGCCGCGCTCTCTCACGCGCGAGCGCCGCGAACCGATGCCGCGAGCGAGTACTTTCTGCGCGATGCATCGCCGGTTGAGGCCAGTCTCTGGCGGGCAGCCGCCGGTGCGATCGCGAGTGCCGCCTCGCGGGTTGAGGTCGGACGTATCGGCGCATACGATATCGAGGTGGTGACGGCGCCGTCTTCCCTTGGCATTCGCGTCTTGCTTCGCCATCGCCGGACAGGACACGAGGATGCGTTCGTCGGCACAACCATCGGTGCGGGTCCCTCGTTGCGCATCTCACTGCATCGGGATTCGGATGCCGAGCCCTCGATGCGTGAGCTGGCGATACGAGACCTTCCTGAGTCGGTCGCTTATTCCATCTTGCGTGAGACGGTGAACGCGGACAGCGCACTGCTGGGGTAAGTTATGGTGCGTCACAGCCGGTTAAACCGAAGCGCGAGCAAACCGATTGGAACAGTCGCAGGGACGCAGGGGACGCAGAGGACGCAGGGACGGAGAACAGTGTCCGCTTCACGGGTAACGCACCAATTGGGAATGGAACACGCGCGAGCGACTCAACATCTCCTCTGCGCCCCTGCGTTCTCTGCGCTCCTGCGAGCTAACGCGCAGCGTAACGATCTCGCCGAAATCGCTCAATCGGCAGCCACGACGCACAGTGCCATCGCCGAGCATCGTCACACGCCACCCATCGCGCACTACACCCAGCCGCCAGACTTCGACTAGTCCGTCCAGCGCATCCGCATTCCCACATACAGCTGACGCGCGAACGCCGGCGTCCACAGGGCCGGCAGCTGGTTCAGCGCGTTGCTCACGCCCACCGAGACCTCCGCGATCGTTGTCAGTGCCAGTCGCATTTGACCGTCCAACGACAACAGCGCCCCCTGACGACCAATGATGCCGGACTCGGTTGAGAACGGCCCGCTGATCGGTGCGCCGCTCGGGATCCCGATCAACGCTGCATTTCCCGTGTAGCGGGCCGACATATCCGTGGTGAGCCCGCGGTACCACGGCCATGTGCGCGCAGCGGTGACACGCACTGTGTGCGCGGCACGCCGGCTGAGTGGCAACCCGGTCCCACGATCACGAGCGTGCAAAAAATCGTACCCGAGTGAGAGCGTGGTCGCCTTCCACTCCCCACGCACGTTGAACTCCGCGCCCTGCGTGCGCGCGCGAGCGACATTCACATTGGCGTATTGTTGAAAGCCCGCGGCGTTATTACCCAGATACCGCCAGTCAATCAGCCCCTTAACCTCGTTGCGATAGCCCTCCACATCAATCGCAAACCGCGAGACCGGAGCCCAGCTGCCACCCGCCGTCCCACTCCAGGACGTTTCGGGTTGCAAGTCGGCATTACCAATCAAGGTGTAGCCGCCCGCCGGATTAAAGAACGTGTACCGAATCTCCTTGAATCCCGGTGCACGGAAACCGCGCGCTGCGTTCGCCCGCAATCGAATGGCCGGGACAACCTGCCACACGCCACCAACCGAGGGATTGGTCGAAGTTCCCCAGAGTGTGCTGTTCGTGTGCCGTGCTCCGGCTGTCAGCGAGAGTGCTCCCAGTGTCCATTGATCGCGGGCAAAGACCTCGCGCAGCACGTCGCGAGAGCTATCGCCCTCCACCTTCCTCGGCGCAACGAGCACGCGCGCCGAGTGTTGCAGACCGACGTCGATCGTGTGCGCGCCGAATGCACGCGTGTAGGCAAGCAGCGTACGTGCCTGTCGTTCCTGTTGCCGCAGGGAGTCTGCCGACCCGCGAATCGGCAATAGTTGACGCGACTGCCGGTATTCATAGGCAAACCGTTGCAGGAAACTGCGCGCGCGTACGCTGCCACCAAGCAATGGACCCGCCGCTTCGACAAACCCCTGCCCGCCGCGATTGTCGATGAACCCATTGAATTGTGCATCCACCGGAAAACGCTGGCGCTCCTGCGAACTCAGGACGTCAAGGCGAATTTTCCAACGACGCCCGAGGGTGTAGCGGAAGTCACCGCGCACGTCGTACAGTCGATTGAATGTCGAGCCGGTCGCGTCATACCCGGTCACGCGATCTGATTGGCGCCATCCTCCGGTCACGCGATAGCCGAATGCCCCGCGCTGTTGACTCGCACCAAGACTGGCCTCTTGACGGCCAAGCTCCGCGGCGCGGAGTGTGCCGTCGACCGTGAGCCGTTGTGTCGGCGCGGCTTGTACCAGGTTGATCACCCCGCCGAGTGCATCGCTGCCAAACTCCACGCTGGAGGGGCCCTTGGTGACTTCGATACGCTCCGTAGCGAGGGTAGACAGGCGGCCGATATCACGACTCTCAATGAGTGAGCCCGCGACGGGCTCACCATCCACAAGGACCAATACCCGAGCATCATCAAAGCCGCGTATGGAGATCGACGTTTTGGAGGGCGGCGAGGGCAACTCCTGCAGTCCGGGCAACTGTCGCAGAATCTGGTTGGCCGCGACAGCGCCGACGGCATCAATGTCCCGCGCTGTCAGCACGGTCACCGACCGCGGTGATTCCGTCGATCGTATCTCGCGCTGACCAGCCGTGGTGGTAAACACGGGGAGCACGGCTGGCAGCGCCACCAACGCTACCGTGAGTGATTCCTGAGCCACCACCAGCCGCGCTTGGGCAAAGCCCAAGGCGCGAACAACAAGCGTATCACCGGCGCTCGCGGCAATGCGAAACGTACCCTGCTCATCCGTCCGAGTGCGCAGTCCGTCTCGCACGCGGAGAATCTGCGCCGCAACGATACCAGCACCATCCATCCGCGCAACCACGCGCCCCTCGACCCGCATAGGGAGACTTGCCGGCGCGCTCCCCTGCGCGTGTGCTGCGCGCGTCGCACTCACAAGCGCGGTGAGTGGCAGCGTAACCACGACCACGCCACGTGCGAGCCCACGCATGGTGATCGGTGACCGCATGCTAGCGGATCCGTGCGTAGCGAATGGTTGGAAATCCCGCCACGCCCGTGTTGCTGTAGTAATCGATAACCTGCACCTTGTACACTTTCGTTCCCGACTTCACGAGATATGTATTGAAGGACGGATGCAAGCGGTCGTTGCCGGTCAGGTTGTAGCGAAACGGCGCGGACTTGTCGGTGACCGAATTCGGAATTGGCCCAACCAACTGCGCCAAAACCGGGGCATACTGTGGCGCGTCACCCGCCACGCCCGCGCTCGCAAACGTGGGCGATGCCGCACCGGGATAGGTGCCAACGCTGCACGCGGTGTTGACGGTGAGCGAGAGCTGACTGGCCGAAGGATTGAATTGCAGGTCCCAGTTGCACCCCGACGGCGACGCGACGACAGTATTCGTGACGAGGCTGATCGACGTGATTTGCCCGGCTGGCGTGATCACGAGTGTTTGCGGTGCACCGAGCGCATTGCCGCTTTGCAAGCGCGATTCGAGGGTCAACGAGGCAACTTGGAACTGCGGCGTGAAAGCGATCGCCGTGGCGCGCAGCACGGCGAAGGCGCCGGTGGCCAGTCGCACTTTCCAATAGGCTGCTGGATTGGCGGTCGGCACGCCACCGAGGTTCAAATAGCCCTGCCGATTCTCGAGCAATCGATCTGACAGAAAGAGACTATCGGCCGGAACCGCCGCATCCCGCAGTTGGTCAAATGCGTTCACCGTACCCGCCGCCGTGAGGGCCAGCACCTGCGCGTCCGTCGCCGCAACACCGTTGCCCAGCGAATAGCCCAGCACGTTCTTGCTGGCCGATCCGGCGATCGCCGGGCTGTTCAGGCGCAGTTCATACCGACGGAACGCAAGATCCCAACTTGCGCTCGACGCCACCAAGCCGCCGGTCGCAAAACTGAACCGCACCAACGTGTCCGTGCTGCTCGCGTTTAGTGGGCCGAAGGTGACGATCTGATTGATCGCAGGCTCAGCGATGCCTCCGCCAGGCCCAACCGGATCGGCCTCCGACTCGGCGCAGGCAGACATCCCCACCATCAACAGCCCGACGCATGACA
>JANOPS010000115.1:0-3038 GCA_031421995.1 Gemmatimonadaceae bacterium
GGACACGTGGGACGACGCCGAGCGCCGCGCCCGACGTTTGGCCAAGCGCGGCATGCGACGCGGCCGTGCGTTGCTGGAGCAGGCCTAACGAAGGGGTCGGGTTTGCCCGACGCTGTCGTGCGGGCGAGCCCGGGTTAGCCCGCGCCGAGGGCCTTGAGTTCTTTCTCGGCGTCGGCGCGATATTTGTCGTCGTTCGCGTCGAAGTCCGCACACGCGATCGCCACCTTGTACGCCGCCCGCGCCTCGGATTTGCGGCCGGTATCTCGATACACGCGCGCCAAATCGAGCCGATGCACCAGTCGCGTCGGCTCGACGGCCACCGATTGCTCCATGTATCGTGTGGCCTCCGCCCAGCTGGCGGTTTCGAAGATCTTCCCTCCAAGGAACGTCTTGGCCACGAGCCGCGCGATCCCGTTCAGGCGCATGATTTCGGCGTTCCAGACGCCCATCACGTGTAACGCGCCCGGGTGACGCGGCGAGAACTCGAGCGCCTTGAGGGCGTTGTCGCGAACGGCGATGCCGTACTTCACTCGCTCGCGCGGACCCTGCGCCAGCGCCGTACGACCGAGGGCGCGTGAGAGATGGAAAAACCCCTCGCCATCGTTGGGATTCACGACCGTGGCGCGTTTGGCGTAGTCGGTCGCACGCGCGTACAACTTCGTGCGCGCCTCCGCATTGCCGTCAAATTCGCCCAGATCCACCAACTCGCTGGCTGCCCTATACAGCGCCACGTAGTTGCGCGGGTCGGCCTGAATCGCCCGCTCGAAGTGTTGCAGTGCCGCCGCCGGCTTGCGCGCGGTGCTCTCCCGGATGCCTGCCGCAACCTCATCACTCGGGGCTTGCGCTCGGCTCGTGGTCGAGACCAACAGCATCAGGCCGAGGGCACAGGTTGCGGTCCGCGTCATCATACAGAGTTCATGTGGTGAAAGTGTCGGAAACGTGCGTTCGCGTGCCGTGCGTGATAGGTTGGCTGCACCATGCCAATACTATGCTCGCACGCACACTGATCGAACGGAAGCGGGACGGTGGGAGAATCACACCCGCCGAATGGCGCCAGCTCATGCAACAGTACGCCGATGGCCGCGTGCCGGATTACCAGATGGCGGCGTTGGCGATGGCCATCTTTTTTCAGGGACTTGATCGGGACGAGATTGGCGCCCTCACCAACGCCATGTTGGCCAGCGGTGCATCGCTCGATCTGACCCATCTCACGGCGCAACGCGTCGACAAGCATTCCACCGGCGGCGTAGGCGACAAGGTCTCGCTGATTCTCGCGCCGTTGGTCGCCTGTCTGGGGGTCGCCGTGCCGATGATGTCGGGACGTGGTTTGGGTCACACCGGTGGTACGCTCGATAAGCTTGAATCGATCCCTGGTTTTCGCACGGATCTCAGCCTTGCCGTGGCGACGCGGCAAATTGAGCAGCTGGGCTGCGCGCTGATCGGCCAAACCCATGAGATCGCGCCGGCCGACCGCAAGCTCTATGCACTCCGTGATGCGACCGCGACCGTCGAGAGCATTCCGCTCATCAGCGCCAGCATCATGTCGAAGAAGCTGGCTGAGGGGCTGACAGGACTCGTGTTGGACATCAAGCGGGGCTCGGGGGCATTCCTTCCCGAGCTGGAACGAGGACTCACGCTGGCCAAAACCATGATCGACCTCGGCGCTGATCATGGCTGCCCGGTGATTGCGTTGATCACGGCGATGGACCGTCCGCTGGGACGGGCGTGCGGCAACGCGCTGGAAGTGGAAGAAGCGATCATGGCGCTGCGAGGGGACGGGCCTGCTGACCTGATGAAGGTGACCTACGCGCTCGGCGCAGAAATGCTGCTCCTTGGCGGCGTGGTGGCGGATCGCGACGAGGCCAGGCGGCGCATGGAGGTCGCGATCTCGAGCGGGAAGGCCGCCACCAAGTTCCAGCAGATCATTGAGGCACAGGGCGGCAACCCGCGCGTTGTCGACGATCCCTCGCTCCTGCCGCAGGCCGCGGCATGCGAGCTGTTTCTGGCGCCCCGTGATGGCGTCGTGGCGGCGGTTGAGCCGAAAACGATCGGCCGGGGCATCACCAGTCTGGGCGGCGGGCGCACACGGGTGGACGATGTCGTGGACCCGAGCGTCGGCTATGTGATTACCGCGCGTCCCGGCGACATTGTGCGGGCCGGTGAGCCCCTCGCCACCATCTTCGCGAGGGACCAGGCGGGGGTCGCCATCGGCATGGCGGTGCTTACCGAGGCGATTCGCGTGGCCGACGACGCCGAGCCGCCCTTGCCGCTGATTTCACACCGGGTGACCGAGTCGGGGGTGGAACGCTGGGAGGAATAGGGCTAGGACGTCGGACCACGGAACCCGGTCGGCCCACTGCCCGTTTTGATCCCAGCCGGATAGTTTGTGGGTGTCCCGCATCTTTCGAATCACCAACCCGAGTTGCCTCGATGCTGTCTCCCAAATCCGCTCGCCTGCTCAGTGTGGTCCTCCTCGCGACCGTCTTGCCGCTGCTCGGGCTGTACGGTCTGCTGATGAAGATCTCGACCCCCGGGCCGGATGGCGGCATGGAGCCAACGGTGGCCACGGTCTGCTACTTTGCTTTTACGGTGTTGTTCGGTGCGTTCATCACGGTCGCGGTGAATTTTTCCCGCCAGCTGTCGCGTGAAGCCAAGGGCGATCGCCGGACGCCGTAACGTAACAATTCTGGTATCGCGCTCCAACTCAGCGGTGTCCGAAAGGTCACCGCTTTTTTGTTGCCATAGGGTGGGTGACGTGGTCGCGTGTTGCTCGGACAGAAGACTGACAACGTACCGCACGTCCGCGTACCGCTGGTCCGCGTTCCACCTCCCGCACCATTCGTCATGCACACCGCTCGTTGGACCCCACGCCGCAGCCGAAGTCGTATCGTCCGTCGCGTCGCCAACATGGCTTTCGTGTTGGCCGCAGCGTGCGGCGATAACACCACACAAGACCCCACGACGCCGGCCACGACCAATAGCGATCCGGTCGCTGTTGTCGCGTCGATTCCCGTGCAAACAGCTGTCGCCGGTGTGGC
>JANOPS010000116.1:0-11463 GCA_031421995.1 Gemmatimonadaceae bacterium
TTGGCATCCCCGAGCATGCACAGATTGCGGCATTGGTCGCGATTGGCCATCCTGCAGATGACGGGTTTCCGTCGCATCGGCACGAACTCGATCGAATCACCACGTACCGGTGAACGTTCGCTGACACTCCGCTGACACTCCACTGACTTCTTCGGGCCACCTGTGACCCTCCAGCGACTGCCGCTTTTCCCCCTCGGGATGGTGCTCTTTCCTGGCACAGCGATTCCGCTGCACCTGTTCGAGCCGCGCTATCGGCAAATGCTCGCCGACGTGCAAGACGGCGACAAGCGCTTTGGCATTCTGTGCGCCATGGAAGGCGTGGACGAACGCGACCTTCCGGCCGGCCGTATTGGATGCGTCGCCGAGGTCACCGAAGCCGAGACGATGCCCGATGGCCGCAGCAATATCGTGGTCGTCGGTCGCGAGCGCTTTGCGCTCGATGCGTTCCTCGACGACGACGAAGCGCCGTATCACATCGTCAGCGCGTCGCCGGTTGAAGACGTGAACACGACGGCACCGGTCGCGCTCGTGTTGGCGGCAGACGAAGTGGCGTCCAACTTCCGACGCGTCGTGAACGCCGTGCACACGCTCAACGACGTCGACGAAAAGCCACCGGAGCTGCCCGACGATCCCAAGCAGCTGCCGTGGACCATCGGTGCCATGATCGACATCGACCTGGAACTGCGGCAACGCCTGCTGAGTGAACTGTCACCCGCCGCGCGACTCACCACGATTGACGGCGTGCTGCGGAAAGCGATCCCCGATCTGGAACTGCGCGCGGCGATGCACAAGCGGGCCTAGCAAGCACCTCGCCGGCGCCGGCGAGGCGCTTGCTAGGTCCCGATACGGCTCATGCGCGGCTCCGACAACTGCCGCGCGCCAGCCACCACGGCCAACACGGCAATCAACCCCGCACCCACCAGCGAGGCGGTTAGCGACGGCCCGTCGGTCAGCCGCGCGTCCGTCGCATCGGTCAGCGCATTGGCCACCGCCAGCATCCACTGCCGCACGCTCACATAGTGCAGCGCGGGGAAGGTCGTGCTCAACACGCCCTCCCAAAACACGACATACAACAGGCCACTCACCAACGCTCGGCGGGCGAGTAACGCGAGCAATGTAAAGAGCGACGCGTACGCCGCCCCGCCAAACGCCGATGCAATACCAAACGCACGCGTAATATGCTCGGGGTCGTGCATGCCCGTCGCAATGAGTCCAGTACCAAACACCGCCACCGCCGACGCAGCCGCCGTGCCCACCATCGCAAACACGACGCGCACAAACACAATCCACCAACGCGGTGTCGTGGTCGTCACCAAGTATAACAGCGTCCCATCATCCGACTCGGCACTGAACGCGCTGGTGCTCAGCAACAGGGCGATGATGGGCGTGGCAAAAGCAGCTACCAACTGGTCGTAGCGCTCCACCAGAAACGGCACCGGATCGCCTGACAAAAACCCACGCGACGCAAACACCAACGCAAACAGCATGGGCAACAGCACCAAACCCGTCATCGTAATCAGCAACACCGGCGTAAGCGTGCGCACGACCGACAGATGCACAATCGCGCGCGCCGACCGCAGCCACGACGGGCGCCCCAGTACCGCGCGTTCGACACGCGGTGCCGTTACCGCAGATGGGTTACTCATCGCGCCACCAAATACGCAAACACATGCTCCAGCGATTCGTCGGTGACTTGTACTTCGTATAAGGTGCAGCCAATGCGCTGCGCAACGGGTGCGATGGCAAGGGACAGCGCCGTGTAGTCGGTGGCGCGGACAATCACGCCGCTGCTGTCCACCTCTACGCCGAGCACCGACGCTTCCTGCATCAGCGCAGCGGCCAGCAGGCGATCGGCGCTGGAACGCAAACGCACGGTATGCGGCCGGTCCGTCATCAGGCGACGCAGTGTACGATAGTCGCCCGTGGCGGCCAAGCGCCCCGCCAGCACCACCAGAATATTCGACGCCACACTCGCGATTTCTTCGAGAATGTGCGAGCTGAGCAACACGGCCGTGCCTTCCGCCACCCGCTCCTCCAACAGTCGCATCATGTGCAATCGTTGGCGCGGATCCAGTCCGTTGAACGGTTCGTCCAGCAGTACCAGCGACGGATCATGCACCAGTGCGGCAGCCAGCTTGACGCGCTGCTTCATGCCTTTCGAGAAGGTGTCAATGCGTCGATCGGCAACCGTATCCATCTCCACGATGGCGAGCGCACGCGTCACCGCCTCGCTGGCGTTTCGCACACCCAACAACTCGGCGCGGGCCATCACAAACGCGCGCGCTTTCATCATGCCTGGCAGCGCTTCCCGCTCTGGGACGAGTGCCACCTGCCGGTACACATCCGGCCGATCCACAGGCGACTCGCCAAACACGCGAACGGCACCGTTTGACGGTGACAGTACGCCGGCGGCCAACTGCAATAGCGTGCTTTTGCCTGCCCCATTGGGCCCGAGCAAACCGGTGATCCCCGCCGTCACGGTGCACGAGATGTCGTTCACCGCCACCACGTCACCGTACCAGTGGGAAACGCGGTCAAACACCAGCGGCACGCGCGTCCTCGCTGCGGCGTCCGCGTGCCCACCCGCACCAACGCTCGCGCCGTTGTTCGCGCCGTTGTTCTCGCCGTTGCTCGCGCCGTTGCTCGCGCCGTTCTCCGCACCGTTCTCCGCGCCGTTCTCCGCGCTTGATGTCATGTGCGCAACCGCCGCATCCGCAGCAGCAGGACACCCAACCCCGCGACACCAAGCCCAATCGTGAGCGCGACATACACACCAATCGGCGGCGGCGGCGTCAGCTCCATCCCCCGATTCGTTTCACCGAAGAAGATCAGCGCCATGGTGCGCATCGCACGCAGCGGATCCAGCAGTTCCGCCGATCGCAGCCCCACGCCGGCCAATCCGTCCAAGCCACTCGAGACCGCCGCCAACAACAGGAACGTCCCAAAGATTGCTGCGGTCGCGTAGGCGCGCCGCGGGGTCCACGCGGCCAATGCGGCTCCAATACCCGTCAACGCGAACGCGCTCAACGTCGCCTGCGCGAGCACGGGCCACGCGCGATCGCCCATCGTGCGAAAAGCGGC
Organism: Gemmatimonadaceae bacterium; assembly: GCA_031421995.1. Lineage (GTDB taxonomy): Bacteria > Gemmatimonadota > Gemmatimonadetes > Gemmatimonadales > Gemmatimonadaceae > Gemmatimonas. The sequence continues at coordinate 3,082 of JANOPS010000116.1, forward strand.
GGCCGGATCTTTCGCGATACCGATCTGTCCGACATAGAGCAACAGCATCGGCGCCAGCGCCACAATGAACATGGCTGTGAAGATGGCCAGAAATCTCGCCGACGCATACGACGTGCGCGTCACGTCGCGCGTGAACAGCAACGGCAACAACCGATGCTGTTGATCTCGACTCAACACTTCGGGTGATTGCGCCGCCAAGAACAACACGAACAAAAACAGCTGACCACCTACCTGCTGCCCGTACTTGATGGGCACCTGGCCATTCGAGGCCGACGCGGCGGTGATGATGGCCAGCGCCGGCAGCATCGTCACGATCATCACCAGCGCGGGAATCACTTTCGCCTTCGCCGGTCGGCCCAAACCAAACATCGCGCGCAGACTCTGCACGTACAACGCGCTCCACGCTCCCGACGCACCAACGCGCGATCCACTGTAGCGTCGATAGCCAAGATCGTGAATGGTCGACCCATCGGACGACGGTGCCGCTGGCGGCGCTCCCGCCGTCTCCACATCTGGCGATGCGCTCCCCGATGAAGGCGTGTTCACAGCGCACTCGCGAACAAGTCTTCCAGGTGCCCGCGCCGACGCTCCATGCGCAGCAGCGCCGAGCGCTGTTGCACGGCAACATCGCGCACGGCATCGTACGCCATGCGCTCGGCGGTGTCATCGGGCGACTCGGGGAGCGTGACCGCGACCACCTGATGATCGAACGTCGCGCGCACGCCCAGCGCAGTGAGCGAGGCCGCAAACGCGGCCGCATCGCCGTCAATCTCTACCAGCAAGGTCCCCGTCACGCCGGTCAACACGCCCAGTCGTTCCGCCCGCACCAACTTGCCGTTGTCGATCAGCACCACGCCGTCGCAGATCCGTTCCAACTCACCCAGCAAATGCGACGACACCAGCACCGAGATGCCGAACTCGCGCCCGGTGCGTTCAATGAGCGCCAGCATGTCGTCGCGACCCGCGGGGTCGAGGCCGTTGGTGGGCTCGTCGAGAATCAGCAACGCCGGGTCGTGCACGAGGGCCTGCGCCAGCTTCACACGCTGCGCCATACCGGTTGAATAGCCGCCCATGGGGCGATAGCGCTCTTCAAACAGACCAACGTGCCGCAACACTTCGGCCGCGCGCTCGCGCGCTGAGGACGGCGGAAAGCCGGAACAGCGCGCCAACCACGTCACGAACTCTGTGGCACTCATCTCCGGCGGCAGACAATCGTGTTCGGGCATGTAGCCAACCAAACGGCTGATGGCGGCACGATCACCATCAATCGCGTGATCCAGCACGCGCGCCGTGCCACTCGACGGCTCCACCAATCCCAGCAGGATCTTGATCAGCGTGCTTTTTCCCGCGCCATTCGCACCGACCAATCCCGTGATGCCCGGTTCAATGCGCACCGTCAGCGCGTCAAGCGCAACAACGGAGCCGTAGCGCCTCGTCAGGACCGACGTCTCGATGACGCTGCCGCCGTTCACGCCGACAACGCGACTGCGTGTACCGCGTGTGCGGCGTGTCCCGCATCGGTCGTGCCGTCGGCGCCACCGGTGCCGAGAGGTGTGAGCTCGGGAAGTTGCACACCCGCCTTGCCCGCTCGCCGCTCAAGCGTCTCGCGGTCATTCAAACTCCGCAAAAGCGCATCAGCCTCGCGATTCTGCAGATATCGCCCCTTCTCCCACCCTTCCACGATGCCCTTTGGCGTGCCGTAGCACAGGTCAGCCAACTGCGGGATGGTCAGGCCAAGTGACTCACGCAGGTGGCGAATGGCCCGAGGGGCCAGGAGATCGTGCTCCAGGCGGATCCGTTCAATCGCAGTCTTCTCGGCCAGGTCGCGCTGGTCAATCGTGCGCTGCTCATGGCCGCACTTCTCACAGCGAAAGAACGTGCGCTCTACCTCGGCCGACATGCCACTGACGCGAACCGTGACCGCTTCTGAGTGCAGCGCATAGCGGCCGCCGCACCCACGGTGCTGAGAGCCTTCGAGGGTGGTAACGCTCATGGAGTCCGGAAGAAATCGAGGAAGAACCAACACCGGCAGGGAACCGGCCCAAGGAATCGTCGAAGAGTCGCTAGTGAGACCATATCTGCGCCACCCCTTGGGTGGTCGGGTTCCCCAAAAGAACCCTGCCGACGGGCGGCACGGCCCGCCTCGGGGCGATCTGCCGTTTCAGTTTCCCCAGTGAAGACCCGATCCTCAACAGCATGCCAGATACGTGTCTCGTTCGCCAGCCGGTTTTCGGGAGTTCGGGTGCCTTGCTCGGATATGAGATTCGCTTTGGCGATACCGATGCCGAGCAACGCGCCCTGATTCAAAGCCTGTCGAGCGGCACGTTTGAACTCGTGCGTGGTCGTCAGCCCGCCTTTGTGGCGTGTGGACGAGAGCTGCTGCTGCAGCACGCGCAGTCGTTGGTCAATCCTTCGACAGCGGTCTTGATGTTGCCGCGATCCATCGAGGCATCGCCCGAGGTCCTCGAGGCGATCGTGCAGTTCAAGGACGCCGGCGGGCATATCGCGCTCGATCAGCTCGGGAGCGTGGAGTCGCGCTCTGAGCAACTGCTGCCGTATGCAACGTGGGCGCGCATCGACGTGTCGAGCGGTGATCTCGTGGAACTCGCACAGCGAGTCGGTCACCTGATCAGACAACGGGCGGGGCTCAAGGTCATCGGGTACAACGTCTCCGAGCGCGCGCAGTACGATGCCATTCGCGCGCTCGGCGCGGAGGCGTTTCAGGGACAGTTCTTTAGCAGTCCGGAGCCCGTGCCAGCCACTGACATGCCGCAGAACACCGTGGCCGCGATGCGTCTGATGGGGTTGGCACGCGATCCTAACGTGAACGATCGCACACTCGAAGATGTGTTGGCGACGGACCCGGTCTTGATGTTCCAGCTGCTGCGTCTGGTGAATTCGGCGTCGGTGGGAATGCGCGGTGTGAGTTCGATTGGGCAGGCGTTGCGCATGATCGGCAGGACCACGTTCGAACGCTGGCTTGCCGTCGCGGTCGCGGCCTCTCGCAAGTCAACCACGGGCGTGGACCAAGAGCTGGTGCGGAAAGCTATCGAGCGCGGTCGTCTGCTTGAACAGTTAAGCGGTGGTTCGCGGGACAGCGGCACGCTGTTCCTCGTGGGACTCTTCTCTGCGCTTGATGCCGTCTTTCGCATGTCGCTTCCGGAGATTCTGGAGCGCGTGACGCTGAGTGATGATGCGACGAGCGCGTTGCTGGACCGCAGTGGACCCTACGCCGACGCGCTGTCGTTTGTGGAAGCGTACGAGCTTGGCATGTTCGAGCACGCCGCGGAGTTAGCCGGCGAGATGGGTGTGGACCCGGCGCGCCTGGGTGAGTTGTACACCAACGCCCTGGCGTGGACGGACGAGGCCCTGGGGAACATCGCGCCACCGCCGACGGAGAAGGCCGCGCCCAAGGCCATGGCGGGGCGCGGGCGGTAGCCTGTAGCGCCAATGCTGGCGGGAGGTTGCAGGTCTGCCCGGTCAGGAGTCGCCTGACGCCGACACCGGCAATCACCTGACATCACGATCACGACAACATCGTACTGTGGTCCAGCCGCTTCCAACCGGCGGTGGTCCTTAGAAAGCACGATGGACTCCTCACTCCCTTAAATCACACAAGCAGATGCGAAAAACTCACCTGGGCCTCGGGCTCGTTGCCCTCCTGTTCATAGCGGCCTGCGGCAAGAGCGACGAGCAAGCGGCGGCAAGCAGCGATGCGACTGCAAACGTGCCAGCGGCGCCGAGCGGCCAAGGCACGATGGGGGACTCACTCTCCGTTCCCAACATCGCGAAGGTCGCGGCCGGATCGAAGGACCACACCACCCTGGTGGCGGCACTGACAGCAGCCAACTTGGTCGACGTATTGGCAACGCCAGGACCGTTTACCGTGTTCGCACCGACCAACGCCGCCTTTGACAAGTTGCCCAAGGGAACCGTCGATGACTTGCTCAAGCCGGCGAACAAGGACAGGCTGACGGAGATTCTTCAGCATCACGTTACCACGTCGGCCTTCGACGTCGATCAGTTCACTGACGGACAGGATGTGGGGATGGTGTCTGCCGGATCAGAACGGATCATGAAGAAGGATGGCGCGACGTACATCGGCGGTGCGAAAGTGATCGCCTCGGTTCGTGCCGGCAATGGCTGGGTCCACATCATTGACGGCGTGCTGGTGCCTGCGGCCAAGTAGTCTGCGGTGGCCACTGCACGGGTTTGGAGCACATCGCGACATTTGTGCGCGCGCTCGCTGATCAACGAGCGCGCCCACGAGTCGTTCAGTGCAGGACCATCTCCAACCGCGCGTAGCTCGCCTCCATCCCCGTAGTCATGCCGGTGCCGAGGATCATGTCGCGCAGCGCCTTGCTCGGATACGTAATCAGAATGCTCAGCAGGGTCCCGCCCTGCACCGGCACCAACGTCAGCTCGTTGCGAGTCGAGGGACCCTCCACGCCGGACATGCGCTCCGTGGTGACGGCGCGATACGGCGGATGGGATTCCAACAACTCGCCTTCGAAACCGAAGCGTTGTGTGCCATCGCTGGAGGCCCACGCGTAGCGATACGACTCGCCTACTTTGGTTGCGACCTCGCACACCGGCATGCTCCACCCGTCTGGCCCAAGCAGCCACCGTTGCATCAGCGCGGGCTCGTGATGCGCGTGCCACACCTGCTCGATCGTTCCACGGATGACACGACTTACGCGTACCTGCGTGTCGTTCAGGAGCTGCGCCTCAGTGGCGCGGCTCGCGGCAAAGCTTGCCAAGTCGGCCAGCACCGCGTCGATCTGTCCCATGGCGGACTGCATACCCTCCATCATCCCCATCTTCACCAATTGCTCCATGGAGTCGAGGCTGGGGAATGTGGTCACGCTCGTGAAGCGCGATCCGGATGGCGTCGGTGCGAAGCGGAATGTCATGCGCATCGTTGGCATCATCGCGTTCGGCGCGCCGGTCTCGTCGGCGAAGCCATCCTCGACTTCAATGTGCGTCTCGTGCTCCAGCGCCAGAAAACGAAACCAGCCGCGCGACTGCGTTCCGTCGGGCCCCGTCATGTAGTAGTGCGAGTAGCCCCCCACGGCCATGTCATGCCGCGTAAATGTTGCCGGCCACTGCTCTGGTCCCCAGAAACGCTCCAATTGGCGCGGATCGGCGTAGGCGTCCCACAGCCGCGCGACCGGCACTGGATAGTCGGCGATCACGGTGAGGGTGAGCGCGGAAGCATCGGACGCGACGGAAGTGATGGGCATGGCTACTCCTTCGGTGGGGTGGGTTCGGCGAGAATGGCGTCCAGCTGACTGAAGCGGGACACCCACAACTGTTCGAGCTGTAGCAACAGCGAGCGCGCGCGTGCCAGCTGTTCGGGGTTGGCGCGCACAATGCGCTCCCGCCCCTGCGTGTGTTTGGTAACCAGTCCCGCCTCCTCCAATACCGCGACGTGCTTTTGCACGGCCGCGAACGACATGTCATACCGCGCCGCCAGCACCGAGACGGACGCGGGTTCGCCGGCCATCACACGCGACACGATATCTCGGCGCGTGGTATCGGCGAGGGCGCGGAACAGTTTGTCGAGCTGCGCTTCGGAGAGTGGAGAACGTGCAACCATATGGTTGTATATTATCCACGCCGCGCGTAATCGTCAAGGGCGACTTCGCGCTGGCGACGGGTCAACCAGTCGCCCTGTTCGGTTGCTGGCCGCATCTTTCCGCAGCCTGTGTATCCGTTCACGCCCTCTCGCGCACCATGACCACGACCCATCGCCTCACCGTTGCCATCGCACTGCTCGCGGGCACACCCCTGCTCAACGCGGCCGCCGCGCAGCGCCCTACCACGCTGGCCGGTCGGTCCACGGTGTATGCGCCATCGGGCATGATTGCCACAAGCCAACCATTGGCATCGGCGGCTGGCCTTGAGGTATTGCGACGCGGCGGCAACGCCGTCGATGCCGCCGTGGCGGCCGCCGCCGTCCTCGGCGTCACCGAACCGCACATGACGGGCATTGGCGGCGACATGTTCGCGATCGTCTGGCTCGCCAAGGAGCGCAAGCTCGTGGCGATCAACGCAAGCGGACGCGCCGGTTCGCTCATGACCCGCGAAACACTCACGACGCGTGGCTTTCGCGCGGGCTCACAGCAGGGGGCGATGTCCGTCACCGTGCCGGGTGCGTTGGCTGGCTGGGACAAATTGCTGCGCACGCACGGCACACAGACGCTCAAGCAAGTGCTGCAGCCCGCGATCGGCTACGCGCGCAACGGCTTTCCGGTCTCGCCGATCATCGCCGCGCAGTGGGCCAACGAAACCTCATTTCTTAAGAAAGATTCCGCTGCCGCCGCAACCTATCTCCCTGGCGGACGCGCGCCAAAAGCCGGCGAGTGGTTTCGCAATCCCGACCTCGCGCGCACAATGCAAGTCATTGCCGACAGTGGCATCGGCACATTTTACGGCGGCTCGATCGGCAAGCGCATCGTCTCACACCTGGCCGCACAGAACGGCTTCCTGACACTCGACGATCTGCGCAAGAATGCGCCAACGTGGGTGACTCCTATCTCGGTGCCCTTCGCCGGCTATCGCGTGTGGGAGTTGCCGCCCAACAATCAGGGTATCGCCGCGCTGGAAATGCTGCGCATCCTTGAGCCGTATGATCTCAAGGCCATGGGACACAACTCGCCGGCCTATCTGCATCATCTCATCGAAGCGAAGAAGCTTGCCTACGCCGACCTCGATCGGTTCGTGGGTGATGCCGACCATCTCGATGGACCCATCACGCAACTCCTCACCGACGACTTCATCGGTGCACGCCGAGCGCTCATGAATCCGGCACGCGCCCAAGAGCGCGTGGATCCCGGCGTGGTGCGCACGAAGAGCGAAACAGTCTATTTCTCGGTTGCCGACGCCGAGGGGAACATGGTGTCGTTCATCAATTCGATTTACGACTACTTCGGTTCGGGCGTGGTCGTGCCGGGCACGGGCTTTGCGTTGCACAATCGTGGTGCCGGCTTCACGCTCACGCCGGGCTTGCCCAACACCGTCGCGCCGGGCAAGCGGCCGTTTCACACACTCATCCCGGGATTCGTCACCAAAACAGTGAACGGCGTTGACGAAGCCTACATGAGCTTCGGCCTCATGGGCGGCGGCGTGCAGTCGCAGGGACATGTGCAGATGCTGCTCAACCATTTCGTCTTTGGCATGGACATTCAAGCCGCCATCGATGCACCGCGCTTTCGCCACTACGATCGTTACCGCGTCGCCCTCGAAGCGCCCGTGCCCGACGGCGTGCGCTCAGCGCTGATCGCCATGGGCCACGTCCTGATCGAGCAACCGGCCGTCGCATTCGGCGGGGCGCAGGCGATTATCCGCTTGCCCAAGGGTTTCGCGGCGGGCAGTGATCCGCGCAAAGACGGGATGGCGGTGGGTTACTGACGCGAGGGCGCAGGCATTCCGTGCTGCTCGCGACGCACCAGTGATTGCATGAGTTCGCCATTGGCTCGGTGGCGGTGGCCGCGCACGCATTCCGAGCTGAGCAGGCAACCTACTCGGACCGAATGATTTACGACGAAGACTTTGTGGTGATTTTCCGGTGCGCCGTGATCCTAAACTCCTTGGTGTGTCGCCACCGTCGGCGATCGGCTCACCAAACTCACAGGAGCATCACGATGAATACCACGCGCCAGCAACGCCGCACCACTTCCCGTTCCACGCCGACTGTACGGCATCGCCTGCTGCACGTGCTCGTTGGCTTGGGGCTGATGACCAGCGGCGCCCACGCCCAAACGATCGTGGGCTACAACATCACCAACTCCTTCATTTCCCCGTTCGGCGGCTGGTCCCACACGTACAACGGCGTGAGTACCGCGCCCGTGAATAACCTGACCAACTACTCCGGCGGCACGCTGGGCACGCTCAACGACGGGATCATCAACAACAGCACGAACAACAATCACGTGTTCACGGTCAACAACAACTCGGTGATCACCCTGTTTCTCTCCGGCACCTTTCAGTTATCGTCGCTCACGATCTTTGGCGGTTCGACCACAAACAACCTCACCAACGGCAACTTGAAAGGCGCTACGATCGGCTTTGGCGGCGGATCCGCCGCGTTGCTGTCAACGGGCTTCAACAACACCTGCATTTCCGCCGCGGGAGGCAGCGGCCCGTGCGATGATCTCTTCAATTTTGCGGGAACCAGCCTCGCCGGATTGAGCGGCAACATCGTCACGCTCAGCAATTTCAGCACCGTCGCCGCAGGGAACTTCAAGGACTTTAACATCGCTGAAATCACCCTGTCCGGGACGCCGTCCACCACCGTTCCCGAGCCGACCAGTATGATGCTCATGGCCGCCGGGCTCGGCGCGCTTGGGCTCGGCGCTCGCCGCCGCTCGCGGCGCTAGT
>JANOPS010000117.1:0-5286 GCA_031421995.1 Gemmatimonadaceae bacterium
GGCTTATGCGCTGTACACGCGGCATTTGCGCCACGACCCCGCCGCGCCGCATTGGGTAGACCGCGATCGGTTCGTGCTGTCGGTGGGGCATGCCTCCATGTTGTTGTACGGCACGTTGCACATGGCTGGCTATGATCTGCCGCTCGACGAGATCAAGCGGTTTCGGCAGTGGGGCAGCAAGACGCCTGGTCACCCCGAAGTACATCACACGGTTGGCGTGGAGACCACCACGGGTCCGTTGGGACAAGGTGTGGCCAACGCCGTCGGTTTTGCCGTCGCCGAAGCACATCTCGCGGCGACGTTCAATCGTGATGGCTTCAAGGTCGTCGATCATTACACGTACTTCGTGGCCGGTGACGGATGCCTGATGGAAGGCATCTCGCACGAAGCCGCCTCGTATGCCGGCCACTTTGGTCTGGGCAAGCTGATCGGCTTCTTTGACGACAATCGCATTACGATTGATGGCCCGACGGATATCTCCTGCAGCGATGACGCCGCGAAGCGCTTTGAGGCGTATGGCTGGCAGGTGTTGCACGTCACGGATGTGAACGACCTGGCGCAGATCGATGCAGCGGTTGTGGCAGCACAAGCCGACACGTCGCGTCCATCGATGATCATCACGCGTACGCACATCGGCTTTGGGTCGCCCAACAAGCAGGACACGGCAAAGGCGCACGGCGAGCCGTTAGGCAAAGACGAAATCGCGCTCACGAAGGCGGCGTACGGATGGGCCTATCCCGAGTCGTTTACGGTGCCCGCGGAAGCGCGTGCACATTGGGCCGAGCGTGTGGCAACGCGCAGTGCGTCGCACGGCGAGTGGCAGACGCGTTGGGATGCCTATGCGGCAGCGCACCCCGAGCTGGCGGCGGAATTCGAGCGGCGTATGCGCGGTGAGTTGCGGGCCGATGCCGCGACGGCATTCCCCACGTTTGACGCGAAGAGTGGCAACGTAGCCAGTCGTGCGTCGAGTGGTGTAGTGATCAACGCGATCGCTTCGGCCGTTCCGGAGTTGATTGGTGGATCAGCCGACCTCGCGGGATCAAACCTCACCGTGGTGAAGGGTGCGCCGTTTTTTACGGCGCAGCATCCGGCTGGTCGTAACTTCGAGTTCGGTATTCGTGAGCATGGCATGGGTGCGATCATGAATGGCATGTCGCTCCACGGCGGTGTCATTCCGTACGGCGGCACGTTTCTGGTGTTCGCGGATTACATGCGCCCGGCGATTCGCTTGGCGGCGCTGATGCAGACCCAGGCGATCTACGTGTTCACGCACGACTCGATTGGTCTTGGCGAGGACGGTCCCACGCACCAGCCCATTGAGCACCTTGCCGCGCTGCGCATCATCCCCAATCTGTTGGTGCTGCGCCCCGCCGATGCCGATGAGGTGGCTGAGTGCTGGCGTATTGCGCTCAGTCACAAGACTGGACCGACGGCCCTGGTGCTCACGCGCCAGAAGCTCGCATACATGGGCGCGCCCGATGCGGCGCGTGCTGGTGTTCCGCACGGCGCGTATGTGGTCGCCGACAGCACGGGGACGCCCGATGTGGTGTTGCTCGCAACGGGATCGGAGGTGGAGATCGCCATCGCTGCCCGTGCGCAGCTCGCGGCCACTGGCGTGTCGGCTCGCGTGGTGAGCGCCCCGAGTTTGGAGTTATTCGCACAGCAAGACGCCTTGTATCGCGCGAGCGTGTTGCCGGCTGGCGTGCCGCGTGTCGCGGTGGAGGCGGCGCACCCGGCGAGTTGGTATCGGTGGGTTGGTGATACGGGTGCGATCGTGGGGATCGAGACCTTTGGAGCGAGCGCGCCGGCACCGGTGTTGTACGAGGAGTTTGGGATTACGGCTGACAAGGTGGCGGCAGCGGCGCGAGGGGTGCTCGGGCGCTAGCGAGGTTGTATCGCTCGGGATGTCCGTTGTGGTATGCAGGCGTTGCAGTTATTGAATCACGGGGGACACGGAGGACACGGAGTGTGAGCGACGCGTGGTCAGGCGATGTCTCACCCTCTGAATGCGCTGGTTGTGACGTTGGACATCGCGCATGCGCCTCCGTGTTCTCCGTGTCCCCCGTGATTCACAACAAGCAGCGCTTGTCGAAACTTGGGACCCACGGCGCGCGAAGCTCTCCAATCTCTAATGTCGTCGCTTAGCGCTCTCTGCGCCGCAGCGCCCGCCCTCCCATCGCGCCGGTCGGCTTCCCGTCGCTCACCGCCGCTTTGCCGTTCACAAACACCCAGCGCATCCCCGTCGCCAGCTTGGTGGGTTCGGTGTACGTCGCTTCTTCACGAATCGTCTTCGGATCAAATACGATCACGTCGGCGAACGCGCCCGCGCGCAACACCCCGCGATCGGTAAAGCCGTACACGCGCGCCACCTGCCCAGACGACGACGCAATCATGCGCTGCATCGTGATCACCGGCTTGTCCAGCACATAACGACGGATCTTGCGCGGGTACGTGGCATACAACCGCGGATGTCCGTCAGACCCATCAGAGCTTGTCATCACGTACGGATCACGCATGAAGGTTTCGATGTCGCGCTCGGTCATGTTGAATGACGCCACGCTCATGTCGAAACCGTCTCGAATCATTTCAAACGCGGTCTGCACCGCGGTCTTCCCACGCTCGGCCGCCACAGCCTTCAGCGTCTTTCCCACGTATTGCTGCGCGGCCATGTTGCCGCCCGTCAACAGCAGCGTGCTGTCGCCACCACGTCGGCGCAGGTTGTCGCGCATTTCGACCAACATCGTTTCGCGCTCGTCTACCTTGTTCATGCGCATCAGCATCGAATCGCGACCACCGGCCTGCACCCAACGCGGCAAGAGCGCGGCGCTCAGTCCGGTACCACTGGCCGTCCACGGATACTGATCTGCCGTGACCGTGCATCCGCGCGCCCGCGCCTCGCGCATGATGCGCAGCACGCTATCGGCCTTGCCCCACACGTCTACGCCGAGTGCCTTGATGTGGCCCACGTTGGCGGTGAGCCCCGATTCGCAGCCGATCTTGATGGCCTCGCGGACTGACGCCAAGAGACCAATGCTGTACGAACTCTCATCGCGCTGATGCGTGTCGTACACGCCACCAAAGCGTTTCGCTGCCGACACCACGGCGATCACCTCCTCGGTATTCGCGTAGCTCTGCGGGGCATAGAATAGGCCCGAGCCCACGCCGTAGGCGCCTTCCCTCATCGCCTGCGCGATGAGTGCGCGCATGGAATCGATTTGCGCACGCGACGCCGCGGCCGAGGACGACCCCATCACACGACTGCGTACCGTGCCAAAGCCTGCCATCACGTATGTATTGGTGCCGAGTCCATCGCGCTCGGCGGCGTCGAGTACACGCGTGACGTCGACCGGCCCACGCCCATCGGCACCGAGTACGACCGTGGTCAGGCCCTGCATCAGTGACGACGCATTCTGCCGCCGCTCGGCGCTCAGACGAGGCAAGCCCTCGTATGTGTGTGTGTGCGGATCGATGAAACCCGGCGCGACGATCAACCCCTTGGCATCAAGGCGCTGTGTGGCCCTGACTCCAGCCGGTGCTCGGCCCACGAACACAATGCGATCTCCGCGCAGGCCGATATCGGCAATGCGTCCAGGAGCGCCACTTCCGTCGTAGAGCATGGCGCCCGTGATGAGCACATCGAGTGCTGACGACGATGCCTGCGCACCGGCGACCCGCGCGGCGCCCATCGGAAGTGCGATGAGGAGCGCGGTCGAGAGCGTAGAGCGGGTCCTGGGGCGGCGCGGCGCGCTGGGGAGGAGAGTAAAGCGCACAGGATTGATGAAAGGGAGTGGACCGAATGGGCTGCTGGTCGAACCTATCGCCAGAACTCGGCCCGTGCACCCCTCGCTCGACGTGACACTCCTCCGCGCGGCGCGGCGTAGGGAATTGCGTGTTGGTGGCCCCTTCTACACACTCCATATCATGACAGCTGAACGACGGTTTTCCGATGACGAAGTCGCCTTCATCCTTGAACGGGCGGCGGCCGAGGAACGGGCCCTCGCGGCGGGCGCTGTCGGTGACGGGTCTCGCGAGGCAGGGTCCTCCAGTGGTGGTTTGACCATCCAACAGCTCACCGAGGCCGCCAAGGAAGCGGGGCTATCGCCCACTGCTGTGACCAACGCGGCGCGGGCCATCGAACGCGGCGACCTGATCCCGACGCAGCTGACCACGTCGTATGGGCTGCCCACCGGGGTTGCACGCACTATCGAACTGGGCCGTGCCGTGACCGACATGGAGTGGGAACGCATGGTCGTGGCGCTCCGCGAGACGTTCGGCGCGCGCGGACGACTGTATCAGGAAGGCTCGCTGCGTTCGTGGCATAACGGCAACCTGCAGGCCACGCTCGAGCCCACCGCTCGCGGACATCGTTTGCGGATGTCGACGCGCAAGGGTGACGGGAGGTCTGGTATGCAAGTCGGTGCCTCGATGATGCTTGCTGGCGGCATGCTGGCGATCGCTGGCGCCCTCAGCGCATCGAATGCGTCGTGGTGGCCGATGGCGTTGATGGGCGGCATTGGCTTCTTGTCCATTGTCCAACGAGCGGTGAGCCTGCCCTCGTGGGCAAAGACGCGCGCCACGCAGATGGAGTCATTCGCCGACACCGCGTCGCGCATTCTGGCCGAGAGCGACGTGCGGGCATTGGAGACGGCGAATCGGGGATCCTGACGTTCTCGTGAAGTCTTGATCGCCGTTATTCGCCGTACATCTCCGTCAGCAGTCGACGCAACGTGCTCGCCTCTGCGTCGGTGAGTGAACCAAGCGTACGCCCAAGACGGGTCTTGCTGACAGTGCGAATCTGATCGCACTCAATCTCCGCGCGCTTCCGCGCGACGCGAACCGAAAGCCGCGTACGCCACGCGGGATGCAATTGTGACGTCAGTGGGCACACGGTGACTGTCTGCAGGCGCTCGTTGAGTGCATCAAGACTGACAATGACCACTGGGCGTGTTTTCGCCATCTCAGCGCCAGTCGTTGGGTCAAGATTTGCCCAGCGAATCTCATAACGCTTCATGTACTGCTCGGCTTTCGACGAGGTTTGTCAACAACATATGACTTCGTGGACTCAGCAAGCCGTCGCAGCGCTGGCTTCGTCTTGCTCGGCGCGTCCCACGGCGTCTGTTCGAGGCCATCTGTTACACTCTCGTCCCATGCGCTCCAGTCCTCGGCCGTTCGCGCCATGTCGCGCGCTGTGTCATCCCACGACAACTTCTGCCCCGGTGCCCGCAGTGGACGGAGCAGAATCCCGTCCTCCCGCTCTTCCATGATCACGTGATCCCCGATGCGATA
>JANOPS010000118.1:0-7952 GCA_031421995.1 Gemmatimonadaceae bacterium
GTGGAGTGCACGCCCCGCGCGACCGTGCTGCGCGTCATGCTCATGGAGTTATCGCGCATCATGTCGCACGTGGTGTGGCTTGGTACCACGTCGGTCGACATCGGCGCGTTCACGCCGTTCCTCTGGCTGTACCAGGAACGCGAGAACATCTACAACTTGCTCGAGGGTTGGTTCGGCGCGCGCCTCACCACGTCGGCGACCCGGGTCGGTGGCATGGCCGCGGATCTGCCAAGCGGATGGCTGGACGGGCTGCGCGCGTTTCTGAAGGGGTTCCCCAAAACGCTGGATGAATCCGTTGGGATGCTGGAGACCAACGGGATCTGGGCTGGCCGGACCGTTGGCCTTGGCGCAATCAGCGCCGACGACGCCGTCAACGCGGGGTTGTCGGGCCCGATGCTGCGGGCCTCTGGCGTTGCGTACGATGTTCGGAAAGACTTTCCGTATCTTGACTACGAGACCTACGACTTTGACGTCGCGGTCGGCACGACAGGCGACGTGTACGATCGATTCCTGGTGCGCGTCGAAGAAATGCGACAGAGTGTGCGCATCCTGGAGCAGGCGCTGCGGCGGCTTCCGGACGGCCCGATCAACATCGACGATCCGCGACTCATCCTCCCGCCAAAGCACAAGGCCACCAGCGAAATGGAATCCATGATCCATCACTTCAAGCTCGTGATGGAGGGCCCGCGGCCACCAGCTGGTGAGTGCTACGTGCCCGTCGAGAGCCCCAAGGGCGAGAAGGGCTATTACTTCGTCAGCGATGGGACCGCGAAGCCCGTTCGGTGGCGCATTCGTCCGCCATCGTTCGTGAACTTGTCCGCCATTCCCAAGATGGTCGAAGGGCACTTGCTGTCCGATGTCATTGCCATCAACGCCAGCATAGACATCGTGATGGGAGAGATCGATCGATGAGCCATGGTCCATCGGCAACGGGCGGTGCCCTGGTGGCCGCTCCGCCAGACGGTGCGCATCACAATGCGCCGTACGCGCCCGTGTTTGTTGGTGAGCAGCGGGTCGCACTCGACACCATTCTCTCGCGCTACCCCACCAAACAAGCGGCATTGTTGCCGGCGCTGTGGATGATTCAAGATGCCCGCGGGTGGGTCAGTGAGCCCGCGATCGAAGAAGTGGCCGCGGCGCTATCCATTACGCCGGCGTACGTCAAAGGCGTGCTGACGTTCTACACCATGTATCATCAGCATCCGGTTGGTCGGCACTTCGTGCAAGTGTGCACTACGACCCCGTGCAACGTCTGTGGCGCGGAAGACGTTGTGGCAGCACTGCTGCAACACACCGGCTGCGGCGAGCTCGGACAGACCAGTGCGGACGGGCGTTTCACGATCGTCGAGGTGGAGTGCCTCGGTGCGTGCGGCTTCGCAACTCCCGTCATGATCAACAACGAATTCATCGAGTCGGTTACACCCGAGTCCGTACCCCGACTCCTCTCGGAGCGTTTGTAGTGGGATATCCTCATCCGTCGCATCCACGCGAGACCCCCCTCCTGTCCAAGTACTTCGGAGACGCCGGCGCGCGCACCGTCAGTGGATGGCGCGAGCGCGGCGGGTACGCAGCCCTCGAAACGGCGCTCGCCACCGATCCGCAAGAACTCCAAGCCGTCGTCAAAGATTCCGGCCTCCGCGGTCGCGGCGGCGCAGGGTTTCCGACGGGACTGAAATGGTCGTTCATGAAACCCGATGGCAAGACGCACTACTTGTGCTGCAATGCCGACGAGTCGGAACCGGGCACGTTCAAGGACCGTGAGATTATGCGCTGGACACCGCACGCCCTTGTCGAAGGCGTTGCGATCGGTGCGCACACGATCTATGCGGAAACGGCGTACATCTACATCCGCGGCGAATTCACCGAACCCTACGCCCGCGTGAGCAGCGCGGTGGAAGAGGCGTATGCGGCCGGCATCCTTGGCGCGAACGCGATGGGATCCGGGCGACGCATCGATGTGCACGTCCACCGTGGCGCCGGTGCCTACATTTGCGGTGAAGAGACGGCGCTGATGAACTCGCTGGAAGGGCGTCGCGGCAATCCGCGCATCAAGCCGCCGTTTCCGGCCGTGGCGGGGTTGTTCGGTAAGCCGACCACGATCAACAATGTCGAGACGCTCACCACGATCCCGCATATCATCAACAACGGCGCCGAGTGGTACAAGCAGTATGGCCGAGCGGATAATCCCAAGAGCGTCGGAACGAAGCTGTTCTCCGTGTGCGGCAACATTACGCGACCCGGGAATTATGAAGTGGCGCTTGGGTTTCCGTTCAAGGAGTTCCTCTATGATCTGTGCGGTGGCCCGCTTCCCGGTCGCGAGATCAAGGCGGTGATTCCCGGCGGCTCCTCCGTCCCGATCTTGACGCGCGACGAAGCCGAAGGTGCATTGATGGATTACGAGGGCTTCGTGGCGGCGGGTACCATGCTGGGCTCGGGCGGTGTGATCGTGTTTGACGACCGGCAAGACATGGTCAAGCAGATCGCACGACTCGCTCGCTTCTATGCGCACGAAAGCTGTGCACAGTGCACACAGTGTCGCGAGGGAACCGCGTGGACGACGCGCATCCTGGAGCGGATTCGCGACGGACACGGCACCACAGAGGATTTCGACACCCTCTTGTCCATTGCCGACAACATGAGCGGCAAGACGATCTGCGTGTTGAGCGACTCGTGCGCCACCCCGGTCATCTCAGGACTGAAGAAGTTTCGACACGAGTTTGAGGCGAAGATCGTGAGCAATCGCAGTATGGTCACCGTGCCCGGGGCGCCGCGCGCCTCGGCGGCGTGAGGGACTTGTGAGCGACACCAAGATGATCGCGCTGACGATTGAAAACCGACCCGTCCACGTGCGCGATGGCACGTCCATTCTCGAAGCGGCAAAGACGGTCGGTGTGCTGATCCCGCACTATTGCTATCACCCGGGTTTGCCGGTCGCTGGCGTGTGCCGGATGTGTTTGGTGGAAGTCGAGAAAGCGCCGAAGCTTGCGCCGGCATGCGCCACTGCGGTGGCCGAGGGGCAGGTAGTGCACGTCCACTCGCCGAAGGCACTAGAGGCGCGCAAGGGGGTGTTGGAGTTTCTGCTCATCAATCACCCGCTCGACTGCCCGATCTGCGATCAGGCGGGCGAGTGCGAATTGCAGGACTACACGTTCGCGGAAGGGCGTGCCGACTCGCGCTACCGCGAGCCGAAACGGTTCAACCCCGTCGAGGATTTTGGCGGCGATGTGCTCTATGTGCCGAATCGGTGCATTCTGTGCACGCGCTGCGTCCGCTTCATGTCCGACGTGGCTCACGAACCGGTGCTCAACGTGTCGGAGCGCGGCGATCGCGCCTTCATCGGGAAGGCAGAGGACCACGACCTCACGAACGAGTGGGCCGGCAATGTCGTGGACTTGTGCCCCGTGGGAGCGCTATTGTCGAAGGACTTTCTGAACAAAGCGCGTGCGTGGGAACTCGATCGTGCCGCCACCGTGTGCACGGGGTGTAGCCAGGGATGCAACGCCGTTGCCGAAACACGCGACAACGTGCTGGTCCGGCTCAAGCCACGATCCAACGAGCACGTGAATCATTTCTATCTCTGTCAGCAGGGCCGTTCGAGCTATCGCGAATTCAACCGCCGGGACCGCGCCGATCAGCCATTAGTACGTAATGGCGGCGTACTGCTGGTGACCGACTGGGAATCGGCAATATCGGCCGCGTCACGGGCGCTGTCGGCGCAGCCCACACTCGTTCTCGCCTCTCCGAACCTGTCGAACGAGTCGCTCTTCCTGCTGGAGCGTCTTTTGCAGGTCGTTCCGGGCAGCGGCGTATTTCGCGTGGCGCGCGGTGCGGAAGTGCCCCTTCCCGGCGTGGCGGATCTTGCCCTGCGGGCGGAACGTGCCGCGAACGCCACAGCGGCGCGACTGCTGGGGTTCACGGAGATCGATACGCTGCGCGAGGGGTCGCTGGGCAACCACGCGCTGCTCGTTGTTGGCGACCAGCTCGACGGCATTGCACCGGAGCTCCTTGATGGTGCCGCACGCATCGTGTACGTCGGCACCGCACTCCCGTCGGCGCTCGCGTCGCGTGCCGATGTGGTGTTGCCGTCAACGAACACGGCCGAAGAGGAGGGGACCTTTACCAACCTGCGGGGTCGGGTGCAGCGTTTCCTGCAGACGAAGGCGGCGCCTGGCGTCGCGAGACCCACGTGGTACGTGATCGCCGACCTGCTGGTCGGCGTCGGCTCACGCGAGCAGTACCTATTGCCCTCAGCCGTCTTCGCGGCGCTCGCTCAGTCGCACGCGAGCTACGCGGGACTGGATTATGAGACCCTCGGATTTCAGGGCGAGCGCATCACCGGAGACGTTCCGCACGCTGTAGCGCAGGAGGTGACGGCATGATTGACCTTGCCGGGTGGTTTCCGCGGGCGAACTCCCAAGTGGCACCGGATGCGGTCGGCACGTTTGCGCTGGCCAGCGTGATCAAGATCCTCGTCGTGTTCGGACTCTACCTCGTGGGTGTGGCGTTCTTGACACTGGCCGAGCGCAAGCTCGCGGCGTGGTTTCAGGATCGCCGTGGCCCAAACCGTGCCGGCCCTGGAGGCATTCTGCAGCCGGTCGCCGACGGATTGAAGAACTTCATGAAGGAGGAGACGAATCCGGCAAGCGCGGACAAGTGGCTCTTCCTGATCGCACCCGCGTTGGCCTTCATTCCCTCGATGCTCACCTGGGCCGTGTTGCCACTCGCGGCGCCACTGCCCACGCCATGGGGATTGATCGACATGGCGGTCGCACCGCTGCCCGTTGGCTATCTGTTCACGCTCGCCATCTCGTCGCTTGGCGTGTACGGCATCGTGCTCGCCGGATGGGCGTCAAACAACAAGTACGCGCTCCTGGGCGGTCTTCGGTCGAGCGCCCAAATGATCTCGTACGAAATCGCGATGGGTATGTCGACGATTCCCGTGCTGCTCTTGGCGGGCAATGTGTCGCTGTCGGCCATCGTGCAGCAGCAGTCGCACATGGGATGGAACGTGTTTTCGCTCACCGTGGCATGGTTCACGTTTCTCATCGCCGCCTTCGCGGAGACGAATCGACTCCCGTTCGACTTGCCGGAAGCCGAATCCGAACTCGTCGCCGGGTATCACACCGAGTACAGCGGCATGAAGTTCTCCATGTTCTTCATCGCCGAGTTCGCAAACATGGCGACAGTCAGCGGGCTCACGGCGTCGCTGTTTTTCGGCGGGTGGGATATCCCGTTCACACAATGGGACAACAGCGCGCCGTACACCGTGCTCAAAACCGTGGCGACACTGCTCACCTTCGCCATCAAGACGGGCTGCTTCCTCTTCCTCTTCATGTGGATCCGCTGGACATTGCCGCGTTTTCGCTATGACCAGTTGATGTCACTGGGGTGGAGCGTCATGTTGCCGGTCTCACTGGGATACATCTTGGTGATCGCGGCCGCGTCGCTCGGACTCGATGCGCTCGGCGTGTCACGCGGGCCACTCTTTTCCCTCGCACTCTTTGCACTCAATGTGCTGCTGATGGGCGCGCTGATCTTCTGGCTTGACCGTGGGCGACTTATCAGTCCGTCGAGCGCTCGCGTGGGCCCGACAGATTTGGCGCGCCTTCAGGAGCGCGGCCTGGACCTGTCGCGTCAAGCGCTGGCCGTGCGGCAGACGCAGACGACGGGAGGAGATACCTGATGGCCATCGGCGTGAAGGTCTTACACCGCCCGCTAGAGCGAACGAGTTACATCCGTGCGACCCTCAAGGGGATGGCGGTCACGTTCAAGCATCTCATCGATCCGCACAAGGTGACGATGCAGTACCCCGAGACGAAGTGGGACTTGTCGCCGCGGTGGCGCGGAACCCATCGCATGCTGACGACCGAGACGGGGACGGCCAAGTGTGTGGCGTGCGGGCTCTGTCCTTCGGTGTGTCCAGCCAATTGCATCAAGTTGGTACCCGGAGAAGACGAACAGGGAAATCGGTATCCGTTGGTCTTTGAGATCGACGAGTTCCGATGCATTTTCTGCGGCTACTGCCAAGAGGTCTGCCCCGAAGAAGCCATCCACCTCGGTCGGCACTACGAGAACGCGGAATTTGACCGCGCGTCCTTCGTGTATGATCTGGAGCGATTGATGGCACAGACGCATCCGGTCAGCGAACTCTGGGACCCCTCGGACCCCAAAGGCGAATGACGACCTTCTACCAGTTTCAGTTCTACCTGTTCTCGCTGCTGGCCATCGCCTCGGCGTTGTTGTTCGTGACGCGCCGTAACCCCGTGCCGGCAGCGCTCTGGCTGGTCAACGTGATGTTTGCGTTGAGCGGCCTGTATGTGATGTTGGATGCGCCATTCGTCGGCGTCATTCAAGTCCTCGTCTACGCCGGCGCGATCATGGTCGTCTTTGTGTTTGTCGTGATGTTGCTGAATCTCGGCCGCAGCGAGATCACCGACTTACGGGCGCTTGGCGCGCGGCTTGGCGCGGGGTTCGTTGGCCTGGCCCTCCTCGCGAATCTCCTCGTCGTCCAACGAGGGCGTGTGCCAACGTCCGCGCTGGCTCCGGCGGCGGACAACGCCGTGACACCCGTCGCGGTCTCGCTGTTTTCCGACTATCTCGTGGCCTTCGAACTTACCAGTGTCGTGCTGCTCGTCGCGATCGTCGGCGCCGTCTTGCTGGCCAAAAAGCGAGTGCAAGTATGATCGGCGAAGCCCTGATCGTGTCCGCTATTCTGTTCGTGATCGGCGTCGTGGGTGTCCTCACCCGACGGAACGCGATCATTCTCTTCATGTGCGTTGAGCTCATGCTGAACGCCGTGAACCTGTCGTTCGTGGCCTTATCGACCCAGCATGGCGTGACAGGGCATGTGTTTGTGATCATGGTCATGACGATTGCGGCCGCAGAGGCTGCGGTCGGTTTGGCCATTGTGATTGCCGTGTTTCGGCACTTCGGTACCGTCGATCTGTCGGCTCTTCGTCTGCTGCGCGACTGATGGTGTCTCCACTCGTGCTGTCCGCGCAGTCATCGGCATCCGCGCATCCCCTTGCCGGCGGCGTCGCCTCGCTCATCGGCCTTCTGCCACTGCTCCCGCTGTTCGGCGCGCTGATCAACGGGACGATCGCCGTGACCGCACGGTCCCGCGCTGGAAGTTCGCAGGCAACGACGGCCCATCATCCGCTCGTGTCGTTCATTGGGCCCAGCGTGATCATCGTGGCCTTTGGCCTGTCCGTCGCGATCTTTCTCGCCATGCTTCGCGCGTCGCCGATCGCGTCACCGTTCATCGTGTCGTACGGACAGTGGCTTCCGAGCGGCGCACTGACCATTGACTGGGCGTTGCAGCTTGATCAGCTGTCGATGCTCATGACGTTGGTCATCACCGGTGTGGGATCGCTGATCCATCTGTTCTCCATCGGCTACATGAAGGCTGATCCGGGATACGCACGCTACTTCGCGTATCTGAATCTGTTCGTGGCGTTCATGCTGGTGCTGGTGTTGGGTGCGAGCTACCCGGTGTTGTTTGTCGGATGGGAAGGAGTCGGCCTGTGCTCGTATTTGTTGATCGGGTTCTGGTTTGCCGATCGGGCGAACATCGAGGCAGGGAAGAAGGCGTTTGTGGTTAATCGCATCGGTGATTTTGGCCTGCTGATTGCGATGTTCCTGATGTGGTCCAGCGTGCAGCATGTAGATTTTTCGGGCGCGCATGCGGCGTTGGGGGCGATGGCGGGCTCACCGGCGGTGCTCACGATCGCCGTGTTTCTCTTCTTGGGTTGCGTCGGCAAGAGTGCGCAGATTCCGCTCTACCTGTGGCTTCCCGACGCGATGGCAGGCCCGACGCCCGTGTCGGCGCTGATCCACGCGGCCACCATGGTGACCGCCGGCGTGTACTTGGTCGCACGAGCCGCGCCGATTTTCGCGGGCGCACCCGACGTGTCGCTCCTCGTCACGCTTGTCGGCGGCGTCACGGCCGTCTT
>JANOPS010000119.1:0-3740 GCA_031421995.1 Gemmatimonadaceae bacterium
CCGCAGCCGGTCGTGGCGGGCCGAGATACCGTGCTGATTCAGGGCGAAGGATACGTCGACATCAATCGCTCGAAGGCGCTCTGGGATAGCGTGTTTACGGCGACGAAGTCGCTCGCGGCACGCAACGGCTGGGTCGATGACGCGTCCGTCGGTATTCCCGACTTGTACGTGATCAGTGGTGTGACGCTGGCCGAGGCGCTCGCCGGCGCTGGACGCATGGCCGAGTCGGACGCGGTGTTCAAACAGGCGCGTGGCATTGCGACGGCCATGCGGCGAGAGAAAGCGTTCGGCTTCGATCGCGTGCAACCGCCTTCCGTGATACCGGGAGGGGACTCGGCAGCGACACAGCTCTTGTCACCCGTGGCTCCACCAGCCCCGACACCTGGCGGGAAACCACCCGAGAAGAAGTAAGTCCCCGCAATAATCCCAAACGCCGTGACGTCCCGCGAGACTCCTGACGCAGCGGCCGCGGATCGCACGTGGGTCGTCGTCCTCATCTCCGGCTTTCTCGGACTGATGGTCGACGGCATGGACTTGATGTTCCTGTCGTACAGCCTGCCGAGCCTGATCAAGGAATTCGGGATCACCAAGGTCGAAGCCGGATCGTTGGCCAGCGTGACCTTGATCGGCATGGCACTTGGCGGGCTGATCGGCGGTTGGGCCGCCGATCGCTACGGGCGCGTGCGGGTCGTCGTGTGGACCATCATCGTATTCTCACTCGGCACCGCCGGGCTCAGTCTCACGCAGAATTATTGGCAGTTTGCGGCGCTGCGTTTCGTGTCTGCACTTGGGTTGGGCTCTGAGTACGTGGTCAGCAACACGTTGATGTCTGAGTACGTACCTACGGCGCGACGTACAACCGTCCTGGGCACATTGCAGGCGGGATGGTCGGCGGGCTATGTGGTCGCGGCGCTGCTTGCGGGGGCGATCATTCCGGTCTACGGATGGCGTCCGCTGTTTGCCATCGCGCTCGTGCCAGTACTCCTCGCGCTGTTCATCCGACAGTATGTGCCCGAGCCTGCGAGTTGGCGACGCGCGTCGCAGTCCGCTTCAACAGGAAGCGCCGGCCAATGGAAGATGGTGTTGGGTACGCCATCGGCGCGGCGCATGTTTCTGCTGTGGACACTCACGTCCTGCTTCTTGCAGTTCGGCAACTACGGCGTGAATAATTGGCTTCCTACCTATCTGGTGTCCGAACTCAACTTCAACTTCACGAAGATGACCGGCTACCTGGTTGGCAGTTACAGCGCCATGATCGTCGGCAAGATCGTGGCTGGGCTGCTGGCAGACCGGTTTGGGCGGCGTTGGATTTTCGTATTCGGCGGCGTCGGCACAGCGATCTTCTTGCCGATCGTGGTGCTGCTGCATTCACCGGGCAACATCGTTGCGCTCCTCACGGTGTTCGGGTTTTTGTATGGCATGCCCTACGGTGTGAATGCGACCTACATGACCGAGAGTTTTCCCACGGCCATTCGTGCGACGGCAGTGGGAGGTGCGTACAACGTTGGCCGGATTGGCGCCGCGATCGCGCCACCGCTCATCGGGCTGATTGCGACGCACTACACGATCGGACTTGGGCTGATGGTGATGGGAGGCACGTATCTGCTGACCGGTATCATCCCTGCCCTGTTTATCCGCGAGAAGCTGCATGACCCGTCGGCCGCGTAAGCTGCGGCGCGGAGTCGTTTCGCGGTTTCGGCTACGAGGATTCCGTCGTATGTGCCGAGCGATGTGGATTCCGTCGATAAGAGGCTACTTGCCGAGCCCGCGTTTGGTCCACACGATGATCGGGCATCCACGATACGATATCAACCCCGTCGGAATGGTGCGCCGGTAGACCTCCACCGCCGCGACATCCTGGGGATCGAGTAAGGCGATGTCCTCTTTCGTGCTTGGATGTCCGTCGAGACGAAAGTCCAGGTTGCCGCACCCCTGCACGTCGATCGTGAAGTTCATGCGGTTCTTCGCACGGATTTGTACGCCGTTGATGGTGCTCAGCACGGCAACCAGTGACGGGTAGTTCTTAATCTCGGTCGAGTCTCGCATGTCGCCAAAGCCCATGCGCTTTCGCTCTTCGAAGTCCCTCACGCGCACGGACATGACCGTCGCCTTGACGGTCACGGCATCAAGCAGTTGTTGCACGCGAGCCATTGGCACCGTCAGCCGCGCCGTGTCACCCGCCAGCAAGTTCACGGTGGAGGTGAAGGGCTGCATCCCGACCGCGATGACCGCGATCGGTCGCGACCCCGCAGGCACGTTGCGTACCACAAACCGACCGTCTGCACCACTGCGGACTTCGGGAAACGTGTCCACGCCGATCACGGCATTCTCGAGTGGCTGACCGGCGGCGTTGGTAATTACGCCAGTCACCACGCCGACCACAGCGTCCGTCGCGCGCGCGCGTGCAGAGCCCGGTCGCGCCGAGTCGCGAGACGGCGCCGTTGTTGCAACAGCGATCGGTGCACTAACGGTCGTAGCACCAGCGGTCGTGCTGCTGTCCACCGCGACCGTGCTCTGAGTCGCCACGAGGAGGTCCAACCGGCGCACTCGCACGAGTGATGGCAGTAGCTCGACGGCGCCGTCGGGCGTTTCCCGCGCGGTATCACGTCGCGCGATCACACGAAGGCTTGGGCCCATCGCGACCCCACAGAGGGCGTACTCGCCGCGGGCATCGCTGGCGGTCGTCAACCGCCAGCGGCGCTGCCCGAGGGATGCCAACGTTTTGCCCCCGCCGGTCATCTCCTCCCAGAAGCCGTCTACGAACACGTCGGCGCGCGGAGCGCCACTGTTCGCGTCGCGCAGCGTTCCGTACACCACGACACCCGTGCGCGGGATGTCGGCAGTTCCGCACGCCCCTCGCCACAGTGTGGCGAACGATGGAAGCGCGATGACCAGGCGTTGCATTTTCGATTCGACCGCCACGCGGCGCGACGCTCCGGAAAGTCCAATGCTGTCGAACGCCGCGTGCTGCATCGCGAACTCGTGATTCCCCTCTGGCACACTGTCAATGCGCCATCGGCCCTTCCCATCGCTGGTCGTGCTGCGCCCGGTGCCTACAACGGAGATGAACGCCGCGGCCAGAGGCCTATTCATGAGGCTATCGTACGCAAGCCCGTCTACTCGAACCAGTCGCGCCGCGCTCTGCGTGAACGCGCGCGTGGGGGTCGCGACACACAGCAGCGACGTGAGCGCAATCCACCCGGCAGCATTCCACGACCTTCCTGTGTGGCATTTCACGACCCAGATCCTCCGTGGCGAGACAAGTCAAAGTACGAAACCCGTTCGGCCCTCGCAACGCGCACGTCCCGACGGTCGCCTATTTCGCCTCGGCAGCAATGGTCTCCAGCTGCTCCCACCGCTCAAGCAACGACGCGAGGGTTTGCTCCACGCTGGTGAGCTTGGAATGCGCGGCGAGTACGGCCGACCCGTCGCGAAGCACGACGGGATCGGCGAGTGCCGCGAGCGCGGCGTCCCGCTCCCGCTCGGCAGCATCGATGGCATCGGGCAACGACTTGAGCTCGGCCGCCTCAGCGAAGGTGAGGCGCCGCTTCTTGGCCGTGGCCGTCGGGGCCTTCGCGTACGGCGCCTTGGCGGTCGACACGTTCCCTCGTGCGCCGACTGGCGTGACAACCGTCGTCACCGCAGCTGGAAGGCTGACCGCTGCCGGGCGTTGGCGCACCCAATCGGAATAGCCGCCCGCATACTCGTTCACGCGCCCATTCCCTTCGAACACCAACGTG
>JANOPS010000120.1:0-18893 GCA_031421995.1 Gemmatimonadaceae bacterium
TTGACGCTCTCCATAAACGGACGATTGGCATCAAGCATCGCGAGCCCTTGCAGCCACCCACCAATGCTGAGGCCAATGAAGTAGATCGCAAACCCACCGATCACCAGCCAGAAATGAGCGCTCATCAGTCGCGCGGACGGCCATTCCCAATCCAGCACACGCGGCAGGATGAAGTAGATCGATCCAAACATGACCATCGAGAAGAATCCGTAGAGCCCCATATGCGCGTGGGCAACCGTATAGTGCGTGAAGTGCGTGACCGTGTTCACCGCGCGCAGCGACTCAATCGATCCTTGCAGTGACGCAAGGGTGTACATCATGCCGCCGAGTACGACGAAGCGGAGGGTCGGCGAGTATCGCAGCGCGCCCAAGTGCCCCCACGACGTACGATGCTGGTTGATGGCCACGGCGATGACCGGCACAATCATCATGCAGCTCTGCACAATTGAGAGCGAAATCAGCCAACCCGGGACCGGGCCGCCGATGAGATGATGCCCGCCCACCTGACTGTAGAAGAACGCGAGGGTCCAGAAGCCAACCAAGGACAAATTGTACGAGTGGATGGGCTTTCCCAGGACTTTGGGAATGAAGTAATAGATTGCCGCGAGCCCGATGGGCGTGAACCAGAGTCCGAGGACGTTATGTCCATACCACCAATTCATGGCTGCCTGCTGCACGCCAGAATGCAGCCCCGGGAAATTCGCGACGATCAGCAGGATGGGCAGCCACACCAGCCCCGCGGCGATATACCAGACGGACACGTACAAGTGCTCAACCCGTCGGTTGCGCAGCGTGCGAAGCAGCGCCACCCCCATCATCGTGCCGCCAATCACCATCGGCACATCGCACGGCCACGGAAACTCCAGCCACTCAAGACCGGCGCTGTGTCCCGTGAGAACAGCCGTGATCCCCGCCGTCACGCCGATGCCCCAGAGCGCGGCGCCCACAGCCGCCGTTCGTCCGCCAACGAGCGGCGTACGGAGCAGCCTGGGCATCAACCACAACGCCACGCCAAAGGCTGCCGAACTGCACCATCCGTACGCGACGGCGTTCAAGTGCGCTGGTCGAATGCGCCCGAACGTCAGCCACGATTGCTGCGACAGAAAGTCGGGAACGTGCAACTTGATGGACGCCATTAGGCCAAAGGCCGACGCGGCGACCAGCCAGAACACGGCGAAGCCAATCGACAACAACACTGGCCATTTCCCGGACGCGTCTTGTTCCGTGCGTTCATGCGCCTCCTGCAAGGACAGCACCGAGAATTCGCCGGTGTGTCCGGTGCGATTCATGGTGTCTTGCAGATCATCTTGGGCTTGCGCCGTGCGCGAGGCCGGCTCTTCGGTCAGCCCCACCTCTTTTTCTCCGAAGATCACGCGGCTTGCGGCAACCGCCGAGCCGAAGAGACCGCTCGACATCGACCAGACAAACAGCAGCAATCCGCCGAGTGAGGCAAGAAAGGTGACGACGAGCAGGATGACAGTGTACGACATTTCCGTGAGTGCTCGGGACGTGGACTACCCTCTGCGTGTTCTAACGCGTCTCCTCGGCATTTCGAGCCCAATCGTATAGTCCAGACCGCGGGTCCAATTGTCGCCCTCAATCTCACGCCCTCAAGCCTAACTCCTCACGCCCCAGCCCTCGCGCCTCAAGCAGGCGCTCTTGCCTGAAAGCCCACAGCTCACAGCGCACGCCTGCATGTTGCCTCACCGCTTCCTCCCCTCAACCCTCCACCCTCACCGCTGCACCATTCTGTTCGCCTCACCCCTCAACTCAGGTCCACGGCGAATAACCGCTCCACCTCGGCGTCGTACTGCGCAATCTGTTCCTCCCGCTCTCCCTCGCTCCACCCCAGCAGCGTCGCCACCATCGGCGCGATCCGCCGCGCGGCCGCCCGTCCATGATCGCGCGTCTCGAACGCCACATGCGTGCGGCGCACGAGCACGTCGGCGATGGTGCACGCCATTTCGCGCTCCACCGCGTGCGGGACTTCGGCCAGCGCATAGGGCAAATCGGTAACGATACGCGCGGCCAGCGTACTGTCACGCTGCGCATAACTCCACACATTACGCCAACGACTGCCGTAAGCGAGCGCAAGCCGCTCCCCCATCGCCGCGTCACGCGTGGTGTCACGCGCGTCGCGAATGACGTCATCACGCGACACGATGTCGCCACCAGGCAACGCCGTCACCGCACTGCGCCCCGACGGGCGCACGGTGCCCGGCGACTGGCTCGTTGACGCCAGTTCGCGCAGGGCGTGCTGCAGAATGTCTGCCGACATTGCTCGATACGTGGTGAGCTTTCCACCCGTGATGCTGAGCAGTCCATCGGTGCGATGTGCAATCGCATGCTCGCGTGACGCCGTATTCGCGGAATGCTCACCCGCACGCGCCACCGCCAGTGGCCGGATACCCGCCCACGCCGAGATCACGTCGTCTGGAGTCAGGGTGGCGTTCGGGAACAGCGCATTGACCGAGCGCAGCAGATAGCTCACATCTTGTTCCGTCGCGCGGATATCGTCGGGTCCTCGGCGGGCGGGCCGCTCGGTGGTGCCAATGATCGCGTGCACGCCGGCTGGCAACGCGAACATCACGCGACCGTCGAGCGGTGAGACAATCGTGACCGCGTCGTTATTGCCAAGGCGACTACGCGGGACCGCGATGTGGGTGCCAGCGGAGCCTCTAACCTGCGCGGCGGGTGCGCCGCCGCGCCCAGCACTCGCCGGATCGGCGGTGAGTGACGCCGTCACATCACTCCACGGTCCGGTGGCGTTGATCACCAAGTGTGCCTGCACCGGGAATCGCTGTCCCGTGAGATTATCCTCAACATCGACGCCCTCCAGTCTGCCGTGACCGTGCCTGGAACCGTGGCTGTGGCTGTGACCGTTGCTGCGCAGGCCGCCTACCACCTTCACGTGGTTGGCCACTAGTGCGCCTTCTTCCCGGGCAGCCATCGCGCTTGCCAAGGTGAGTCGCGTGTCGTCGGTGGCGGCATCCCAGTAGCGCACGCCGCCGCGCAGCGCGTGAGAGGCGAGCGCCGGTTCGAAGGACTGCACGTCGGCCGCACTGAGCGCGCTATGGCGCTGCGCATTTCGAAAGAGCGCCAACGCGTCGTACAGCGACAGTCCGGCGCGCACCTTCCAGAGGGGGACCCGCGCGCCACGATAGACCGGCCAGGTGAAGGCCAGCGGGCGCACGAGATGCGGGGCGAGGGTCAGCAACAGTCGCCGCTCCCGACTGGACTCAAACACCATGGCCACGTGCCCGTGTTCGAGATAGCGCACGCCGCCGTGCACCAAGCGGGACGACCGGCTGGAGGTGCCGCTGGCAAAGTCATCACGTTCCAGCAGGGCGACCTTCAAACCAGCCAGCGCTGCCTCGCGGGCCACCCCGGCACCGGTGATGCCCCCACCGACGATCACCACATCAAAGACCTCGTTGGCCAGCGACGTGAGCACGTCCTGACGTCCCGAAAGGGCCTGTGAGCCTCGGGGCGATGGCGTCGGTGGTGAGGAGGCGGTCACAGCGAATTGATGCCTTGCTGACCGCCGGCGCGCCAGAGGCAGTTTGGTGCCCACGTGCTGACGCGCCCGCCGCCAACCGTTAGCTTCGTGCATGCCTTCTTTCGGAAACGGTCGACGCGTCGCCATCGTGGCGGGCGTGCGCACTCCCTTCGCGCGATCCGGCACGACACTCAAGTCGTACACGGCCATCGAACTGGGACGCTTGGCGGTGGCTGAGCTGATGCAACGCAGTGATCTTGATGGCGCCGCGGTGGATCTGCTGGTGTTCGGGACCGTGCTGCCGTCCGTCGTGGCGCCGAACATTGCGCGCGAGGTCGCCCTGCTGCCGCATTTTCCACGCACGCTGCAGGCGTTTACCGTGGGACGCGCCTGCGCCTCCGCCAATCAGGCCATCACCGACGCGGCCGATCAAATTGCGCTCGGTCACGCGCATGTCGCGATTGCTGGCGGCGCAGAGTCGCTCACGCAGGTGCCCATCCTGCATTCGCGCGGCATGAGCGATGTGCTGGTGGCCGCGTCGAAGGCCAGGAGCATGCCGCAGCGGCTGTCGATTCTTGCCCGATTGCGGCCTCGAGACTTCGTGCCGATCACGCCGGCCATCACCGAGCCCAGTACCGGCGAATCGATGGGACAGTCGGCCGACAAGATGGCCAAACTCAACGGCATCACCCGGGAAGCGCAAGATCGTTTTGCGCTACGCTCTCATCGCATGGCGGCCGCCGCGACGGCCGATGGTCGCCTGACCGCTGAGATCGTGCCGGTCCCCATCCCGCCGACGCATACGACGATGATGGCATCGGACAACGGCGTGCGCAGCGACAGCAGCTTCGAGCAGTTGGCGTCGCTCAAACCCGTCTTCGATCGCTTGTACGGAACGGTCACGGCAGGCAATGCGTCGCCACTGACCGACGGCGCATCGGCGGTGCTGCTGATGTCCGAAGCGAGGACGCGCGAGTTGGGCATCACGCCGCTCGCCTACATTCGCTCGTATGCCTACGCCGCCGTTGATCCTGGTGAACAGCTGCTGCAAGCGCCGGTGCTTGCGGCGCCCATTGCGCTGCAGCGTGCGGGATTGTCGTTGGGGGACATGGATCTCATCGACATGCATGAAGCGTTCGCTGCTCAGGTGTTGAGCAACATTCAGGGGCTCGCGTCAAAGGAGTGGGCGGCACGCGCTGGCTTTGCGTCGGCCACCGGTGTCGTCGACGAGTCCCGACTGAACGTGATGGGCGGGTCGCTCTCCATCGGTCATCCATTCGGAGCCACTGGCGGCCGCATCGTGACCAGCGTGTGCAATGAGCTAGCGCGACGCGATGGCGCGTTCGCATTGCTCACGGTCTGCGCCGCGGGCGGAATGGGCCATGCCATGGTGCTGGAGCGCACATGAACAACACCTCGAACGCGACGACCAGCGCGGCCACCACGCTGCTGTTCGCCGACGCCGCCACGGGTCTCACGCTCTCGCTGGATGACGGCGTGGGCGTGCTGACGTATGATCTCCCCGGTGCGCCGATTAACACGCTCAATACGCGCGTCGGTCCGGTCTTTGAACAGTGTTTCGCACAGATCGAAGCCAACACGGCGATCACGGCGGTCGTGCTGTTCAGCGGCAAAGCCGACTCGTGGATTGCCGGTGCGGACATCGACGAGTTGTGCGGTGTCATGACCGCGGAGCAGGGTGAAGCGTTGTCGCGTGGGGGACAACTGCTGCTCAACCGTCTGGCCTCCCTGCGTACGCCAACGGTTGCGGCCATCCATGGCGCGGCGCTGGGCGGCGGGTTGGAAGTCGCGCTGGCCTGCTCGCACCGCATCGTGACCGATCACGCGAAGACCATCCTGGCGCTGCCGGAGGTGCAGCTGGGATTGATTCCCGGTGCAGGCGGCACGCAGCGCCTGCCGAAACTCATCGGCCTGCAAGCGGCGCTGGATATGATCCTCACGGGTCGCAACATTCGCGCCAAGAAGGCGCTGCAGATGGGCCTCGTGCACGAGATGGTGCACCCGGCGATTCTCCGCGACGTGGCGATGCTCCGTGCCCGGCAATTGGGACGCGGTGAGGCACCGGCACTCCGCGAGCGTGCGCAGAGCACGAAGGACATGCTCCTCGACGACAACGCGTTGGGACGCCGGCTGGTGTTTCGACAGGCGCGCGAGGGTGTGCTCAAGAAGACGCACGGCAAGTACCCTGCGCCGCTCGCGGCGCTCGACGTGGTGGCGCATGGCTACGCCGAAGGGTTTGACGACGGATTACGCGCGGAAGCACAGCGCTTCGGCGCACTCACCGTGTCCGCAGAAAGCCATGCGCTGGTCGCGCTGTTCTTCGCGACCACCGCGCTCAAGAAAGACTCCGGGCTTGATGAGCAGATGCACGTCGCGCCGCGCGCCATCACCAAGATCGGAGTGCTCGGCGCAGGGTTTATGGGGGCAGGCATCGCATCGGTCGCCGCCAGTGCGGGGACGTTGGTGCGCCTCAAAGATGCATCGCTTGATCGCGTCGCGAGCGGGTGGAATGCCGTGCGCACCGTGGCGCGCGAGCGACTGAAAAAGCGGCAGATCACGCGGCAGCAGTGTGACGATCTCACGGTGCGCGTCGGTGGCACCACCGACTACAGCGGCTTTGCCAGCGCGCAGTTGGTGATTGAAGCCGTCTTTGAAGATCTCGCCGTCAAGCATCAGGTGCTGCGCGAGATCGAGAAGGTCGCGCCCAATGCGATCTTCGCGTCGAATACCAGCACGATTCCGATTCGCGAGATCGCCAGCGGTGCGGCTCGCCCCGAGCGCGTCATCGGCATGCACTTTTTCTCGCCGGTGCATAAAATGCCGTTGCTCGAAGTGATCGTGACACCGCAGACCAGCGCGGAGACGACCACCACCGTCGTGCAGTATGGACGACAGCTGGGCAAGACGGTCATTGTGGTGCGCGACGGCCCCGGCTTCTATGTCAACCGTATTCTGGCGCCCTACCTCAACGAAGCCGGGACGCTGCTTGACGAAGGCGCCACGATGGAGGCGATCGACGCCGCACTGACACGTTTCGGATTCCCCGTTGGTCCAATCACGCTGCTCGATGAAGTGGGCCTCGACGTGGCGGGAAAGTCCGGACCGATTATGGCCGAGGCGTTTGGCGTGCGCATGCAACCATCACGCGCCTTGCGTCGGGTCATCGAGAGTGGACGCCTTGGGCGGAAGGCCAAGCGCGGGTTCTATCGGTACGACGAGAGCGGCAAACGCATCGGCGCCGATGATGGCGTGTACGCGCTCACGACGGCCGGGAGCGCGCGGCGCACCATCGCTGCAGAGGACATCCAGGGTCGCACCGTTCTTCCGATGTTGAACGAGGCCGTCCGTTGTCTTGAGGACGGGATCATTCGGTCGGCGCGCGACGGCGATATCGGCGCCGTGTTCGGCATCGGCTTCCCACCGTTTCTTGGGGGGCCGTTCCGCTACATCGATACGCTTGGTGCCGCCACGTTGGTGCAACAGCTTGAGACGTTGGACGCCACGTTCCCTGGGCGCTTCACGCCAGCCGCGCGCCTGCGCGAGATGGCCGTGTCGGGAGCCCGTTTCCACGACTAACGGAGTTTGCATGGACGACGTACATCCGCGCATCGCGGAAGTGGTTGACGAACTCGAGGACAGCCATCGCGAGCTGGTCACGGTGGTGGCCTCGATTCCAGAAGACCGTCGGGATTTGGCCGCGCGCGACGGGCGCTGGTCGATAGCGCAACAGGTCGAGCATTTGGCTATCGTCGAAGACGGCATTGGTCGGTTGCTCTCAAAGCTGATCAAGCAGGTAGTCGCCGCCGATGCGCGCGAAATGTGCACCGAGCCCATCCGCCACGAGATTGACCATCTCCGCGTTGTGGAGCCACTCCACCGCATCGTCGCGCCGGAAGGCGTCGCACCCACCGGCCATGTGACGGCCGGTGACGCGTTGGAACGCCTCACCGCGGCCCGGACCCGGCTCATTGGCGCGGTACAGAGTGCCTCGGGCTATGATCTATCCAGTATCTCCGCGCCCCACCCGATTCTGGGCCCGCTCACCGCCTATCAATGGGCGCTGTTCGTTGCGCACCATGAGCGGCGCCACTTGACCCAGATCCGCGCCGTGGCAGGCATGGCGGACGCCTGACGGCACGATGTACCGAAGCGAAACGCCCCGAATCGCTCCCCCGTCTATATTGCATGGTGGTTAGTGGACGAGAGGCGGCGAGTACCGCGTCGCGACTCCCGTCAGTTGCCCCATTCTCTTCGTCTCCATGCTGCGCTCGTCACTTCTGTATCTTTCGCGCCAACAAGGCGTGTTCAGTTTCATCAAGAACGTCGGCTTCGCGCGTAAAATGGCCTCGCGCTTTGTGGCCGGCGAAACCATTGAGACGGCGCTCGACGCGGTGCAGTCGCTGAACGCGAAAGGCATTACCGCCTCGCTGGACTTGCTCGGCGAGAGCGTGTCCAACGAGGCGGAAGCGCGCGAGACCGGTCGCCAATATCTGCAGTTGCTCGACCGGATCGCGCAACGAAAGCTGGATGCCAACGTGTCGGTGAAACTGACGGCACTCGGGCAAGACATCTCCGACGCGTTGGGCGTTGAAGTGGTGCGCAGTGTCTTGGAGCGGGCCAAGCAGTACGGCTCCTTTGTGCGGCTCGACATGGAATCCAGTGCCTACACCGACCGCACGTTGGACACGTTCGAGCACTCGTTGTACCCTGACTTTCGCGACACTGTGGGCGTCGTGTTGCAGAGTTCTCTCCGTCGCACCTTGAAGGACGTGGACCGGGCGAATGGCTTGCAGTGTCGGGTGCGCATCTGCAAGGGCGCCTACCTCGAGGCCGCCGACGTGGCATTCCCGGAGAAGTCCGATGTCGACAAGAACTATGTCGACGCCATGCACCGCTTGATGCAACATGGCCGATACCCCGGTATTGCCACGCACGACGAGGTCATCATCGCCGAGGCCAAGCGCTTTGCGAAAGCCAACAACATCGCCAACGATCGCTTTGAGTTCCAGATGTTGTATGGCGTGCGGCGCGATCTGCAGGACAGTCTCGTGAAGGAAGGGTACCGGATGCGCGTGTACGTGCCGTTCGGCGTGCAGTGGTACCCGTATCTCATGCGTCGTCTGGCCGAACGACCGGCGAATCTGGTATTCATGACCGTCAACATCGTCAAGGAAGTGCTTGGCGGCAGCGGCGGCGCCACGGCGCGTGATAGCGCAAAGAACGGAACGCACTGACTGCGCACGAAGGACATCATCATCCCCCCGACCACAGCAAGGGCGATGAAAACACCTTGGGCGGGTACATGGCGGTGCACGCGCGCCCCGCGGCCTTCGACGGTGTCGACGGATTCTCGTATTCCGTCGACATTCTCACGGACCAGACGGGCGATGCCAGCGCGCCGTGGGGCGCGTATCTGTTCTTCGTGAAATGGGGCCGGGGTGAGCCGCAGGTAACGGGGCATGTCGAGACGCCGTTTCTGGCAGTGGGCCGCCATGAGTCATTCGTCCGGCAACAGGTTGGTGCAATGCCGCTCGCCTCGGTCAAGGCCACCTTGGACGGACTCATTCGCACTTCCACCTCGCCCGACGGGCGCCCCTGGTGGGAAGTCGCGGCATCGGAGCAGGACAACGACCACGACGTGCGCGCATGATCTCCCATGAGGCGGTCGTACTCCAGGGCACCGGGGGTGTTTGGCAGGCGCTGACCGACGAGGGAGAACGTATCGATGTGTCCATTCGTGGGCGGTTGAAACACGAGGCGCGACTTGGTCTCAAACTCGTCGTCGGTGACCGCGTGACGATCACGCGCGATGAACGCGACTCGGCATGGGCCATCGATGTGATTCATCCGCGACGCAGTCAGCTCGCGCGTCGCAGTCCCGGCGGCGCACGTGGTGAGCGCATCATGGTGGCCAATCTCGATCAAGTGTTGGTGGTGTTCGCCGCCGCGCGACCAGAGCCGCACCCGCGTATGCTCGATCGCTTCCTCGTGATTGCCGAGGCCAATGATCTTCTCGCGCGCATTGTGATCAACAAGGCTGAGCTCTCGAGTGAGGCAGCGATTCGCACGCTCTTTGCCGATCAACTGGCTGCGGGCTATCCACTCCACATCACCAGTGTGGTCACCGGCGAAGGATTGGAACACCTGCGCGCGGAAGTCGAAGGCAAGAGTTCGGCGCTGACCGGACCGTCCGGCGTCGGCAAGTCCTCCTTGATGAATCGATTGTTCCCCGGCCTGGATTTGCGGACGGCCGAGATCAGCGAGAGCGTGAATAAAGGGCGACACACAACCGTGGGTGCTGTCTTGCATCCGCTGCCGGGAGGAGGCTTTGTGGCGGATACGCCGGGCCTCCGCGAGGTTGGCCTGTGGAACATCGCTGCCGGTGGGCTTGCCGAGTGCTTTCCCGAGTTCAGGCCGCTGATCGGCGAGTGCCGGTTTGCGGATTGTCTGCATACTGTTGAGCCGGGGTGCCGCATTCGCGCGGCTGTGGCTTCGGGGGACGTTCGCGCCGGACGCTATGAGAGCTATGTCAAGCTCCGCGCCGAGCTGGTCGAGAATGCTGCAGACCTGTGGTAGCAGACCAGTGCTAGCAGCGCGGATGCATCCGATTGACGCTCGCCCGCGTATGCTCCATCACACCCGTCATGCCTATCTCCGTTGCACTGCCCGCACAGCTCACCGCGGGACGCCTGTTCCTCGCGCCAGCTTGGCGATACGTTTCGCCACGTATGGATGATCACGGGCAGCACCCCACCCATTTTGACACGCCGCCGCCTACGGCCGCGCGCGGCGAGCCACTGCTTGCGGCGGGTGGTGAACCGCACACCCAAGACGATCTTGCCGTCGTGGAGGCCATGGCGGCAGGGGACGATCGCGCCACGGGCGTGCTCTATGATCGACACGCCCCTGTGATGTACGGATTGGCCTTGCGCTTGGTCACCGAACCGGCTGACGCGGAAGAGGTCGTGCTGGAGGCTTTCGCACAGGCATGGCGCGACGCGTCACGCTACATGCCGAGTCGCGGATCCGTACAGGGCTGGTTGACGATGATTGTCCGTTCACGGGCCCTCGATGCGGTTCGCGCCCGGACGCGTCGTGCCCGAACGGTTGACTCGGCGGCGGATGACGTGAACGACGCGCCCGTCGCGATGAGCGCGGGCTCGCCAGCGCCAGACCAACTCGTGGAAGATACGGAGCGCTCGTCCGCGCTTGGTGCCGCGCTGCGCACGTTACCCGATCCGCAACGGCATGCGATTGAGTTGGCCTTCTTTGAGGGACTCACCCATCAGGAAGTTGCTGAACGATTGCGCGAGCCGTTGGGAACTATCAAGACTCGTATTCGACTGGGTATGCTCAAGCTACGCGACATGCTGTATGTGCTTGCGCCGGAGCACGGCATATGATGCCGATGACGCTTGACGAGCTGCGCGAACTCGCCCCGGCATACGTGTTGGGAACGCTGTCAGACAGTGAATTTTCGGCATTCCGCGCGGGTCTTGCGGATCCTGCGTTTTCCGAGGCGTTGGAGGCTGAGCTGACGGTGCATCGCGCGGTGGCGCAGTCGCTCGCTTCGATGTATGCGGTCACGCCGCCCCCGTCGCTCAAAGCGCGATTGGAAGCGCGCCTCCGCGACGAGCGCGCGCATGATCAGCACTTGGCCGACGAGCGCAGGGCCGTTGAAGACAGAGTGGCACGGGTGGCGGCCGAGCGTCGTGAGGCCGAGCGCGTCATGGCGCAG
This sequence comes from Gemmatimonadaceae bacterium, assembly GCA_031421995.1. Lineage (GTDB taxonomy): Bacteria > Gemmatimonadota > Gemmatimonadetes > Gemmatimonadales > Gemmatimonadaceae > Gemmatimonas. The sequence goes on from JANOPS010000120.1 coordinate 11,259, forward strand.
CGATTGGAAGCGGCGCAGATGGCAGAGCTGCGAGCGGCGGCGACGCGCGAGTTTGCGTTACCGACGCTCACGAACGATGTCCCACCGTCATCGCCGACACCGCCATCGGCCGACGCACCTGCTTCGTCTCGGCCGGCCGCAGCAACGCCCACCCGCGCGCTGCATGTCACCCCACCGCGCGGTGCGGTACTCTCGCGTCGCAAGAGCGCGGCACCTGCCTGGGCAACGGCGGGCGTGTTTGGGCTCGCGATGGCGGCGGCGTTGTTCTTCGCCGTGTCGTTGCGCACGCGAGTGCAATCCCTCGAATCCGAGCTCGCCGGACAGGCGCGAATCGCGGAAGTCACGGCGCAGCGGCTCGCTGGTCGAGACTCGCTTGTGAACACGCTCACGCGCGCTGAAAACAATCTGGTCGTCGTGCGTCTCGCCGCGCAGGACTCGACGAAGCGAAGCATGCAGTTGTACTGGAACCAGAAAACCGGCGAAGCCATCATGCATGCGTCGGGGCTCGCCCCGAACGCCGCGAACAGGATGTATTGTTTGTGGATGATCCGGAACGGCAAGCCCGAGGCAATCACGCTGTTCAGCCCGAATGACGACGGCCATCGCCTGATCCACACACTCGAACTCCCGCGCAACGCGCAAGGCATCGCGGCCTTTGCCGTAACCGAAGAACCGAGTAGCGGGTCGCCGCTGCCGACCATGACGCCATTCCTCGTCGGTACAGTGCCCGCGCAAACAGAGCCGCGTTAGGTGCCCGGAACGGTGCTACTTGGCGCGGAGCGTGCCCAGCCCGCCGTCTACCCCGTAACACTGGCCGGTCACCCACGTGGACTCGTCGCTCACCAACCAGGCAATGATCGCGGCCACGTCTTCCGGCTCACCAAGCCGGCCAAGTGCGTGCAGTGAACGCGACGCGTCAGAGGCCGCTGCCGAACCGGTGATCCGCGCGGTCAGTGGCGTTCGCGTAAGTCCCGGCGCAACGGCATTCACACGCAGTCCGCGCGACGCGTAGGTCGCCGCAGCCGACAGCATCAGTCCCAACACGCCCGCCTTGGCCGCGGCGATGGCCTCGTGGTTGGTGAGGCCAATGCGCGCCGCCGCCGAACTGCACAGCACCACGCTGCCGCCGTTGGGCATCACGCGTGCCGCGGAGCGCACCGCAGCGAACGCGGTCGTGAGGTTGGCCGAGATGGTCGCCTGAAACTCTTCAGCTTTGGTGAGGTGCGCCGGCTTGAGCAACAGCGAGCCAACGCAGTTCACGACGCTGTTGATGTGACCATACTGAACAACAGCGAGGTCTGCCACGCGATCGACATCAGCAAAATCGGCCGCGTCGACCGTTGCCACATGCGCCGTGGTGACCGCAGAGAGCTCCTGTGCGAGCGCGTCCAGCCGCTCGCCATTTCGGGCCGCGAGGAAGAGGCGATCACCGCGCGCGGCAAGTTTGCGCGCCAAGGCAGCGCCGATCCCGCCGGTTGCGCCGAGGATTAAGTGAACCGGGCGGTCGTGTGCCGCTGAAGTATCGAGAGTCATGCGGCACCAATGCTCTGCGCGACCGCGTGGTTCCCCTGCTTAGGGAGACAGGCGCCGCATACGCCACGCGCCCGCTTCCCGTCGAAACTGCATCCGATCATGTAAACGACTCGCGCGCCCCTGCCAGAACTCGATTTCCTCAGGCACCACGCGAAAGCCGCCCCAATGCTCGGGAAGCGGGACGACACCATCCGCGAAACGCGTGGTGTTCGCCAGCAGGTCGCGCTCCAACACCTCACGAGAGGCGATGACGGCGCTTTGCGCGGACGTCCACGCGCCGATACGACTGGGCAACGGACGTGACTGAAAGTACTCATCCGACTCGGCGCGGCTGACGCGCTGCACGGCGCCAACGATGCGGACCTGCCGCTCCAGCTCTGGCCAGAAAAAACAGAGCGATGCATGGGGGTTGTCCACCAGCTCTGTTCCCTTGCGGCTGCGATAGTCCGTGTAAAACACAAACCCGCGATGATCGGCGCCCTTGAGGAGCACCACGCGTCCCGACGGATACGCATCCGGTGTTGCCGTGGCCAGGAACATGGCATTCGGCTCAGACACTTCGGCGCGCACCGCGTGATCAAACCATCGCTGGAACTGGACGATGGGATCGGCGTCTACGTCTGTTTCAGAGAGTGACGCCTGCAAGTAGTCCTTGCGGATATCGGCCAGTGACACGGTCAGACCTCGACGAGTGGAAGCGCAGCCCGCGGATACGCATCAGAGATGTCGGTCAACGGATCACCGCGGTATGGTGCGCCGTCAGGCGTTTCGAGCACAAACCCCGCATCTTCAATCATGCGCAGGTCGTCACGCGCGGTCTGTCCTTGCGTGGTGAGATAATCACCAATGAAGATCGAATTGGCGGGATAGAGGCCCATCACCTGCATGCTGCGCAGGTGGACCTCGCGGCCACCGCTCACACGAATCTCCTGCGTTGGCAGCAGAAAGCGATAGAGCGCCAAAATGCGCAGGCATCGCCGTGGATCGAGCGCGCGAATATTCTCAAACGACGTACCTGGCACGGGAATCAGGAAGTTCACCGGCACACTCTTCACGTCCAGTTCGCGCAGTGACAATGCCAGATCAATCACGTCATCGTCGCTTTCGCCCATCCCCAGAATACCACCGCTGCACGTTTTCATGCCCGCATCCTTCACCGCCTGCACCGTGTCAACACGGTCCTCGAACGTGTGCGTGGAGACCACTTCCGGCGTGAAGTTGGACGACGTATTGAGATTGTGATTGATGGTCTCAACGCCCGCCGCCTTCAATCGTTGTACCTGCTCGGCGTTCAACAACCCAAGGCAGGCGCAGATCTTGAGGTCATGCTTGGCGCGCACCGCACGCACCGACTCCAGCACCTTGCCAAACACGGTCTCGCCGGGCGTGCGGCCGGAAATCACCATGCACAGCGTGCCAGCCTTGAGCTCGGCGGCCCGATCGGCGGCCGCCATGATGCGGTCGTGGGCCATCATGGGATACTTCTCGATCTCGGCGGTGGAGATCTTGGACTGTGAGCAATAGTGACAGTCTTCGGGGCAGAGGCCGCTTTGCGCGTTCAGCAGAAAATGCAGTCGGACGCGATTCCCCCACGCGGCACGTCGCACGCGATAGGCGGCGGCAAGCTGGTCCAACAGCTGATCATCCGGTGCCTGTAACACGGCCAGCGCGTGGTCACGCGAAAGGACATCGCCAGCCAGCGCGATATCGGCGAGTGATTGCCAGTTGGTGAATGCCGCTGGTGAAGTGGTCATGGCGAGTCTGCGGAAGCAAGAAGCGGAGAGAGATCGGCACCGGACGGTGCTGACGGTAACCGCGGGAACAGGACGTCGAGGCCGCTGCCAGCGGCCGCTGCGGCAAGGGCGTCGAGATCGTCAACGCGATCCACCCACGGGAACCGCAAGATAGTATGCTGCGGCAAAAGCGTGACCAAGGCATCGTAATTGGTGGCCTCCGCGAGCCCGTCTTCGCGATTGGTGTTCTGCGTGAGAACGACCGCTCGCACCGGCACACCGGCGGCCCGAGCGGCGCGCACCGTGAGCAACACGTGGTTCAACACGCCGAGTCTGTTGCCGGCCACGATGATCAACGCACAGTCCCACCGCGCAAAAAGATCCAGGAACGAACAGCCGCTGGTGATAGGGACAAGCACGCCGCCAGCTCCTTCCACCAGCAACAGGTCCTTCCGCACGCTGAGCGTGGCGCGGGCAACGTCGAGTGCGTCAAGGTCGATCGTTATGCCCGCGCGTTGTGCCGCCACCATAGGCGCCAACGGTTCTTCAAGCACATACGGGCGAACCAACGTGAGCGGATCGGTGCCACCCGCGGCTTCCTGTAAGCGCTCGGCATCGGAACGGGTGGGTGCACTACTCGCGATCGATGCATTCGTATGATGATCTATGCGATCGTCAATACCGCTTTCCACCGGCTTCATCGCCGCGACGCGCAGGCCCAGTTGTCGTGCGCGTGCGGCCAGTGCACAGGTCACCACCGTCTTCCCGATGCCCGTGTCGGTGCCGGTAATCCCGTATCGCTGAGCACGCATCGCCGTCTCCGTCTGCGTCCCCGTCCGCGTCCCCGTCCGCGTCTCGGTCCGTGCGTCAGTCATCAATGGGGCCACCGCTGGTGGACCATGCGTAATCGGATGGTGCGGCACGCTCCCCGTCGAGAAAGCGTTTCAATACCTCGTAGACGCGCGCCAGTTCGTCGTTGGTGGTGCAATAGGGAGGGAGACAGTACGCCACGTTGCCCAACGGACGCAGTAGCACGTCGTTGGCAATCGCGAACGCCGCAAGCTCACGACCCACACCACTCAAGTAGCCGGGGGCCGCGTCCAGCTCGACGGCCGCTACCGTACCGAGCTGTCGAACCGCACGGACCCCGCGAACGCCTCGCAATGAAAGCAGTTCACGCGCGTGGGCGACTTCGATACGAATGCGATGGTCCTCGCTGTCCTCGTCGAAGAGTTCGAGTGACGCCAGTGCGGCCGCGCACGCAATGGGATTCGCAGTGTAAGAGTGTCCGTGAAAAAACGTCTTGGCGCGGTCTTCGCTGCGGAACGCATCATAGATGGCTTCAGACGCCGCCGTGGCGCCCAGAGGCAACGTGCCGCCCGAGAGTCCCTTCGACATGCAGAGCAAGTCCGGTGTGACATCGGCACGTTCACACGCGAACAACGGACCGGTCCGACCAAACCCCGTGAGCACTTCGTCGGCAATCAGATGGACGCCCGCGTCGCGCGTGCGCGTGCGTATCGCGCGCAGCACGTCTTCATCCCACACGCGCATACCACCTGCGCCGAGCAACAAGGGCTCCACGATGACGGCCGCCAGCTCCGCGCCGCGCGTGGCAATCAGACGGTCCAGTGCAGCGATCGTGTCCCCCTCCGATGGATCGGGCAGACGCGCCACCTCAAAGAGCAAGGGCTCGTACATGTGCGTAAACACGCCGCGTGCGCCGGCCGCCATGGCCCCGAAGGTGTCGCCGTGGTAGGCGTTGTCCAGCGCGGCAACCAGTCGCCTGGGCGCTCCCTGATTGGCGAACGATTGCACCGACATCTTGATCGCGACTTCAACCGCGGTCGACCCGTTGTCGCTGAAGAAAATCCGCGACAACCCGCGCGGCAAGCGTGATACCAACTCGGCCGCAAGCGCCGTAGCGGGTTCGTGGGTAAAGCCCGCGAACATCACGTGATCGAGCGCCGCCGCCTGACTCGCGATCGCCTGCACGATATCCGGATGACAGTGTCCGTGTGTGGTGACCCACCACGAAGAAATGGCATCAATGATCGCGCTCCCATCGGCGCGATACAACAACGCACCGCGCGCTGCAGTGATCTGCACGGGCATGGGCGCGTGCAGGTGCTGCGTGTACGGGTGCCACACGTGCGCCGCGTCATGCAGCTGCACGAAGTCGGGCAGGGTCTCGGGAGTGTCCGTGGCCTCCGGACCTTCGGTGTCGTTGAATGTCACTGCGGGCTCAGGACACCAAACGAAGGACGTCGATCAAATTGGCCGCCAACGAATCGACCAGCGATAGTGGATGCACCGCCGACACCGAAATCCGTAACCGAGAGGTGCCCACCGGAACCGTGGGCGGTCGCACGCCGCCGATCAAGAACCCGCGCCGCCGCATTTCCATCACCGCGATCATGGTGCGGTTAGGATCCCCAATCACCACCGGAATGATGTGCCCGTCCTCGCTGCCGGTGATGTCGTGTCCCGCGGCACGCAATCGGTCGCGCAAGCGTCGCGAGCGGTCGCGCACCGATTCGCGCCGCCATGATTCCACCTCGGCGATACGCAGCGCTTCCAACGCCGCCGCCGCCAGTGCCGGTGGTGTCGCCGTGGTGAAGAGGAACGAGCGCGCGCGACTGATCAGAAAGTCCACGAGGGCGTTGGAGCCGCTGACCCAGGCGCCGGACGTGCCCAGCGACTTCCCGAGCGTACCAACCACCACGTCGATGTTGCCCGTCACACCACACTGCTCAATGGCGCCCGCACCGCTTGCCCCACACACACCAGTTCCGTGCGCATCGTCGACGTAGGTCCACGCCCCGTATCGGCTCGCAACATCGACCAGGCTAGCCAGTGGGAACATGTCGCCGTCCATCGAGAACACGCCTTCAACCACAATCAACGCGCGACGATACTGTCCGCGATCGGCGTGCAGCATCTGCGTCAACGCGCCGACATCACAATGCGCGAAGACACGCAGCGTAGCCTTCGCGAGGCGACAGCCATCTATCAGCGACGCGTGATTCAGAGCATCGGAGTAGATCACGTCACCCTCCTGCACCAACGCAGGAATGACGCCGGTGTTGACCATGTATCCCGAGGGAAACAGCAGCGACCGCTCGCAGGACTTGAAGCGCGACAACGCGCGTTCCAACGACTCGTGGATCGGATGGTTGCCCGAGATGAGCCGAGCAGCACCGGCGCCAGTGCCTTCGGCTTGCAACACGGCGGATGCCGCGCGCGCCACACGCGGATCGGCGGCCAGGCCGAGGTAGTCGTTGGACGCAAAATCGGCTATGCGTTCGCCATCGAGCAGCACCGTGCCGGCGTTGCGTTGCTTGACGGAACGCATCGCGCGCCGGAGCCCAGCGCCCTGCAACAGCAACAGCTCGTCGCCGAGGACGTCGTTCATCGAGCGCATGTCGGAGCTGTCGACGCCCTCGCGAATGGTGTCACTGCGTGTATCGATCACTGGTTCATGAGTTGTCATCGTACCACCACTTGAAGCGTTGTCCCCGTCGGGTGGGCCGAGCAGTATCCACCGAACGATCCCGGTGGAACAGTATAGTCCATCGCCGAATTGGCGTGCACCGTGAAAAGCGACCACAGGTGCTGCATGGTATCACGATTGCTCACGGCGAACGTACTACGACAGGCGCGGGCACCCGCCGACCGTCGTTCAAAATGAACGTGACCGTGAGTGTATCGCCGACCAGCAGGGGGCGCGTCAGCCCATTCAGCATCACGTGAAGTCCGCCCGGCACCATCGCCATGGTGCTGTCGCGGGCGATGCGCACCGAGGGCCGTGCCGTCATGTGTGCCATGCCGTCGTGCATCATCGATTCGTGCAGCTCGGCGGATTGCGCGCCTGTTGAGTGGACGCTGGTGATAATGACAGGAACGCTGTCGATGTTCTTGATGGTGATGTACGCACCACCGATGGTGCCGGAATCGGCAGGGCGCGCCCACGCGCTGGTCACGCGAAGCGGACTGTGTTCCACCTGCGATTCGCCATCGCTGGTGGTGCACGCGACCACCGTACTGGTCGCGAGTGCCAGCACTCCCGTCCGCGCAGCCTTCACAGCAGGGACTTGAGGTCCACCGTGAGCGGCTCCCACCCCATGCCGAGGGTGTAGAACGCCACCAAGCGACCCGTGCGATCAACCAAAAAGGCCTGCGCCGAGTGGCTGACGAAGTAACGCGTGAAGTCGGCAGATGGTTCGCGCGCGGCCGTGACGCCGAACGCTGCCATGATCTGCGCCGTCGTGGCCGAGTCGCCAGAGACGCCGACGAAGGTGGAGTCGAAGCGTTTGGCGTAACGATCCGCGACTGCTGGCGTGTCTCGCTCCGGGTCAACGGTCACGAA
>JANOPS010000121.1:0-4163 GCA_031421995.1 Gemmatimonadaceae bacterium
GCAAGGCAATATGGTCGAATGTGCTGAATGGGACGCTGGCGATCTGCGCCGTGATCGTCACGGGGTTGCTCATTCGCTCGGAGTTCAGTGGGCGACGGACTCCTGCGTCATCGAGACAGGCAAGTCCTTTTCTCGACACCATTCCCGGCGGCACGAATTACTTCGAGCGCGGTTGGCGGGTTGGACCAAGTGGAGCGGCCCCATCGATGGTAGTCTTTTCGGACTACGAGTGTCCTGCTTGTCGTGCGCTCCATGACGAGCTTGAATTGAGACGACGACGCGGTGAGCACAACTTGTCGATCCTGTTCAGGCACTGGCCGCTTGCCATTCATCGCTCTGCTGAGGGAGCTGCTGTCGCGAGCGAGTGTGCGGCTGGGCAAGGGCGCTTTCAGCCTATGCACGACACGCTGTTTGCTCGACAACGCGATCTTGGTGTTGTCTCCTGGGATCTGTTGGCGAAGGCGGCTGGCGTACCGGACATCGCGCGGTTTATGCGCTGCATATCTGGAGACAGTGTTCTTCAGGTCGTCCGCGCTGACGCGGTCGTGGCCCAAAACATCAAATCGCGTGGCACCCCAACCGTCGTGCTTCGGGGCGGTGGCGGTTTTGTGGGCGTACCCCCGAAGTCTTCTCTCGACTCACTGCTCGCCAAGCTTTCCCGGGGCGCTCGTCGACCTTGAAGACTTGTGACATGAAAGCTCACCCTGCGCGACCAATGGGATGCGCGCGGCTGACGTGCGTGGCGACACTCGTCAGCGCGTTACGCACGAGCGCTGTTGTCACCTGACTCGAAGTCGCTACCGTGCTTCTGCCGTTGCCAGCGCGTTACGGATTGGCTGTGGCGCAGACAGCACCGCCCGCGTCCGCGGATCCCCGCCTCATGCTCATGGTGAGCGAGTACCAGGCCGAGTGGCAGCGCGCATGGCGGCAGAGCGAAGACTTCAGGCGGCTGCGGATGCCGTGGGAGGACTACCGGCATCGGTTCGCGTTTTACTGGTGTTCTCCTCGCTTGTTTGGGGGCGACCGCGCGCAGCTCCCGGAGGCAAAGGTCTGGGGCGCCCCGGCAGCGCAGTATTCGCTGATCAGTAGCACGCGTCCAGCACGCGGATGGTGCCCTTCATGGGGACTCGCCGCCATGAACATCGATGCCGATGACGCCAGCACGTGGCGTGACGGCGCGCTTCTACCGCAACTCCGCCAAGGCATTGCACGGACGCGCCGCAACCTGATCGCGACTCTCGACTCGGCCTACGGGCTAGACACGACGAACGGGTGGCTAGCCGGTCACGTCACTCGGCATTTTGTTGATGCGCGCGATTATGGTGCGGCACTCCAAGCAAGTACACGTTGCCGCGCTGCAGAATGGTGGTGTGCCTCGCTGCGTGGTTTTGCCCAAGCGCGCGCCGGGAACATTCTTGCCGCTGATTCATCCTTTGCCTTGATGCGTCGCGCCATGCCAGAGGGCGAACGTTGCGCGTGGGCCGATGTCACAACGCTGCTTCCACCGGACCGGCAACGCGACTATCTGGCATACTCGTGCGCGGAGCGTGATTCGATCAATGCGCGCCTCTGGTGGCTTGCCGATCCGTCGTATCGCGAGGCGGGGAACGCCCGACTCGTGGACCAAGAAGCGCGCCGGGTGGAGATCGCGTTGCGGCGCGCGACCATCCAAGACGAGCGCTACTCCTTCGACGACGACCGAGGTGGCGACGCAATACGCGAGGTCTTGCACCGCTATGGCTGGCCCTCCTATGCCGCGTGGTTCGGCGTCGCCCTCGATAGAAACAGGAGCTACCAGGGACTACAGATCAACGAATCGGCGCCACCGTCGCCGCCGTACTCCACATTGGAGTATTCGCGCGGGCGGGTTAGTACTATTCCTGCATGGCATGCGATCATCGAACCGTTTCGTGCCGTGATTGAAGATTGGTCGCTCAGTGTCGACGACTCGTCAGGCGCCCCCTCGCTCGCATGGTGGCCGCAGGAGCATTTCCGTCCAATGCGCTCGCTGGTCCAGTTGCCTGGTGGACAGACCGTCAGTATACGACGCCAGTCATGGGTGGAAGTCGTGGCAGCCGTCGACCTTTCACATGCGGCGTTGGAACGACACCAAAGTGTCCTCGATGTCATTCTACTAGCAACGCCTGGCCCTCATCGTGTGGATTCCATCGATGCGCAAAGGGCCGCTGTTGGGACCACCATCCGTCTTCGCGGAGCAATCGCCAGCACACCTACTATCCTCTCAATCGAGGCCGCAGGCACCGCTTCGACGGTGATTGACGGACGTGTGCGCTACGCGTACGCGCCACCGCCACCGCTCAGCGTGATGTCCGGCAGCGACATTGCGATATCCGACATGGCAATACTCTCACCTCTGAGTGAGGCGCAGGTGGCAGCCCCGGCGGACTCGCTACTGAAGTACCTGCGCTCGCGCCTAATCCTCCCATCCACCGACCGCCGCGTCAGCCTGTATTGGGAGAGCTACAACACATTACCGAGCGACAGCGCAACCATAGCCTTGCGAGTCGTACCGCAAAGCCAGGCCGGGTTACTCCGGAGGCTTGGCGTGGCGACCGGGATAGTCCGCGACCCGTCGCGCGGCATTGAGGTACGCTGGCGTGACGTCGACTCACCGAACGGCGTCACCACCCTCCGTGGCCCGGTACCCACGCAAATGCGCGCCATCACGATCGACTTTAGCGCGCTTACTCCTGGTCGTTACGTGATCGACATCAGCATGGATCTTCGCGACGGCCGGTCATCTCGCCGACAGGCAACGATCGAGTTGGTGCCATGAAGCCGGTTGCCGCATTCTCTAGTCTTATGTGGGCCTGTGTTATTGCCTTTGGCAGCTCAACAAGAGCGAGTCACGCGCAGCGGCGCCCATCTGGCGTATACATGGGAACAGTGGCTATTCCGGACTACGACGCGGAAAGTACCGTCTTTCGTGAGCACGTCGAAGTCGTTCTTCCCCCAACGTACTTGTTGGTCCGCCGACCGGACCCGCCGTTGCGCGGCTTCTACGTGTGGAAATTCTCTTTCGCGGGGAATCCTGGTGTTTCGTTCGTGTTTCGGGCCGATAGCGCGTTGTCCGCATCCGACGATCGGACCGTGGTTCGAGCAAGCGCACTATACGAGTGTCGAAGCAGTGAGCAGTGGGCACTGGACTGCAAGACTCCCGTGCGTGCGACTGCGCGCACCGGGTCCGGCGGGGTAGTCATTGACATCAAAGAACCAAGTGTCGTCGCGCGTATTCGCGCCGCCCAAGCCACGGTCCTGCAGCGTCGATTGATAGAGCCGGGCGGGCGCTTTCGCGTCGACGAAACGGGTATCAAGTATCGATAGGTCAATGAGGGTCGCTGCCGTTCTCGCGCCACCCGATGGCAGCGTGGGCCCACCGTGCCGCACGCCGCCCGGGATGCCGCCGGGTGCCATGCCACCGGGAATGCCCGCCGGAGGACCGCCGATGGGCGAAGCTCAAGGAGTTTGCCGACAAACGTCTGACCTACCTGCTGGCCAAGGTCCCGGTGAGCGAGACGGGACGATAGCGAGCGCGTTATCTTGGTGGGATGAAGATTCTGATCGTCGGCGGCGGCGGCCGCGAACATGCCCTCGCCGATGCGCTGTCGCGCGAGAACACCACCATCGACCTGATCGCGGCGCCGGGTAACCCCGGCATCGCTTCACTTGCGCGTATCGCGCCGGTGAGCGGCACCGACCTCCCCGCCCTGATCGCGCTCGCGGAGCAGGAGCAGGTGAAGCTGGTGGTGGTGGGACCGGAGGCGCCGCTGGCCGCTGGGCTGGTGGACATGCTGCAACTGCGCGGCATTCCCGTGTTCGGCCCCACGATGGCCGCGGCAACCGTCGAAACGTCAAAGGCCCAAACGAAGGCCATGATGTTGGCGGCTGGTATTCCCACCGCACACGCCGAAACGCATCGTGACGCGACCAGCGCGAAAGAGGCCGTGACGTCGCGCTTCGGCGCGCCCGTGGTGATCAAGGCGTCGGGCCTCGCCGCAGGAAAGGGCGTGATTGTGTGCCACACGCTCGCTGAAGCGTACGCGGCCATTGATCGCATTCTTGACGACAAAGCCTTCGGCGACGCGGGGAATGAATGTTTGGTCGAAGCATTCATGACGGGTGAAGAGCTGTCGCTCTTTGCC
>JANOPS010000122.1:0-2447 GCA_031421995.1 Gemmatimonadaceae bacterium
GTGCGCGCGCGGAGTTTGCCGCAGTCAGCGGGCTCACGTACGCTGGCCTGTCAGTTCCTGTCGAGAACAGCGGTGGTGCGGGCACGCGAGACGCACACTGGCGGGCCAGCGTGCTCGGCCGCGAGCTCATGCAAGGGTACGCGCGAGCAGGCGGCATGCCACTCAGTCGCCTCACCGCAGCATCACTCGCCGATCTCGGATATTCTGTCGTGCTCAGCAGCGCTGACCCATTCTCCCTGACGACTTCGTTACGATCGGCTGCTGAGGTGCTCGTGCCGCTCGGCGATGATGTCGCCGATCTTCCGCTGAAGGGCGTCGGTCCAGACGGATCGTCGACTTTGGTACGCCCGGGGACGGTGAAGCGTCCGTAGAAGCGTCGAAGCCCTCAACCGCGGCGCGCTGCTTCGATTGCAGCAATGTCGATCTTCTTCATCTGTCCGGGTGACCCACGCGTCGCGCACGTCAGAGTTTTCAGTGCTATTTGCCAGCATCTCCACGAACAGTCGGAACGTGGTGGCCCCAAAGACCATGCGCTGCTCGGAGTCGAACGATGCGAGGCGGCGCTTCAATAGCTGAGGACCCTGCTTACCCCAGTACCCACCCCAATCCCCAGCTGGGCCGTACGAGCTGTAGCCGTCAAACGTACAAAAGATGTCGAAGGTGTAAGTAGCGCCCATGATGCTCTCCTCATTCGTGGCGAAAGAAAAGCCATCGGGTTCGACGGATTCTTGGATTGGTCGAAGTCTTCGCGACGTCAGCGAAGACTTCGCTGGGTCACAGCATACTCCGCCAAATGGTCTTCCCCCATCTTCGACGCTCGCGTGCGGCGCCTCTGTCGGGCGCGCGGCACGGGACTACTTACTCAGCGCGTTCTTCAACGCACTGGCGGCGAACGCAACAGCCTCCATGGCAACGGGCTGCACGGCGCCTTGCCCGAAGAATTCGTGAGCGGTGCCCTCAAACAGTCTGTAGCCGACGCTGACTCCCGCCGCGCGAAGTTTGGATGTCAGGGTCTCGCCTTCGGTGCGCAGCGGATCGCTCTCCGCGGCAATGATGGTTGTTGGCGGTAGCCCACTGAGATTGGCATCCACGATGTTGAGCCGCGCGTCCTGCGCGTCGGCTGGGGTGCGCAGATATTGCGTGAAGAACCATGACATCATGGCGCCGTTGAGCGGTTTCGCGTTGGCCTGTTCGTGATAGCTCACGGTGTGCGTGTCAGTTCCGGCGATGGGGTAGACCGCGAGGAGGGCGACCGGCATCGCCTCACCACGCTCACGCGCCATGATCGCGGTCGAGACGGCGAGATTTCCGCCGGCGCTCTCGCCCGCCAGTGCCACGCGCGCAGGATCCCCACGCAGCTCGTCCGTGTGCTTGGACACCCACACGTACGCCGCAAAGGCATCGTCATGTGCGGCGGGGAATTTGTGCTCTGGACCCTTGCGATACTCGACAGCGACCACGACCGCACCCACGGCCATCGTCAACGCACGGGCTGACGCATCGTACGTGTCGTTCGTGGCAATGACGAAACCGCCGCCGTGATAGTACACGATGACCGGGAACGGGCCCATGCCCGACGGGGTGTAGACGCGAATGGGGATGCGCGCTCCGTCGACAACGATCGTCTGATCGCGAACGGTGCCCACCTCCTCTGGCCGTATCGGCTTACCGTCCTGCGTCAGTACGGCGTGTACCGCATCGGTCGGACCCGGCTGTTTTCGCGCTTCAGCGGCGGTTAGCGACTCGATGGGTTTTCCGCCCATCGCGCTGAGTTGGTCGAGGACGCGCTGTTGCTCTGGCGCGAGTATGGTGGCTGTGGACATCAAACGGTCGGGTACGGGTTCATCGCTCTCTCAGAGGCGGGGCACGGATGTACGCACAACATGCGTGCCCGTATTATCGCGCGGACGATCGGGCGTTCGCAAATCCCCGCTGGGTCGATTTACCACTAGTCCAGCTGGGTGATGTACCGAGCGGTTCGCACGGAAACGGCGAGCGAGCAGCGGATCGCTCGTCGAACGATAGCATTCTCCGCCGAAACATTCTTGACTTTAGCGGCCAAGCGAGTCACCCGTTCGGGCGATTGTGCGCTAGGTGGCGTTGCAGAACTTGTCGTGTGGCGAATGTCTGTTACCTCGTCAACATCATGCTTCTTCATACTCCGACGCCAGGGCCAGAGCATGCCGGACAAAGTCACGCTCGCGCGAGCGCGCAAAGATAAGCGGCAAGGAAAGTCCGCCTCGACGCAGGCAGGCGAATTCGTGCACGAAGAGATCACCCACATCCGTGAGGGAAAGCACGGGGCGCGCTCGACCGAGCAAGCCATTGCCATCGGACTGTCCAAGGCGCGTCGCGCTGGCGTGAAGCTTCCGCCGCCCAAACCGGGGAAAACGTCGAAGGAGACTCGGGAGCGCGCAGTGCGAGACCTTGAGTACGGCACACATCCG
>JANOPS010000123.1:0-1818 GCA_031421995.1 Gemmatimonadaceae bacterium
CACCGTTGCGCGCGCGGTCGCTCCAGACAATCCGAGGCTGTCAAACACCGCGTGCTGCATCGCGAACGTATACGTGCCCGGCGGCAGGGTATCGAACACGAACTTGCCCTTCGCGTCGCTGGTGGTACTGCGCGACCGTTCCGGGATCGTCACAAAGGCACCGGCAAGCGGCTTGTTTCGCAGGCTGTCAAACGCGATCCCCGAGACGGTCACACGATTCCCCGATTGTGCGACCGCGCGCGCTGTGCACAGCGCAACCAGCACGAGTGAGCAGGCAATGCGACACACTGCAGCGAAAAGGCAAACGCAACGAGGGGGCACGGACTATTTGTTGGAGGGTTTTGACAGCGATGCGGTGAGCAGTTCAATAATCCGACGTTCAATCTGCCCTTTCGACGAGCATTGATTGTACGCCTGATTGTATGTGGCAGGTCGCGCTTGTGCCTGGACGGTTGTTGTGAGTTTGGAGGCGGCGGCGCCCTCGGCCACCACGCGCGAGAGCACGGTCAGCACGACGTCGTAGTTGTCGGCGTTTGGCCCAATCTGCGTCGTGCCGCAGTCGACATACCGACTGAGATACACCTTGCCCAACCGCACGCGGATCTTGAGCGCCGAGTTGCCAATCTCCTTCGTTGCCGGATCAACGCTGTTGAGCGGGATCGCGAGCGAATCGAACACCGCCGGGAGCGCGCGCCAGACGGCATCTGCGGTATATGCCAGCGTCTGCACATCCGATCCGCCGTTGCCCGCGAGGATCATCGACCCAAGGCCCTCGCCACCAACCCTCTGCGTCGCCGGCTGTACGCTGGCCGAAGTGCCACTTGATGAAGCACAGGCGGCGAGGAGGGGAATCAACATCATCATTGTGGATCGCATCATGAACTCCGTAGGAAGGGTGCGTTGAAACAAAGGCTTGTCGATCACGGTGTCCAGCGTTGGCGATCGGGAGGCACCGAGGGAGGTTGGAGCGTGAGATCGAGCCGGGCGAACCGGCGCACGGGGTCAATGCGGACGGCCACGCCCACGGGCTCTATGCGAACGGACACACCCACGGGCTCTTCCCTCTTTTCAATGGCCGCGCGCACGACAATTGTCCGACCGGTTGGTACCCCGCAGAGGCGATACGATCCGCCGGCGCCAACGCCTCCGGCGGTCCGTGAGCGAACGCCCCTCGACCCTCCGCTCGCCGCCGACGAACGCATTACTGGCTCGACAACGGAATCCCACTCGGCGATGACGCGAAGTGCGCCGGGCAGAGGGCTGGTCGAGCCCGAACTGACCTGACCCACGATCGCGCCGTCGCCTTCCCGCGCCAGGTCGCCACATGACGAACGCAAGGTCTCTACTACTGACGGCACGAACAGCGTGAGGGGTGTCCGTTCGTCAAGCATGACCCTCATGCGCCCCACGGCCCCGATCGAGTCCAGCCACGGCGTGCTCAGCTCGATTCGATGCTCGCCCCGTGAAAGCCCGCTCACCACAAATCGACCGCTCTCGTCGCTTGCCGCCTCGAGCGGCGTGCCGAGGAATGCGATACGAGCGTTGGCGATCGGCGCTCCACTGGCGGAGTCCCGCACGCTTCCGGAGGCCACGAACGGAGTCGCGTCGACCTTTGCGCTGCGCGTCACGCTGGGCGACGCCACGGTCATGCGTACCGCCGTGATCTTGCGGTCCATGCGCTCTCTCAGACGCGCGACCGGCGAGCGCGATGTCCACGCGGCGATTTCGACCTCCCCACCGCGGGTCAGCCGACACACCGCAATGATGCCGGTGGACGGCACGGTACCCGATCCGGCTACGAAGCGCGCGTCGCCAAGG
>JANOPS010000124.1:0-2529 GCA_031421995.1 Gemmatimonadaceae bacterium
AATCGGCGCTCGTAATCGACGGGAGCGTGGCCAACTGTGGCGACAGCGACTTCGCGGCCAGACCAGCAAGCGCCTCGAGCGACGGCGGCGCGCTCCCCACCCCGCCAGCCAGCAACCGCGCCTCCGTCTCGCGCGACAGCAGCCCCTCAGCCGGGTCGAGGCACGTGACGACATGCCCCCGCTCGCGAAGGCCGACCGCAATCCGGAGCCCTGAGGACAGCGACACGTCACGTTCGGCAGAAACGCCGCCAAGCAGCACAGTGATGTTCATGATGCATCCAAGCTAGCGTTCGTCGGGCCGTTTCACAGCGTGTCGGTTGGCGTCATTTTCCCCTCAATGCGCTGACAATGCGCTGACAATGCGCCGTCAATGCGCCGTCAATGCGCCCACAATCCGCCCACAATCCGTCGACACTCAGGCGATCTTCAGCAGCGACGGTGACGCGCGCCACGTGGACAAGGTATGGCTGGCTGTTCGCATCTCGCCACAGATACTATAGGATTCTCCATGCGCTCACATTCGGTGTTCTCCTCGCGTGTCCGTCTCGCCTGCGCTGCCGCGCTCACGACCGTGGCGCTTGGCTGCAGCAATGGTGCCGCCGCCCCACACGGTGATCCCACGGGCAACCGCAACGGCGGAATCGTTGCCGGCACGCTCGAGGTCACCGCCGCCAATCGATCGCTCACCCTGCGCAACACCACCGAGCAGGTCGTGACGTACTTCGTGTTCGAGAAGGAGACGCTCATCCTCGCCACCTTTCCGCCCTGCGGCTCGCAGATTACCCGCTTGGCTCAGGCAGAGAAGGTCTCAATACCGTACTCAGAGATCGTCGGCTATTCCGACAAGGCCACTGAGGCCGCGGTGTTTTGGTGCGCGCTTTCCCGCAGCGCAGATGGCACCTTCAAACCGCTCGGCAGCATGCAGAGCAAGATCATCCGACTGTAGCACGCATTGCCCGCCCCACGAGAACCCTCGATACACACGCTCGCACCAGACGTCCTGCGTCGGGCGCGCGAGGGCGATCGAACGGGCTTCGCGCAGTTGGTGGAACTGTACTACCCGCGCGCGTTGCGCTTTGCCCGCGCCATGCTCGGCGATCCACGCGATGCAGAGGAAGCGGTGCAAGACACCTTCGTGCGCGTATTTGACAACCTCGGCCGCTTCCGCGGCGACGAGGCCTTCGATCCATGGTTCTTTCGCATCCTCGGCAATCGCTGTCGTACCCTCGCCGGAAAACGTAAGCGACATCATGCGCTCATCGACTACACACCAATCCTGCCAGAGACCGTCAGTGATTCGAACATCACGGTGCCTGATGAGGCTTTTGTTCGGCGTGTCTACGCGGCACTGGCCGATCTCCCGGCCGAACAGCGTGAAGCGTTCCTGCTACGACACGTGAATGACCTCGACTACGACGAAATGACCACCGTAACCGGAGCCCGAGGATCGACGCTACGCATGCGCGTCAAACGCGCCGTCGATGCGCTGCGTGTTCGCCTGAGTGACGGAGGCGCACGTGAGTAACCACGACGAGTACGTCGGACGACCCGCGGGCGACAACCCCTCCGATCACGCCTCGGACAACGATGTCTTGTCGGACAACGATGTCTTGCTGCACCAGGTCCGCGCAGTACTTACACCAATGCCGCCCGTCGATCGGCGTGCGATTGCCAGCATACTCAGCGCGGTGGCGGAACCTCGTACTGGCGTGCTCCAGCGAATGCGCGCGCGACTCGCGTTTGCCGTGGATCAGCTCCGCTATGCCACTGCACCGCTCACACGTGTAGCGGTCATCGCCGCCGCCTGCGTCACGGTAGGATTTGTGGCGCGTGGCTTGGTCATGCGAGACACGTCGCCTGAAGAGTCAGCGTCAGCAACGGTCGCGACTGGCCAATCCCCCACGGTCCCGAAGCGCCCGCCAGCAGGCAACGCGCCGCCGGCCGCGCTCACCGTGCAACCAGTCAATGACACCGCAGACCCCGCGTCAGCGCTCGTGGCCGTGCAGTTCGTGCTGGATGCACGCGTTGTCGGCACTGCCACCACGGTCAGCGTCGTCGGTGATTTCAACGAGTGGAACATCGCAGCCACCCCGATGACGCTTGAACGCGGCGCGTGGAGTGTATCACTGCCAACAACACAAGGTCGGCATGTCTACGCCTTCGTGATCAACGGCGAGCACTGGATCGCCGACCCGCGTGCACCGCGTGCCACCGATACCGATTTTGGACGCCCGGGCTCGGTCATCATTGTGCAAATGCCATGAGTCTGATTCTTCGGCGCGTGCGCGCTACGCGCGGTGCATGGTGTGCCGCACTCGTGTGCCTGACAGGACTCACCGCACAAACGCTGCGTGCGCAGGACGCGTCCGTCGTCGCGTCAATCGACGCACTGACCGATGAGCGGGCACGCGCTGCCATGCGCACCATCTTCCAGGACGCCGTCGCGAAAGGGATTCCCACCGCTCCCTTGGTGACGAAGCTGCGCGAGGGGCTTGCCAAACAGGCCGAACCGGAGCGCATTCGCACGGC
>JANOPS010000125.1:0-4935 GCA_031421995.1 Gemmatimonadaceae bacterium
GACGGCGGCATGGCGTCACACGATACTCGAACGGCGCCGCGTAGCGGATCGATGAGCATGCGGACGGCACGAACGCCCGTCGCTTCAGCCCACTCCTCTACCGCGTGGAGAGTGCTTCCTGTGCGAAGTGGTGCATCCGAAACACGAAACGCCACATCTCCAGCGTCCATCGTGCGAATCGTTGTCCACACATCGGGAGGAACCGGGTGGACAGTGCCGAACGCGGCGAGCGCGTTCCGAAGGGCGGAGACGCGCGCCGAGTTTCCAGTCGCACGCGCGAGCAGCAAGAGGGAGGCCGACGGTGTGCCGTGCGCCACGTGCAGTGCGTCTGCCAGTTCATGGGCAACGATGACGAGCGATGCCAGTGATGACGTCACGGCAAGCATCGGTGCAACGTTTATCTGCTCCACCAACTGTGCGAGGGTGCGAACACGAGACTCACCCGCCGCCGGTACGTCGAGTACGAGAGCGAAGCTTTCATCGACGGTCGGCTTGGCGTGCAACCGCAAACTGACCTCGGTGATGACCCCCAGTGTGCCGAAGGCGCCTGTCATGAGTCGAACGAGATCAAATCCCGCGACATTCTTGACCACGCGCCCGCCGGCCGAGCACAGCGTGCCGTCGCCGGTGACAAACGAAAGTCCGAGGACGAGGTCGCGCGCGCGTCCAAACGCGCCGGCCAGGGGCCCGTGTGAGGCGGTGGCGATCGTTGCCCCCACAGTGGCGCGCGACAGTCCCTCGGTGGTCACAAACGGTTCGAGGGCCAACCACTGATCATGCTGTGCGGTGACGGCCGCAATGTCGGCAAGCGTCGTTCCGGCGCCAACCGTGATGACTAAGTCGCCGGGCACGTATTCAACCACTCCGGAGAGCCCGGACGTTGAAAGCATCGCGCCGGCGTGAACCGGGTGGCCGGCATCAAGCCATGTCCCGCCCCCGGCAATACGAAGGCG
The DNA here is from genome assembly GCA_031421995.1 of Gemmatimonadaceae bacterium. Lineage (GTDB taxonomy): Bacteria > Gemmatimonadota > Gemmatimonadetes > Gemmatimonadales > Gemmatimonadaceae > Gemmatimonas. The sequence goes on from JANOPS010000125.1 coordinate 954, forward strand.
TGTCCCCGACTGCGCCGCATCGAGGACCACCTCGCGCACGGCGCGCGCTGCCGCCGTGTCAACGCGCATGCGGGGTGCTGCCGTGCCATTCACGGCAGGATTTCACCGGTACCACCTTTCCGGGATTGGCACGCCGATCGGGATCGAAGACATCACGCACCGCGCACATCATGGCGAGTGAGTTGTCGTCGAAGAGCGACGGCATGTAATCCATCTTGTCCAACCCAACGCCGTGTTCGCCAGTGATCGTGCCACCGATCGCGATGCATGCCATCATGATATCGGTCATCGCAGCATGGACCCGTTCTGCGGCGCCGGGCTCATGCGGATTGTAAGGAATATTGGGATGCAAGTTTCCGTCTCCCGCGTGAAAGACGTTGCAGACCGCCATGCCATGTCGCTGCCCGATGCTGGCAATCGTCGCAAGGATCTGCGGCAGCTTCGTGCGCGGAACCACGGCGTCCTGCACGACAAGTGCCGGAGCGATACGACCCATCGCCCCGAATGCTTTCTTGCGTCCTTGCCAGAGCTTCGTGCGTTCCGCTTCGCTCGCGGCGCTGCGCACGTCGCGCGCGCCACTGGCCATGCAACAGGCGCGAATGGTGTCAACATCGTCTTCAAGTCCCGCTTCCAACCCGTCCACCTCACACAGGAGAATCGCCGCCGCGTCGGTGGGATAGCCGGCAGCATAGATGGATGCTTCCACGGCGCGCACCGTGGCATTGTCCATCATCTCCAGTGCCGCCGGAACAATGCCGGTGGCGACAATGCGCGAGACGGCCTGCGCGGCATCCTGCACGGTCGCAAAGTCGGCCAGCAGCGTGCGCACCGATTGCGCAATCGGCACGAGCTTCACCCATACATCAGTCGCGATGCCGAAGCACCCCTCGGATCCCACGAAGAGCCCCAGCAGATCGTAGCCGTCGCTCTCTCCATACGGATCACCAAAACGACGTGTCGTGCCGTTCGGCAGCACCACATCGACGCACGCAATGTGGTTCAGCGTCACGCCATACTTGAGGCAATGAGGACCGCCGGCATTCTCGGCAACATTGCCGCCAATCGTGCACACTGTTTGACTGGACGGATCTGGTGCATACATCAAGCCGAATGGCGCAACGGCCCGCGACAAACGTGCATTCACGACGCCGGGCTCGACGTGCGCAATTCGATTGCCCGCGTCGACGTCAATGATGCGACTCAGGCGGTTCAATCCGAGCAAGACGGTATCTTCCGCCAGCGAACCACCCGAGAGTCCTGTGCCGGCGCCGCGCGGCACGAACCCGATCTGTTCGCGCGCCAGCAGCCGGACCACCGACACCAGTTCTTCGCGCGTGCCGGGAAACACGGCGAGTCGCGGCCGTGCGCGGTAGCCAGGAAGCGCATCCGTTTCGAACGCCGCCAGCTCGGCGGCGCGTTGCTTCACCCAGCGGGCGCCAACGATGTCAGAGAGGTGTGAAGCGAGCACAATGCAATGTAGACGGAGGACGGCGAGAAACTCGACGGCCGCAGGCAGAGGGCTGAGGGTTGAGGGTGAGAGAGACCTCAGGAGGTGGGAGGGGTGAGGCACACATTTAGGCGTGGGCTGTGAGCATTGCGGTTTCAGGGGTGAGCGCCTGCTTGAGGGATGAGCGGCGAGGCTTGGGCGACTCGGGCGTGAGGTTTGAGGTGTGAGCGCACCGGACGTGAGGGTTGAGGTGCGATGGAATTGGCCTTCGGGCAACATGGCGGTCGTGTGGTGTGGTGATCCCGGGCTGAGAAGCCGCCTCAAAGCTCAAACCCCAGGCCTGAGTCGCCCACGCCTCACCGCTCACCCCTCAAGCAGGCGCTCAAGCCTGAAACCGCAAAGCTCACAGCCCACGCCTGTATGTGCCTCACGCCTTCCTCTCCTCAGACCTGAAGCCTCAGGCCTTCATCATTCTGTTCCTCATCCCTCTGCACCGGAATGTCCGCGAGCGAAAGCGGACATCTGCACTGAAGCAAATGTCCGCTCTGGCATTACACCTTGTGCAGCAACGCGACTGCTTAGGCGGTACCCCAAAATCCCGACAGCGCGCCGCCATCCGGCGACTCGCGCAGCTTCTCGAACGCCCGTTCACGAATCTGACGGATGCGTTCGCGCGTCACACCCATCAACGCGCCGATGCGCTCCAGCGTCATCGCCTCAGCCCCTTCATCGAGACCGTAGTACAGATACAGGATTTTGCGTTCGCGAGGCGTGAGGTACTTCCGAAACACGCGGTCGATGAATTCGCGCATGAGGCGGAAGTCGGTGCCGTCTTCGATATCGGCGTGGGTTTGGCCGGCAAACCGTTCGCCCAACGTGGACGCTTCACGATCCTGGCGATCGATCGGGGCATCAAGCGACACTTCGGTGCACGAAATCTGCCGTGCGTTGCGCACCTGCTCAATGGGTTCAGCCAGCACGCGCGAGACTTCTTCGTCGGTGGCTTCACGATTGAGCACTTGCGACAGCACCATCTCGGCGCGCGCCATGCGGATGAGCTGCGAATTCTGGTTGAGCGGAATCCGCACGCTGCGGGTCTGTTCGGCCAATGCCTTCAGGACCGCCTGACGCACCCACCACACGGCATACGAGATGAACTTCACGCCTTGGTCTGGGTCGAACTTCCGTACGGCCTTGAGCAGTCCTTCGTTGCCGATGGCGACCAGCTCCGAGAGGTCGAGGCCATGGCCCTGGTACTTCTTCACGTACGAGATGACAAACCGCAGGTTGGCGGTAACCAGCCGCTCGGCGGCGGTCTCGTCGCCTTTCTGCGCTAACCGGGCCAGCCGACGCTCTTCAGCGGCGTCGGTAATGAGGGGGAGTTTCTGGATGTCGTGGAGGTATTGGTCGAAAGCCGTTGAAGGGGAGGAGCGGAAGAAGCCTCGCGTGGAGCGAGCTTCGGACGTTCTGGTCGCGGCTGCTGCCTGCATACACGCCCTCGCCGAGTGTTACCGGGGGTGCTGGTCCGGAAGGACCAGCGAAGTGGTTGGACCGCCACGATAATGGCGAAAACCTGCGCGGTCAATAAAAACTTTGCCTGAATCAGGAATGTGATGCCATTTCATGAAAATAACGACAGTGAAAGACCACTAAAACGGCACAACAGAGCCAGTGAATGATAAAGTTCACCCAGAACGTGCTTCTGAACTACGGCTGCTCGCGCTCAGCATCCAAGGCCCACAGGACTTCGTCGTCGTTTACCGGAACAGACCAGCGGCCTTCGGCCGATTCCATGACCCCCACGGCGCGGGGGAGCGCGTAGCGGACCAGTCCGGTACGCACCTTTTTGTCCCCGTACGTGGCCGCAAGGATGGCCTCGGCCGACACGGTCGAAGGGACGCGGCAGGGCAAGCCGGCGCTCGCCACTGCCCCCTCCACCGCCGACCGCAACCCGGGGGCGGCCAAGCCAATGCGTTCAGCGAGCCGGGCTTCGACCACCATGCCAATGGCCACGGCGTCACCGTGCAGCATGTCGTAGTGGCGTTCGCGCTCGATGGCGTGGGCGATCGTGTGTCCGAAGTTCAGGATCTGCCGCATCCCACCTTCTCGGGTGTCTTCCGAGACGACGGCGGCTTTGATCCGTACACTCTCGGCGATCAGCGCCGGGAGCTGTGATGCCCGCGCCCCCTGCGCGTTGATCGCTGGAAGTGCCGCGAGCAGCTCATCGAAATACGCGGGGTCGGCGATCACCCCATGTTTGATCATCTCGGCCAGCCCGCTGCGCACCAGGGCTGGCGATAGCGACGCCAGGAGGTCGGGGTCGATGATGACCGCCGAGGGCGCATGAAAGACACCAACCACATTCTTGCCGTAGTTGGTGTCGACCGCCGTTTTGCCGCCCACCGACGCATCGACCATGGCCAGCAGCGTGGTGGGGATCTGCACCACCGGAAGGCCGCGCATGTATGTCGCCGCGACAAATCCGGCGAGATCCCCAACGACCCCGCCGCCGAGCGCGATCACGGTGGAGTCGCG
>JANOPS010000126.1:0-24065 GCA_031421995.1 Gemmatimonadaceae bacterium
GAAGTATCGCGGTCAGGTGATTCCCGATAATCACGTGGTGGTCGCGGACGTCGAGATCACGGAGATCCGCGACGAAGCGTCCAGTCGACTGGTGGTGGCGACCGGGTCACTCTGGGTGGACGGGAAACGCATCTATGAAGCAACTGGGCTGGGTGTGCGTATTGTATCAGGTGGGGAAGAAACGCACTGAATATCAGTAACTCGACCCGCCCCCTCCACCACTGCTCCCGCCCGACCCGCCAAAACTTGAGCCGCCAGAACTCGACGAGCCACCGCCCGACGAAGCACTACTCGAGAGTCGGCTCAAGGTGACTTGCGTTTTCTGCGTCCGTTTACACGCTTCGCAATAAAACGTCTTCTCGGCCTCGCCAGTGGACGTCGTGGTCGCCGCCCGAATGGTTCGTGTGGTCGTCGTTCGCGCTCGCACCTTACAGGTCGGACACTCGCTGTACTGCGAGATCAGCTTCTTGTAGGGCAACGGTGGGAGCGTCTCGCCGCAGGTGCAGTGCCAGACATCGTAATCCACACTGCGGATCGTCTCTTCGAACCGCTGCGACGTTGAGAGCAGCGCATCGTCGTCCGTCTCGCCGAGCCGCTGCATGGCCTTGCCGCACGTCGGACAGGTGCGTTTGCGATGGCGACGCGCATAGAAGACGCCGCGAATGCCAGCGCCCACCGCGCCGAGCCCGCCCAGGACCATACCGGGCACCACCCAAGGATTTCGCGGTGGGCCCTGTGGCAGGCCCGTGTCAGGGCCGGCGTCCCCGCTGAGGGTGAGGGCCGCCGCACCACCCGTGTCCGCGTCCCCGGCTCCGGTTCCGGTTCCGGTTCCGGTTCCCGGCAGGCCCGGCACGCCAAGATCGGCCGCGACGCGCGTCGTGATCGAGTCAATGCCGGCCATCAATGCCGACGCGTAGTCGCGCTCCTTCATGTGCGGCACAATGCCGCCTCGGCAAATCGAAGCGGCCGTCGCGTCGGTAATGATGCCCTCGATGCCGCGACCTGTCAGAATAAAGCACTCGCCCTTCTTGGTGGGCGAGAGTTCCTTCGGAACCAGCAGGATCAGAATGCCAAGATCACGTTGAGCATCGCCGATGTTGGCGATACGGCCAATGCGCCACGTCCGATAGATCGCGAGCGCAACGTCGGATGGTGCGAAATCGCCAATCGACGGCAGAATGGCGGCACCAATGTCACCAAGATGCGCGTCCTGCGCGGCCCGAATGCGTGCGTCAACCAGCTCGTGCGACGCGGGTGACATCACGTTCGGCACATCGGCGACAAAGCTTGACGGCGTTGGCACCGGTGGTACGAACTTCGCTAACCTGGGCGATGCTTTTCGCAACGAGTCAAGCGGATCCTGCACGCGCGCCGGCACCCACGCTCCGACGGTGACGGCAAGCGCGATCAGGCTGAAGACTCGCCCTGTTGAGTGCCTCATGAACGGTCCAGGTGGCTGCGTGGCACAGGAGGACGGCGCGGTGAAGCGGAACACGATCAACTGTGGTATGTTCGGTAAGACGGACCGCCAGTGGCCGTGCCGATCGATTGCTTCGGCGGCCCGAGTTGCGCCCGCACCACCGAGGAGTAGCAATGTGGCATAGAATCCGTGAGGCCGCCAACTTTCGCGGCAGGTGTTTCGCGGCGGCGTTGGCGTTCGCCGCGCTACAATCCTGCGAACCACCCACCCCCGCGCGCGTCCTGGTCTTCTCCAAGACGGCCGGCTATCGACACGAGTCGATCGAGGCCGGCAAGGCGGCGCTCATGCGACTGGGCGCAGCCAACGGCTTCATTGTAGACACCACCGAAGACGCGGCGCGCATCACCGAGGACTCGCTGCGCAACTACGCGGCCGTGGTGTTCCTCAGCACGACCGGAAACATCCTTTCGCGTGCGGCCGAGGTGGACCTCCAGCGGTTTGTGCAGGCGGGCGGCGGCTTCGTGGGAATCCATGCCGCCTCCGACGCGGAATACGATTGGCATTGGTACGGTCGTTTGGTTGGTGGCTACTTCAAGAGCCACCCCGCCATTCAGCCCGCCACGCTCCGCGTGATGGACGCCACTCATGCCTCCACCTCACACCTGCCACAGCAATGGAAGCGCAGCGACGAGTGGTACAACTTCAGATCGATCGCGACCGACCTGCATGTCCTGCTCTCCATTGATGAAGGGAGCTACACCGGCGGCGAGAACGGCGCAACGCACCCCATGTCGTGGTATCACGAATTCGATGGCGGACGCGCGTGGTACACCGAACTCGGACATACAGTGGAATCGTACAGCGATTCACTCTTCCTGAAGCACGTGCGTGGGGGCATCACGTATGCCATCGGCGAACGGCGGGCACTGCAATACCAGAAGGCGACTGCGCTCCGTGTTCCGCCCGACTCTCTACTCCGCAGAAGCGTGCTGACGATGGGGACGCTGGCCGAGCCCACGGAGATGGCGGTGCTGCCGAGTGGTGATGTGTTGATCGCACAACGCGGTGGCGAAGTCGTGATATATCGCGACGCCGATCGTTCAGTGCGTCCCGTGGGGCGCGTTGGTGTGTACACGAAGAGCGCGAACGGCGCCAATGTGGAAGAAGGGTTGTTGGGTCTGACCATCGATCCGGAGTTCGCGACGAATCATTTTGTGTACCTGTTCTACAGTCCTGCCGATTCCAGCGTGAATCGTCTGTCGCGCATCGAGTTCGACGGCGACTCACTACGCATGGGCAGCGCGAAGACGGTACTGGAGTTCTTCTCGCAGCGCGAAATCTGCTGTCATACGGGCGGGTCGCTGGCCTTTGGTCCCGGACGTGAGTTGTATATCTCAACCGGCGACAACGCGACACCGTTCGATGAGAAGGGCGTCACGTTCGCCAGTCATGGATTCTCGCCAACAGACGATCGACCCGGTCACGAGCCGTATGATGCTCGGCGCACGTCGGGCAATACGAATGATCTGCGCGGCAAGATCCTGCGCATTCGCGTGCGTGCCGACGGCACCTATGAAATCCCGGAGGGGAACCTGTTTCCACCGAGCACGCCGAAGACGCGTCCCGAGATCTTCGTGATGGGCAATCGGAATCCCTATCGCATCTCCGTCGACCAGCAGAGTGGCTACCTGTACTGGGGGGAGGTGGGTCCCGATGCGAATGCGGACACGCTCGCCACGCGCGGCCCTCGAGGCTATGACGAGATCAATCAGGCACGCACGGCCGGCAACTACGGGTGGCCGCTCTTCGTCGGCAACAACTTTGCGTACCGCCAGTGGAATTACGAGACGGGGGTGAGCGGCGCGCTGTATGACGCTGCGGCGCCACGCAACGACTCGCGCAACAACACGGGCGCGAGCATACTGCCACCGGCCCGCGCCGCGTTCATCTGGTATCCCTACGGCGATTCGCCTGACTTCCCGCAGGTCGGTCAGGGTGGACGCACGGCAATGGCCGGCCCCGTCTATCACGCGTCGATGTTCGCCACGAGAACGGCAACGGCGTTGCCGCCCTACTACGACGGCAAGCTGATCATCTACGACTGGATCCGGAATTGGATGAAAGCCGTCACACTCACGTCTAGCGGAGACTATGAGGCGATGGAACCGTTCGCGCCGCTGGACACGCTATCCGCGCCGATCGATGTCGAAATGGGACCAGACGGACGCGTGTACGTGCTGGAGTATGGCAAGACGTGGTTTGCCAAGAACGCGGACGCCAAACTCTCGCGAATTGAGTATCGAGGCCCACGAAGGCCATAGCCGATGAAACCCGGCCAGCACGTCGGTTGCTCATCGGTGACCCGCGCGCTCTATTAGCGAAGCGACTTCTCCGAGAGTCCGCTGTTGCCCACATCCCCCGAATCCCATCGAGCATGCGATCCGCACTCACCGCAACATTGGCTCTCGCGGCCCTCATCGGCTGCGCATCTGGCGAGAAAGAGGAGGGGGACGAGGCGCGCGAAGCCGCCGAGTCGAAAGCGCTCGTGGCGGCGGCCGTTCCCAGCGCCGCCGCAACAGCGTCAATGACGCCCGTCACCATCACCGAAGATACACCTGGCCTCTTGGCAAAGGCTACCGTTCAGCCCGAGCAAGCACGCGCGACCGCTCTTGCCGCAGTGCCCGGTGGAACAGTGACGAAAGGCGAACTGGAGGAAGAAGGCGGCGCGCTCATTTACTCGTTCGATCTCACCGTCCCCGGAAAGACCGGCATCACCGAAATACACATCGATGCGAAGACGGGAGCGGTGGTCAAGACGGAGCACGAGGGATCTGAGGCGACGGAGAAGGCCGAAAAGAAGAAGGAGTAGCCGCCGCACCATGCACACACTCACAGGAGAGAGGACGGATGCGAAGACTTTGGTTCAGGCTAAGTGCCGCGCTCGCGCTGATCAGCGCATTCGCAGCGCCGCAGGCAGTGGGGGCGCAGGCGGGCTTCCGGCTGATCACCGGCAGTGTGGTGGAAGAGGGCAGCAATGCACCCATTCCGTCGGCACAGATTCAGGTGCGGGGATCGGCGGCTGGTGCTCTGACACAGGAGGATGGCACGTTCTCCTTGCGCGTTCCAAGTGGAGACGTCGTGATAAGCGTCAAGCGCATCGGCTTTCGGCCCTCCGACGTGACGGTCACCGGAAGCCAGGCCAGCGTACGCGTGATCATGCGCAAGGACGCACTCAAGCTCGATCAGGTCGTGGTAACCGGACAAGCGACAGGCATCTCGCGGCGCAACTTGTCAACGTCCGTTGCCAGTGTCGGTGCCGAGCAGTTGGCGAAGGTCTCATCCGCCGCGATTGATCAGGCACTCCAAGGCAAAGTGGCCGGCGCGCAGATCTCAACCAGCACGGGCGCGCCAGGCGGCGGCAACCGGGTCCGCATTCGCGGCATTTCGTCCATCCTCGGCAATGCGCAGCCGCTGTACGTGGTGGACGGCGTCATTGTCAGTGACGTGTCGATCGGCAACGGCACCAACAAGCTGACGCGCGCCGCCGGTACGGCGATTTCCGCCGTCACACAGGAAGCGCCGGTCAATCGCATCAGCGATCTCAATCCCAACGACGTCGAGTCCGTGGAAGTGCTGAAAGGATCGGCGGCCGCCGCCATCTACGGATCGAAGGCGTCGGGCGGCGTGATTCTGGTGACGACCAAGCGCGGGCAGGCCGGTCGTCCAAAGTTCAACTATCGCACCGGGGTGGGGTCCAACCAGCTCGCCTATCGCAACGGGTCGCGCAAGTTCAACTCGCTGGCCGACGCGACCTTGGCCTTTGGCCCACGTGCCTCGGAGTTCTACGATCCCGATCGGTTCATCGACTACGAGACCGAGACCTACACGAACAGGCCCGCGAACACCGAAAACACGCTGTCGGTCAGCGGCGGATCGGCCGACACGCGCTACTTCATCTCTGGTACGCGTCGGAGCGAAGATGGCATCGTGCGTAATTCGTATGCCAAGAAGACTGGTGTTCGGATCAACCTCGACCAGCGCCTGACGCCCACGCTCGATTTGCAGGTGGGCGCGGAAGTGCTGCGTACGCTCAGCGATCGCGGACTCTTTGGTAACGACAACGCGGGCAATTCCATCGCGTACACGCTCACGAAGATTCCCAGTTTTCTCGATTTGCGCCGTCAGCCCGATGGGTCATTCCCCGTCAACCCGTTCTACAACTCCAATCCGCTGCAGACGATCGATCTGGTGAAGAATCAGGAAGGCGTCTGGCGCACCATCACCACCGCGCGTCTGACGTGGAACGCGTTCTCCAACAACACCCACGTACTGCGCTTCGTGGGCTATGGCGGTGCGGACGTGCTGGCGCAGCACAATGAAGTGTTCGCGCCGCCCCAACTGCAGTTCGAGCCATTGGACGGGCTGCCCGGAACGACGGCCGTGACAGACGGCAACAACACGCAGGGCAACATGAATCTCAACGTGGTGCATGAGTGGCGTCCGCGCGATCGCCTCACGGCCACCACGCAGTTTGGCACGCAGTACGAGCGTCGCAAGCTCAACGTCAGCCGCAGTTCTGGACAAGGACTGCTTGGCGGACTTGAAGTCGTCACTGCTGGCACCGTCCGCGATATCGACGAAAATCGGTTGCTCACCGTCGACTTTGGGCTTTTTGGGCAAACGGAACTGCTGTGGGACGAAAAACTGCTACTCACGGTGGGCGCACGGGCGGATAGAAGCTCGAACAACGGTGAGACTGATCGCTTTTTCCTGTTCCCGAAGGCGTCGGCATCGTACCGACTCCCGGATCTCCTGCCGGGCAAGGTCGACGAACTCAAGTTCCGTGTTGCCTACGGAGAAACCGGCAACCAGCCGCTCTATGGTCAAAAGTTCACCTCCCTCGATCTCTCCAACATCGGTGGCCTCGGCGCATTCCGTGTCGGCACGGGTCGCGGCGCGTCCGGCATTCGTCCCGAGCGTCAGCGCGAGATTGAGGGTGGTTTCGACGCGACCATACTGGGGAATCGAGGGACCATCGACCTCACCGGCTTCCAACGGAACATCTCCGATTTGCTGATTACCCGCACGCTCCCGCCAACCTCGGGGTACTCGTCGGAAGTCTCGAATGGTGCATCGATGCAGGTCTGGGGCGTGGAGAGCGCGGTGTCGCTCTTTCCGATCCAAAAACCGAATCTCACGTGGAACTCCCGTCTCAATTTCGGCATGAACCGCAGCAAGATCACGAAGTTGCCCGTACCCGCGTTCCTGCTCGGCACGTTCCAAGTTGGTGCCGTTCGCATTGAAGAGGGAAAGTCGGCGACCCAATTGTTCGGCAACGACACGCTGCCGCAATCGCCGCGCACGCTCTACCCAAACGGGGTGCTCATGGGTGACGGCAATCCGCAATGGACGGGCGGCTGGGGCAACGAAGTGCGCTGGCGTCGCTTATCGGTGTTTGCACTGCTCGACCGTCAGCAAGGGGGCATGCTGGCGAATGGAACATGGCGGCACTACGACCTCGGGCAGAACTCGCGCGACTATGACGACCCAAGCCCGGCGCCCGGCCAAACCATGGGCCAGTATCGCCGCAACACCTATCTCGCCGTGACGCGGGTGTACTACCAGGATGCGTCCTACACCAAGCTGCGCGAGCTGACCGTGGGCTATGACATTCCGCCAACGCTCGTGCAGAAGGCCTGGGGACGTGCGCAAAGCGCCCGTGTCCAGTTGTCTGGTCGCAATTTGTATTGGTGGACCAAATTCCGCGGCGGAGATCCAGAAGCCCAGAACTTCGGCGCGGGCAACGTGCCCGACGCGATTCAACGCAATCGCGAGCTCGCCGCCTATCCATCCAGCCGCAGTTTCTGGATCAACTTCAACGTGGAGTTCTGATCCATGCCTCGTATTTTGCTCTCCGTTCGCACGGCAACACGTCGGCGGCTCACGACGCTGGCCCTGCTCGGCACGTCCGTACTGTTCTCCGCGTGTCAAGAAGTCACGGTCCCAAACTACAACTCTCCCAACATCGATGGTTTGCTCGACAGGCCAGATGCGGCGAGTGTCAACACTAGTGTGGTCGGTCTGCTCGTTGGTGCGCGCGGTACTGTGGGCGCGTACGCCACCACCCTCGGTATTTTTGGACGCGAGATGTATAACCTCGATCAGGCCGACGCACGTTTTGTGTTGTCGTGGTTGGTTGAGCCGCTGACGCCGGGTGGATTTGGCATCGACATCGGCTGGTCGGGAACATATCGGCAGCTGCTGACCGCGCAGACGATTCTTGATATCGTTGACAAGGTACCCGATCTCTCCACGCCGCAAAAAGAGGGAATTAAGGGGCTGACCAAAACCTTGATGGCGTTGGCCATGACCGATCAGCTGCGTGTGCGCGATACGTTCGGCATCGTCCTCACCGTCGATCCGACCGCCAGCAAGCTCGGGGATTTTGTTTCGCGAGAAGAGGGCTACAACCGGGCCGCCGCGCTGCTTGATGAAGCCAAAACCCATCTCGGTGCGGCGGGTACCGCGTTCTCGTTCACGCTGACCAGCGGCTTCGCCGGATTCAACACGCCCGCGACGTTCCTGCGCGTGAACCGAGGGATCAAGGCGCGCCTTGAAACAAACCGGTCGCGCTGGGCTGACGCCCTTACCGCACTCGGCGAGTCGTTCATCAACGTGGCTTCTCCGTCTGCCGCGACGTTGGCGGTTGGCGTGAATCACGTCTACACGACGTCGTCTGGCGACGCCACCAATCCCATGTTCGACCCGGCACCACGGGCGCTGGTGGCACATCCATCATTCCTTCTCGATGCGCAGCGCCGACTCGACGGCACACCAGATCTCCGAACGGGGAAGGTGGCAACTGGCACCGCGATTTCGAGCCAAGGTATCAGCTCCAACACACGACTGAACATCGCGACGACCAACGTCACACCGATCTCCCTCATTCGGAACGAGGAACTGATCCTTCTCCGCGCGGAAGCCAACATCGGACTTGGCAATCGCGCGGCCGCGATTCAGGATCTCAATGTCATCCGCACAACGGCCGGCGGGCTGGCCCCACTGGCTGCGGATTTCAGTGGCGATCTACTCGTGGAACTGCTGTACAATCGCCGCTACTCGCTGTTTGCTGAGTATGGGCACAGATGGGTGGACATGCGGCGCTATGGCCGCCTGAACGAACTCCCGAAATTCAACTCCACGCACCGCGTGTACCCGATCGTACCGTTGCCGGCAGACGAGTGCAACCAGCGCACGCCGGCCCCGAAGGGCTGCGTGCAGGTGAGCGGCGGCTAACCGAGGAAGGAGTCACGAACAACAACGGCGCGCACTGCGAACTGCAGTGCGCGCCGTTGTTGCTTTGCCAGCGTCAGTGACACGGGAGCGACACTGGTGCGAAGGCTTTACACCACCGCGCCAGATCCCTACTGATTGCGCCACCACGGTGTCGTCGTGCCTTCGGGCTTGTGGCGCAGTCCGTGTTCCGCCATGTCCATCAGGCGCGCAATGTTGCCGCCAGGCCCCGCGTAGCAATGGCCGCGTTGGTCGCCCCAGACGAAGTAGCCCTCGTTCCGCGGATTGGACGTGGTCTTCATCCACGCCTCCAGTTCACGCGTCGCCCTATCCAGATGGAAGTTGTCCATGTCTCCCATGTAGATGTGAATCTTGTCGTTCAACTTCGGACCCACGGTCGACCAGTTCTTTTTGAGATACTCGAGGATGTCGTAGTTGTCCTTCCAGTACATGGCCACTGAGCGATCGATGACGCCCGTTTTGGGATCAAAGACCGGCTTGAAGTAGCCGTCTGCGCCGACGGGTCCGAACGTCGCACTCCAGATATCCAGTTGGCCGGTCCCGCTACGACCTTTGGTTCCGTTCACCAATTCCATCCACGCGCGCTGTTGTGCCGTCTGGCGTACCTCGCCGTTCACTTCGCGCGAGTTGATGGTCGGCGTACGATGCCATTCCGTCACCTGCTTGAAGAAGCCGTTGTCATCTGTGTAGAGATTCATGCCCTCCACGTCGGTGAAGGTCACAGGATCCGGGCAATAGCTCCACGTCCCACCAAAGAAGTCGGGATGCCAGACTTGCAGCGCCAGCGATTCCCACCCTCCCGTGGAGCCGCCGGAGAGCCAGCGCGCCCATGGCTCCTTGATCACGCGATAGCGCTTCTCCAGTTCCGGAATGAGCTCCTGCATGAACGCATCACCGTATGGGCCGTTGTTCACGGAGTTGACCGCGTACGAGTCGTCAAAGTACGGTGTTGGATGTTGAAACGTCACGGCAATCATGCGCGGCGTCGTCTCCGCCAACCACCATGCACGAAATGCCGTGTCGCGGTCAAACCCGTACGGTGCGCCAATCGAGAAGTGCCCTTGCTGATGATTGACGGGGTACCGGATGGTGCTGGTTGCATAGCCCTTCGGCAACAGCACGGTGGCGCCGAGGTAGATCGGTCGCCCCCAGAACTTGCTGAGCATGGGGGACTGGAACTTGAACCGCTGCACGTACTCGTTGTCGGCCGGGATGACAATCGGTGGGATGGTCTGCGTGATGGAAAGCTTGACGACGGTCGCTGCGCGAGGATCAATGCGCACCTTTTGCGGCGTGCTGTACAGATTTCCCGGTGACCGGTTCCACGCCTGACCTTCCCACTGGTCGTCGTGCATCCAGACCGTGTGCCCGTCAGCACGCTTGAACTCGCTGTAGACGTTCACGACGGCTTGCACCCAGTACTCGCCCGCCGGCACATCGGCCATGTCGGCGACGGGCGTGCCGAGATCGGTGCCATCCACGAGGATCGGACGGTTGGGCGCCACCGACGAAAAGTCGCGCGCGAACATCGGGGCGCCAACGCGCCCGATCTGCAGGCGCGGTTCGGTCGCGTTCGACCGCGACATGATGACGTAGGCGCGTCCGGTCGTGGCCTCGCTGCGCACGGACGCGGGAATGGTGATCTCGAACCGCGCTTTCGCCTTACCCGACGGCCAGTCAAGCAGCGGTGCGCGCTGGGCGACCGCCGAAGCAGTCAACGTTGGAACAGCTACCGTGACGATTGCAACGCGTGCGAGGCGCGCACGAAACCACGCGAGTCGGCTCATGGGAGAATGCTCAAGGTAAGGTGTGAGGGGCGAGCGGCAGATCGGAACACGGTCATGGTCGCAGTGCGAAAGTGTGCGTTGGTCGCTTTGTAGATGTTGGGCACAAAGCGCTGCGGATTGCGATCGACCGCGGGATACCACGTGCTCTGTACCTGTATCACGAGGCGATGTCCTTTCTTGAAGGTGTGAAAGACATCATCAAGCGGCACGCGGATGGTGTCGGGGGCGTTCGCGACCAGCGGTACGCTGCGCTCGTATCCGTTCCGCCAGCGGGCCCGCGCCGCGCCGGGCCGCACCAGCCGTTCGTAGGCATCAAGGCGCGGACCGCCTTCTAGCTCAGGCGCCGCATCGTCCGGATACTGATCAACCAGCTTCACCACAAAGTCGGCGTCCGTTCCCGTGCTCGCGATGTGCAGCAGCGCGGAAATCGGACCCGCCACCGTGAGATCCTCCGTCAGGATGTCGGTGCGATAGACGAGCACGTCCGGTCGACGCGATGCGAAGCGCTGGTCTTCGGTGGGGTACGCCGCGTTGAAGCCGAAGGTCAACCCCATCGTGTAGGGCACCGGCTTCGCCGGATCGCTGACATACCGATCGGCAAAGGCGCCAGCGGCGGGCTTCTCAAACGCCGCGCGTCCATTCTCCCGAAGAAACACGTCTCGCGTGACTGCCGTCTTTGGGGGCCACGCCTCAAACCGTCGCCAGCGATTCGCACCAGCTTCGAACATCAGCGCCCCACCGAACGCAGGCCCGCGACACTCGTCCTTCAGCGTGCACCGAAACGTCGGCATGCCGATCGAATCGCGAAAAAAGCGACCCGTCGCACCGCCGTTCGTGAAGGCGCCGAAGCTCGGAAAGTCACCACGATTCCAGCCTCCATGCGACCATGGACCAACGACCAGCATCTGCTTGGTGGCTTTGCTCTCGTCTTGCAGGCTGCGATTCAGCCGCAACATGCCGTACGGATCTTCGACGTCGTACCATCCACCCACGAGCAGAACGGTTGGTTTCACGTTCTTGACATGGCGCCAGATCGACCGCGCTTTCCAAAACGCATCGTAGTCGGCGTGCACCGTGATCGAGTCCCAGAAGGCGATACGATTCTGTAGCGGGCCCGCTCCGTAGTTGGAGAACGCACCAACGTTGAGATGCCATGCGTAGCCGTCGGTCGTGCCCGACGCGGGGCCAGCCGGGTAGCGTGTGATCGGGCCGCTGCGCGGCTGATCGAAGTTGCGCATGAAGTTGTAGGTCTGCGACAACTTGAAGAGCCCGTTCATGTGTCGATCATCGCCAAGCCACCAGTCGATCATCGGAGCAGACGGATACGCCAGCACGTGTGCCGGATGTGCGTCCAACATCCCAGCCGCCACGAAAAACCCGGGCGCCGAGTTGCCCCACGTGCCCACGCGTCCGTTGTGGTGCGGCACGTTCTTGAGAATCCACTCGATCGTATCATAGGTGTCGGTGGATTCGTCGAGATCACCCGGTCGTCGGTTCGGTCCGGTGTGGGGCGTCATGAAGGAAAACGTGCCCGCACTCATGTAGCGGCCGCGCACGTCCTGGTTCACAAAGATCCAGCCTTCGCTCTCCATGCCAGCGAACGGACCGAGTTGTGTCGGGTAGGCGTCGTTGCCGTAGGGAGCCACGCCATACGGCGTCCGCATCAGCAAAACGGGCACCACCTTCGTCGTATCACGCGGCGTATAGATCGCGGTAAACAGCTTCGTGCCATCCCGCATCGGGATGGTCACTTCGCGCTTCACGTACTGTGCAGAGACGCGTGCGATAGCGGCCGGATCCGCGGCCGCGCGCGCGTCTTGGGCCTGTACGCCGGATGAAGTCAGCGCCAAGGTCGCGCAGGCGCCACGGAAGCATGCACGAAAGAGTGGACGAGAACGATCCATGATGTCTCCAGTATCCAACGTGGGATGCTACGGCGTCACGGCCCGCCGCGACAACGCCAGTTTCACCGCGGCGTAGGCATCGATCACGCCACCAGTGCGGGACAAGGTGCCGAACTTCACGCGTGCATTGCCGTCCCCGGGCTTCGCAACGTCCACGTCAGGAAGCTTTCGCACGGACTCGAGCAGGATGCGCTTGACCTCAACTGCGGTCAGCTCCGGAAAATACGACATCAGCAACGCCGCCACCCCGGACACGACCGGCGCCGCCATACTGGTGCCGCTCTCGCGACCGGTGGCGCCACCGGGTAAGGTGGAGAGGATATCCACGCCCGGCGCGAACATATCCACCCGGGCGCTCCCGAAGTTTGAAAACTCCGCCGCCAGCGACGGCATCCCTTTCCACGACGTCGCACCGATCTCCAACCAGTTGGATGCCGTGGCACCAGACTGCAACTTGGCACTGGGGAACGAGGGTTCCGTTTCCAGACTCTTCCCATCATTGCCGGCGGCGTGCACCAACAACACGCCCTTCGATTCTGCATAAGCGACCGCCGCATCAACATCAGGCTTGTTCGGCGAATAGTCCTTCCCGAAACTCATGTTGATGATCTGCGCGCCGTTGTCTACCGCATAACGAATTGCCGTCGCCACATCGGGATCGCGTTCATCGCCGTCGGGCACCGCGCGCACTGACATGATCGCCACCGACGGCGCGATCCCTTGCACCTCCTGTCCCGCGGTCCGCGTCGCACCGATAATGCCGGCGACATGTGTCCCGTGAGAGGCATCGGGACCGGTGACGTCACGATTCCCTTTACTCGCGCCAGTCGACGGGACGGTGCCTGCGGTACGCGGCGAATACATCGTATCCAATCCGTAGCGGTACTGCCCCGCGTAGGCGGCATTTGCCTTGGTGATTTCCTCAGCCGACAATCCCTGCCCGTCCAGTTCGAGCCACAGCTGTTTCGCCTGAGTCAACGATGACGACGTGGGCGCAAAGGCAGTGACGGTGGCCCGCGTGATCGGCTTTGGCGCCATCGCGCTCTTGAGCGCGGCGGTCACTTGCTCCAGCATGCCGCTGATGCCAGAAATCTGATCACGCGTCTGTTTGATCTCCTGCACTTTGGCGCGGTAATTTTGGGCAACTGCCGTGCACGTGTTTTGGTCTGGGCGCGCAAGGCCCGTACCCGCCGTCAACCCGCGGCACGCCGCGTACAGTCGCGTCAGCTCGAACGTATCGAATTGAAACGACGCGCCGCTGCGATCGGTTGCCACGTTCCAGCCGAACACGTCGTCGACGAAACCGTTGCCATCATCGTCTTTCCCGTTGCCCGCGACCTCGCGCGGATTGCGCCACACGTTGCTGGCGAGGAGCGTGTGCGCCGTATCCACGCCGCCGTCGATCACGGCGACAATGACCTTGCGTGCTGGCGGACGATTGGCCAAGAGCTCCTGCAACGCACGGTCAGAGCCCACACCCAACACCCCATCGCGCTCCAGATCCATGCGATGCCAATCCGGCCGCGCATAGTCCGTCTTCGGCTTGACGGCCTGCGGCTGCGCCGACGGCGCAGTCGCCGTAACGGTCACCGGCGGATTGACTGTCACCGGCATGGTGGCAGGCGTTGGAGCAGGCGCGACCACGGCTCGGCCCGAGCAGGCGCCAGCGAGCACGAGGGTCAGCACTGGAATGCATCGAACGAACGGAACGAATCGAACGACCGACGACACGATTGAAGGCGACATGGACGGATTCGCAGAAAGGGAATGGTGAGGCATCCCGAAGAAATCTACGCGCTGTCGCCCAATCCCGAGGAGCCCTCCGCGCGACGTCAGGGTTCGACTTGCTCCAGCCCGCAGGCCGGCGCACTTTGCGTAGATGACACAGCGCGTCCGGCAAGGCCAAGCGGCAGCCCCATGTAGGCACACGCCGTGATGACGGCGGCGGCGGGCGCACGCGTCCTGATGTACGTCGGCGTGCTAGTGGCGATCGGCACCTGTGGCGCGGAGTGGTTTTCTCGCGAGGCATCTCGCGAGGCATCTGCGGCGCTCGCGTCGGGTGCACTCTCCGACACGACGCGAGTCATCAACGCGCGTCGGCGATGGGCGATGCGCGCATGGCTCGCCGTCTTCGTGTCACTGCTGGTCATGCTGGTGACGCAGTGTGTGGCGCTGGAACTCCTCCCCACGCGCAGCGATTTGGCGATGCTGCTCCGACAGACCACGTGGGGGGCCGGTTGGTCCGCCATGGCCGCGTCTGCACTCTGTGGAGCGCTTGCCACGGCAGTTCGCGCAGCGCTCCCGATTCGCATGCTGTTGCTGGTCGCGTTCGCTGTCTCGATGAGCGGGGTAGGGCATGCCGCCGCAGACGAGATGCCCGTGCTTGCGCGCGCGTTGGACACGGTGCACGTGATCAGTCTTGGTGTCTGGATCGGCACCTTGCTCTGCATCGGACGCGACGCCGCGCCGAGTACGTGGGACCGTTTCAGTCGCGCGGCCGTCATTGCCGCGCCACTGAGCGTGTTCGCCGGCGTCGGCGGCGCATTCCGTCGCTTGGGCGCCGCCGACGTGAGCACGATCGTGAGCACGATCATGACCAGCGACTACGGTCGCTTGCTGGCCGGAAAGACCGTGCTCGTGCTGATCATTCTGGCGATGGGCGCGCGACATCGGTCGCAGGTGGCCGAGCGAGGGGTGCCGACGGCCGCAGGCGTTCGCGCGGAGGTCATACTCGCGACGCTGGTGTTGCTCGTGACGGCGGTACTGACCGGGACCGCGCCGCCGGGTGAGTAACGATCTCCACTCGGCGGCGCCTCAAACGGGGCGATCTGCGTCGGCGACCCCACGAAAAGCAGAATCCCGCTCACCGAATAACCGGTGAGCGGGATTCACAACATCGACGCGTACAGCGCTTAGCGGTTGTAGCGCTTCTTGAACTTGTCGACGCGGCCCTGCGTGTCGATCAGGCGCTGCGTGCCCGTGTAGAACGGGTGCGAGTCGCTTGTGATTTCAAGCAGGATGAGCGGATACTCGTGTCCGTCGTCCATCTTGATCTTCTGTTCGCTCGTCATGGTCGAGCGGGTGATGATCGTCGCGCCCGTCGACGAGTCTTTAAACACCACCGGATGATACGGCGGGTGAATTCCGTCCTTTGCCATCGATAACTCCTGCATGCGCTCCCATTGCCGACGGGGACGCGTCCTTGGAAGTGCCCTGTTGACGAGTCGCAAGGGCGAACCTCTGACGGCGAGAAAATGATACCGTCGAGGAAGTAGAGCCTGAATAAATGACCTACTGTGGAGCGAAGTTCAAGGGTTACTTCACCAATCCCAGCATCAGCACCGTCCCCGCCGCAGTCCACGCCAACCGCGCCCAATGCGCCGCATCCCGGTGGCTGTCATGCAACGCCGCCCGGCCAACTGCCTGCGCAATATAGAGATACGTGCCAGCCGCAAACGGGACCAGCAGCATCGTCAGCGCCGCGAAGCGGGCCCCAATCACCAGGGTGACCGACGCGCCGACCATCGCGATTACCGCCGTGATCACGTTGTACAGCACCGCCCGCATCGGTCGGATGCCGCCGTGCACAAAGAGGCTGAAGGTCCCCACTTCGCGCGGGAGCTCGTGCAGCCCGACCGCAATGAGCGTCAACACCCCCACCGAGGGGTCAGCCAAAAACCCGGCAGCAATCAACGACCCGTCAATGAAGTTGTGCAGGGCATCCCCGATGAAGGCCATCGGCGCCAACGCGCGCGACGCGTGCGCGGCCTGACCACCTGCCGGCGTGGGATGCAGATGCACGCAGGACGCCTCGCTGTCGTCGCTCTCATGGGCCGACGGGGCGCCAAGCGGCACCCCGTGCGCGTGCGCATGATCATGGCCAGCCAACGCCCGTTCGATCGCCCAGAAGGTCACCAGGCCCGCGACAACCCCCATGGCCACGGTCGCCGGAGACTGCCCCATCTTGAGCGCTTCAGGAATCAGGTGCCCAAGAGCCGCCCCCAGCACCGCACCGGCGCCAAACGCGGTCAGCTGCGGCAGCCACCGCTTTAGCAGGGCCTCTTGGCGGGCCATCAGCAGCGTCACCAGCAGCGGCAAAGCCGAAACGAGCGAGACCGCCAGCAGCGTGGCGGTCCACGTCCCGAAAGGGAATCGGAAGGTCGAAAACATGATAATTAAAATTAACTCGCAATAGCAAAAAGGGAACCGGCGCCCGTTCCCCGTGCCCGTCCAGCACCGTCAGGGCAGCGCCCTCACGGCCGCGACAGACTGATCACGTCGTAGTACGAGCGGACCGCGCCCGACTCGGCCGACCGCACCACCTCTTGAATCGACGACGTCAGCTGCGACATCAGAAACCCACCACCGGCCCCACCACCAAACTGCCGACTCGTGACCGATCGGATAAACCGACTCGTCGAATCGAGCGGCATCGTGCCCACATTCGCGTAAAACCGGTCCCAGATCATGTCGCCAAACAGATACTGCTCGACGTTGCTGGTGTAGAACACGTTGATGCGTGCCCCGCGCGCGCGCGTCCACTCACCCACCGCACGCAACGCTTTCGGACCCGCAAAGTTGCCAACGACGGGCACCACCAAATTGCGCTGTTGCATCGCACGCACCACGCCGTACAACGAGTCGCTGCCCAGAAACCCGCGATTCACACCACCTTGATCGCTCGCCGCCGCAATCTGCGCAAAACTCGGCATGCCGCGAAATCCGCCGCGGCCAAAGCCGCCACCGTTCGAACTGCCCGACGAATAATTAAGCGTTGGCCCAGAGGCAACAAACACGCTGTCCACGTAGCGTAGCGTCTCAAGGTCACTGGAGTCGAGGGTGAACCGATGCGAGACCACCAACAGTCTGCGCACCTCGTCAAAGGTCTGCCGAAACATGGCCCAATCCACCGGCGTGCGATCCAGCACGGACATGAGCGAGTCAGCGGACAGCTCACGCCCGGCAGTGGCCATGCTTGGGCGTGCGAAGAGTCGCGACAGAAATTGCGCACGGGTCGCCGACAGTTCAAAGACGGCCTTGTACCACAAATGCTGCAGCAGATTCTGTCGACGAATATCGACAATAAAGGCGATCCGCGGACGCAGCGACGCGAGGTAGGTGAAGTTCTGTTCCGGCCCAACGCCGACGTAGACGCCACCGGCAGGTGCCGCAGCCTCCAGCGAGGCGATGACATGCTGCAGCGCCATTTCGTTCGAGACGAAATTCTCCGAGCGGAAGTAGCCGCCGGGCTCGGAGAACGATTGCGCCATGCTCCAGAAGGTGCTGTCATCGAGCCGTTCGGGAAGCGTGAGGCGGCCGGCTGCAGCCAGCATGGGCCGAGGCGCTGCTGCGGCAGCAACGCCGGATTGCGGAGGCGTCGAGCGCGCGCACGCAGCGCTGACGAGCGAAAGGCCACACGAGAGCAGTGCTCGCCGCGTATACCGAATCGAAGGAGGCATACTGGCGAAGCTAGGATGCGGCCGGGCAGGCGCAAGAGTGCGGGCTGACCGTCTCCCAAAAACGTTCAAAAACCCTCCGAGAAATACACAGGGCCCGATCGCGATGTGGCGACCGGGCCCTGCGGGTAGGATCCTGACCTACCTGAGGTTCTGATTCACCGCCAACTCTTCCTGGCTGATCGGCACACACGTGCCGCGCCCTTGCAACGACGTGTTCCGGTTCTCAGCAAGCCACCGCCGAAGGTCCCACAATCGGCGCCCTTCCAGCCACAACACGGCGCCACGCTCACGTTGCAGAATGGTCCACGCCTGATCGAGCGTGGCGGCCGTGAGTGCCGGCAGCGAAGACGACGCACGCCCCTGATTGATCAGCGTCATCGCCGCGGCGAAATCATTGGCACGCAGCGCCGCTTCTGCACGGAGCAGCAGCATCTCGGTTCCACGGACCAGTGCCACCGCATCGCCAATCGTGAGATACTTGCGCTGCCGGAAGAAGATCGTGGTGCCGTCCTGACCTCGGGTGAGTGTTGTGCCCGTGCGTACGGTGTCGTACGCCACACGCGTATCGCGATCGGCAACCCATGACGTATTCCACACCGTCACTTCACGACGATTGATCGTCTGCACGGCAAGATCGAGATTCTCACGCGTGGTGTTGGTGGAGAAGACGGCATTGTGGCGGAACGCCACCGGCACCAGCGCCGCATCTGCCGCGGCTTCGGTCCACCGGCCCTGCCACGCACGCACTTGCGCACGGCCCCCCAGTGCCGCATTCACCAACGCCGTGTTGTTGAGCGTCGTCGCGAGCGTGAGCGCGCGCGTGAACAGACTCTCCGCCCGCACAAAGTGCACGTTGCTCGGCTGTCGCGCACTGCCGTTGATCACCGCCTCGCAGACGTTCTCGCCGAGGAATCGGTTGGCGAAGCCGGCGTAGAGATAGGCGCGCGGGGTAATGGCATTGGTCTCGAATCCCGCGCCAAGCACGGTCTTCATACGCTCCAAGCCGCTTTCCGCCACGAAGCGCGCGGTTTGCATGCGCGCCCAATCACCGTTCACATCCTCGGGCCCGATCGTGCCTACGTTAAACCGCCGCTCTGCAGCGAAGTTGCCCGAATGCACGAGCTCGAGGCCGGCCAAGGCGCCGCGCGTGATGTAGTTTCCGATGGCATTCGAGAGATCACCACCCATGCCGTTGACCAGCGCCGGCATGGCGCTGGGTGTGTTGAGATCCTCATCCAGCAATGGGCCGGGGTTGGTGACCTTGAAATCGCATGCGCCGGCGAACGTGGCCGTCAGACTGACGGCGGCGATTCCCGTCGTGCGTCGCGCTCTGAGTAGCATCTGTGGAGTAGGCATTAGAAAGTCGTCCTCACGCTGAAGAGGAACGTGCGGTATGGAGGGATGTTGTAGTAGTCGCGCCGCGAGAAGGTGCTCGTGCGCTGGTCGGCCGACTCCGGATCAGAGCCCGTGTAGTCGGTCTGGACGAAGAGGTTCCGCCCGGTGAGTTGCACCGTGAGGTTCTTGGCGCCGGGCACCAATCCCGCCGGCACATCATACGCGACGGAAAGACTGCGCAGCTTGAAGAAGTCGGAGTTCTCCACGAAGTAGCTGTAGTCGCGCTCCGCCGCGGTGATCGAGCACTTCGCGCGATCGCCTGCGTTGACGGTCGCCAGCTGGGAGGCGTCACCCGCCGCCGCCGCGATCAGTGCGCGTTGTGCCACAAAGCACGGCTGCCAAATCCTCAGGCCGGCATTCTGGAACGCAATCGCGTTCAGCAAATGACCGCCGCGCTGAAACTCACCAACACCTTCAAGGGTGAGGCGCTTGAAGAGCGTCACGGTCAGCGACGGGTTGATGATCTGGTCCGGGAAGGTGGCGCCCAGGAACTGCGACGAATCCACCACCGGCGCCGCGAACTCGGTTGGGTTGCGCACCCTCACACCAATGTAAGACGGTGCCGGCAGCCCCTCCTGCACGTAGCTGCGCGACAGCGCGTCGATCGTGATCAGGTTACCACCAAGGTCCACTGCCTTGCTGCGCACGCGCGTGTACTGCAATCGTGCCGTGAGCTCGGCCCAACGCACCGGTTGCACGTTCCCGGTGAGCTGCAGCTCCATGCCGGTATTCTGCAACGTGCCAACGTTCTCCGGCTGATTGCTGGAGAAGCCCTGCGACGGCGGGTACGCCACGTTGATGATCGCGTCGTTCGTGCGCTGCTTGAACCACGTGTACACGAGCCCCACGCGACCGGCAAGCAGGCTGGCGTCGAAGCCAGCCTCGGTCTCACGCGTGCGCTCCGGGCCGAGGTTCGGATTGCCAAGCTGGCCAGGTGTGAAGCCCGACAGTCCGCCTTCGGCGGCAATGGGGTTCCACGTGCGCGTGGCGTCAAATGCACCGGGTGCCTTGCCGGACTCACCGAATGCCGCACGCAGCTTCAGCGTCTCTATCCACTTTTGCGACCAGAAACTTTCGTCAGACACAACATACGATGCGCTGACCTTCGGGTACTGCTGCAGTCCAAAGCTCTGGCCGAACGCGCTGTTGCCGTCAACGCGGACGCCCGCGGTCAGAAACAGCACATCCCGCCAGCCAATCAATTGCTGAGCGAACAGACCGGCATTGATGACCCGCTGTTCGTTCACATCGGTGATCTGACGCAACGAACCGGAGATCAGTGTTGGCGTGCCGGGACCGGAGAAGTTGTCGGTCTGTAGGTCGGTCGAGTTGAGACGGCTGTCAAACACCTGACCGCCGATCGATGTCGTCGCCGAGAACTTCTTGCCGATCGAGTACTTGAGTGAGCTGGCGTAGTCGACCGAGATCAGCGACCGCGCCCACAGCGTCTGGAAGTACTGGCCCGTCGGGGTGCGGAGGTATCCGAACGGATTGACCGTCCGTTGGTCGGTGTTGTTGTAGTCAAAACCAACGGACAACCGGTTGGACAATGCGTCGGTCGGATTCCAAGTGACCGTGCCGCCCGTGATGAAGTGATTGCCGGCGATCGTGTTCTGCTTCCAGAACAGCGTATCGTTGATCACGCAGGTAATCGTCGTCGTGCTGCAGCCAGCGCCACGAAAGTTGGAATTCGGGCCGCGCGAGATGTTGAGCAACACGGCATCGGCACTGTTTCCATCTGACGCCATTTCGGTGCTGCGACGTTGATACGAGGTGTTGATGGCCAGCGTCAAGCCTTTGCGCGGGGAGAAGCCGAGATTGGCACGCACACCGCCCGTCTCGTTGCTTCCGCGGCGCAGTACGCCATCTTCGCTTTCCAGATTGCCGGACACCGCGTAGTTCACGCCGCCGCCGGCGCCGCGCACGCCCAGCGAGTACCGACCGATGGCGCCGTTCTTGAGCCACGTGCCGCTGGCGGGGCAGGTGGCGTCTTCAAAGGCCACGCCGTTGATGTCCACCATGTTCGGGCCACGGCACTCACGCAGGAACAACCGCGTGGGGTCCGTGCGCGGGCCAAACTCGCCCATGCTGTTCAGACCACCAGCCGCTTCCAGCGTCCAGACAGCCGGGCCTTCACGGCCACGCTTGGTGAAAATCTGAATCACGCCGCCGGAGGCTTCTGTTCCATACAACGTGGTGGCGGCGGGGCCCTTCACGATTTCGATGCGATCAATATCTGCCGCAGGAATGTCGTTCAGCGGGGAAACGGATTGACGCGACGACACGCCGGTGGGCGAATTGCCGTTGAAGATTCGAACGCCATCGACATAGATGATGGGCCGATTACCCTGCGTGATGCTGTTCACGCCGCGCAAACGAATATTGCCACCAGCCCCCGGCTGTCCGGAATTGCCGAGCACGGTCACGCCGGTCGAACGGCCTTGCAGGATCTGTTGGGTGGTGGCCACGGCACCGCGCGAAAACTCCTCGGAGCCGACCGACGTGATGGCGTTGCCGACCTCCTTCTTGCGCTCCTCACCGGTGGCCGTCACCACAACGCCGGCCAGCGACACGGTGCTCTTGGCCAGCACGAAGTCTGCCGTCACGGTACCGCCGCTCGTCACGGTGATGGTGCGCGTCTGCCGAACGTATCCAACACGACGCACCACGATGGTGTGCGGGCCGGCTGGGACGCCCGTGATCACGAATCGGCCGTCAGCGCCGGTCGCTCGGCCCAGGGTCGTGCCGTCAATCGACACCTGCGCGGCCTCGATCGGCTGCGCGTTGTCGGTATCGGTGACACGACCCGAGACGGTGCCCATCGCCTGCGCGCGGAGGTGGAACAGCGGAAAAACCGTCAGCGCAGCCGCGACCAACGCCGTGAGCGGCCGAATGCCAGAGCGCGTGAGCCTGGCAAGAATGCGTCGAATGTGCACAGAATCCTCAGAGTGTGAGACGACCGCGCCGCGCGGTCGAGATCTGAGACATTAGGGAGGTACGGCTCGCTTCGCAACCGGTTACGGGCGATGCGGGCGGCGTTGCTCAGCCATAGCACCGTCGAGTGCCGACGAAGGCCTCCGTCGCTCCGCAGCGACGGGGACGAGGACGATTGCCGCGACTACTTGCGGGCCATCAACAGCATGCCGACGAGCGTGACCACCACCCCCACCAATCGCGTGAGGGAGAACGGCTCGCGAAACGCGATCACGGCGATGGGAACCAGCACCACCGCGGCGAGTCCGTTCACGGCCACGCCGGACCATTGCAGCGAGCCACCCGCCCGATACGCCATCAAGAATCCGCCTTCGATCAGGATGACGCCAATCCCAACTGCCACCACAGGCCAACTCAACATGTCGCGCACGCTGTCGCTCTGCGCTGGCGCGCGGAAGAACGGGATCGCGATGACCGCCAGCAGAATGGCGATCCCGTAGACACCGATCAGCAACACCATGGGGTTCACGTCGGCCGCCATGGCCTTCTGGCCAGCGTGATAGATCACGGCACCGATGGTGGCGACACCGAGCGCCCAATACACGTCTTTCATGTGTGACTGTCGGATGAAGGTTCGGTCGGCCAGCGGTCATGACCGTCGAAGGCGTTGGGCCGAGGCGACGGGATCGTCACCCGATGCTACCTCAAGGCGCTTGGGCGAGCAACCGCGCGGCAGTGCCAGTGACATGACGGTGTGTAGGGAGGCGGGTGTGATGTGGATACACGAGGGAGTGAGAAGTACGGACGGGAACGGACCTTCAGGGGTGCATGCCCTTCATCGCCGTGGAGAATGACGCGGACGCCGACGCGGTCAGCGTGCCGGTAAAGCAGCGAATGGACGACGCCGCATTGTTCGTGTTCAGCAAGACGTAGTGATAAATCCCCAGCGGGAACTCCGGCGTCGCACTCGTGATCCCACTGCACTGATCCAGCTGCGACGCGGTGAGCTGACGTCCGCTGATGTCACGGTCGCCATAGATCAGATACCCGTCAAAGGCCACGCCAATGATGTGCGACGGGCCGCCAGTGGTATCAACCATCGCGGTCACGCACGGCGGCAGCGCGTGGTAGTGATACGAGCCCATGGGCGTTGGATGACCATTGCAGGTATCAAGGAACGCCACGTTGGCCCCGGCGGCATTTTTTACGGTGAAGTTCGACGCCATGGCAACGGTCACCCCGTCGCCCTCGTACGGATTGAACAGCGCTGCACCCGAGATCATCACGCCAATCGTGCCGAGGCTGGTGGAGGTTGGCGAGGCGGCCTTTGTCGGCACGAGTGGGATCTGAAAGTCATAGGATTGGGCGACCGTGGGATCGGTGCCCGCATACGCCGTTGTCGCGGTCGGTATGCGCACACCGGGGTTCGGCAGCGCGTACTGCGCCTGACGCGAGTGATTGGGGATGCCGTTCGAGCGGTAGCGCATGGTGCTCGTGCCGAACGAGAAGGCCACGTTCGTGCCCCATTTGGCAGCCACAAGCCCCGGCTGCGTCGACGTGCCAGCACTGGTCGGGGTGCCGGGGCTCACGGAGTCGCCGGAGTTGGCACACGCCGCTATGACGCACGCCGCGATCAGGATGGTGATGGCGCTGGTCGTGAAATGGCGACCGCCTGGAAACTGGCCTGCACGCATAGGGTCTCCTCGTTGGGGCATCGCGATGAATCTGTCGCTCAATGCGCTCAAACAACGGAAGCGCGTTCAGCTACGGTTGGTCAGTCGAGACGCGTCCCCAGCGCCCATGGCGGAACCGAGCGTCGAGCCCCACGATCTGGAAGTGGGAGAGCGGCGCG